>DASVGP010000175.1:0-39336 GCA_036379475.1 Bryobacteraceae bacterium | reverse complement strand
TCCGCGGCTCAGGTCTGGCCGGGCTGGCCGGTATGCGCCTTATCACTCCGGACGGCTTCGTTCGGCCGCTTCTGACAACCACCCGCGCCGAGGTGCGCGCGTGGGCCGCGGCCAACCGCATCGCCTGGCGCGAAGATTCCTCCAATGCCGATCCGCGCTTTAGCCGCAATCGCCTGCGCAATCAGATCCTGCCCGCCCTTGTAGAGCACTTCAACCCCAATCTCGAAGCGGTCCTGGCCGCAACTGCCGCCCTCGCCGGCGACGAGGAGGAATATTGGGCCAGGCAGATCGAACCGCTTTTCGAGCGCATTTGCCGTCCCAGCCGCTTCGGCCTGATCCTGGATGTCCACCCGCTTCTGGAGCTTAGTCTCCCAGTACGCCGTAGAGTACTCCGCCGTGCCCTGCTCGCCGTGCGCGGCGATCTTCGTTCACTCGACTTCCGCCACATTGAAGCAATACTTGAGGTTTGCGCAGGTAACCAGGCCCATGATCGAGTCCTGGTCCCCGGAGTGGACGCCTTGCGCTCCTACGGCCAACTGCGCCTCGCCTCGCTTCTCCAGGGCCCCGCCGAGCGTCATTACTGTATTGATTTGAAGGTGAACGAAAAATGCGAACTTCCTGTGGGGGCGGGCACAATTTATCTGGAAACCACTGAGCAGGAACCTTCATTTTGTGCTAATTTCAAGGAAGATCGCGAAGTTTGGACAGAAGTGGCGGAGCTGGATGCAGACGCTCTGCAAAACCAGGGGACGGACTATAGGATATCGGTTCGCAACTGGACGCCTGGCGATGCGGTATTGCTGCCGGGTCACCAGACTGCGGAGAAGATCAAGTCGCTGTTCCAGGAGCACCGGGTTCTGTTGTGGGAACGCCGGCATTGGCCAGTGGCTTGGTCGGGCGGCGAAATTGTATGGGTAAGGCGCTTCGGTGTCGCGGCGAAGTTTCGGGCTGGCGAGCGAACGCGCCGGCGCCTGCGCCTCTTCTATCGCGCCTGAGAATGAGGAATATCGCCCTCTATGAATCTAAAAACAGAGGTTTAGCGTCTTTAATTTAGGAGAAGTGAACGGGGCGATTCCCGGGTTTTCCAGGCGCCGCTCATAGGTGAGTTCATGAGTTCAAATGTAAAAACGGCGGTCTTTTGGGTCATTATCGTGTGCGCCATCGTGCTGGTGTACATGGCCGTAAAGACCGGCAGAGGCCCCGCGCCCCACAATCTATCCACCTCGGATTTCGTTACCGCAATTCAAAACGGCCAAATCAAGAACGCGACTATCACCGGCACCGATGTGACCGGGAACATGATCGCCAACGGCGCCGCGGTTCCGTTTCACAGCGAGATTCCGGCTAATTACCCGGAAGTCTACAACATGCTTCGGGAGAAGGGTGTGCGCTGGAATTCCAAGCAGTCGAGCGGAAACGCCTGGCTCAGCATTCTCTTCAACGCGGTTCCCATTCTGATCCTGCTCGGTTTGTGGATCTTCATGATGCGCCAGATGCAGAGCGGCGGCAACAAAGCTCTGAGCTTCGGCAAGAGCCGCGCCCGGCTACATTCTTCGCAGCAGAAGAAGGTCACATTTAAAGATGTGGCCGGCGTTGAGGAAGCCAAGGAAGAGCTGACCGAAATCATCGACTTTCTGCGCGAGCCGCAAAAGTTCCAAAAGCTCGGCGGCCGGATTCCCAAAGGCGTGCTCTTGATTGGCCCTCCGGGTACCGGCAAGACTCTGCTGGCACGCGCTATCGCCGGTGAAGCCAATGTGCCGTTTTTCTCCATCTCCGGTTCGGATTTTGTCGAAATGTTTGTAGGCGTGGGCGCCAGCCGCGTGCGTGATCTTTTCGAACAGGGTAAGAAGAACGCGCCCTGCATCATTTTCATCGACGAAATCGATGCCGTTGGGCGGCATCGTGGCGCCGGTCTCGGCGGCGGGCACGACGAACGTGAACAAACGCTCAATCAGTTGCTGGTCGAAATGGACGGCTTTGAATCGAACGAAGGCGTCATTCTGGTCGCAGCCACCAACCGCGCGGATGTGCTCGATCCGGCTTTGCTGCGCCCCGGGCGCTTCGACCGCCGCGTGGTCGTGGACCGCCCCGACGTGCGCGGGCGCGAGGCCATTTTACGTGTTCACACCAAGAAGAGCCCGCTCGCCGACGATGTGGACCTGAAGATCATCGCGCGCGGGACCCCAGGCTTTGCCGGCGCCGATCTGGCCAACCTGGTCAACGAAGCGGCGCTCGTGGCCGCGCGTCAGAATCGCAAAGTGGTCACGCAATACGATTTCGAGCTCGCCAAGGACAAAGTGCTGATGGGCGTGGAGCGCAAGAGCATGCTCATCAGCGATAAGGAAAAGCGCATGACCGCCTATCACGAGGCCGGCCACGCGCTGGTGGCCGCTCTGCTCGAACACGCCGATCCGCTGCATAAAGTCACCATTATTCCGCGCGGCATGGCGCTCGGCCTCACCATGCAGTTGCCGCTGGACGACAAACTCTCGCACGACAAGAAATATCTGGAAGCGCGGCTCGCCATTCTGATGGGTGGCCGCATCGCCGAAGAGATTTTTCTCGATCAAATGACCACCGGCGCGGGCAACGACATCGAGCGCGCCACCGAGATGGCTCACAAGATGGTCTGCGAGTGGGGCATGAGCGAACTGGGTCCGCTCAGCTTCGGCAAGAAGGACGAGCAGATCTTCCTCGGCCGCGAAATTGCCCAGCATCGCGACTACAGCGAAAGTACCGCCATCAAGATCGACCAGCAGGTGAGAAAGCTGGTGGAAGACGGCTACAACCGGGCCAAGCAGATTATCGTTGATCGTTCCGATGCCTTGGTGCGCATCGCCGAATCGCTGCTCGAGCGCGAAGTGCTCGACGGCAAGGAGGTGACGGATCTGATCAATGGCAAGCCACTGCCGAAGTGGTCCGGCCCTAAGCCCGCTCCAGCCTCGAATCCGCCCGATAACGGCACCGTCATTGCACCGCATCCCAACCCGCTTCCGGGTCTGATGGGCGGCGGCAGCCCGCAGCCGGCATAAAACTACAGCTACCGAGCCGCGACCGTGCATATCCGCCTTCATTGAAGACAAAGAGTAACCCTTTGTTTGGGTCAGAAGCCTTCGTAGTCGATTTCATCCACACCGCTCAAGTGGCCGCTGGCGTTAACGATAAGGTACTGCCGTACGGGAATGCCGAGGAGCGAGCGTGCCAGCATGAGTCTCTCTAATTCGCGCAATTCGGGGTCCGGAATGGCTTCGACTGCCGAGACAGTCTTCTCGAAATTCGCATTTACGCCCAACGAGATCATCCTGCGATATGTTTCCGCTGCTGGCCAGACGGCCTTCGGAAAAGACCGGTAGATCATCGATTTACTTTCTGTGGCGAACATATCTCTGGCGATCTCGAACCCGGTTTGCACAACGGAAGCAGCCAGATTCCGCTCGCCCAAACGCAAATAGAGGTCTGCGGCGTTTGCGAGGTAGTTCGGTCGTTGATCAGCAGGAATCTGCGCAAGAAGCTTGACCTCGGCCGATAGCGCGGCCATCGCACTTGGTTTTCCTGGATAGTAGGTGCAACGCTCGGCTAGCGCGTTAAAAATGTTGGCCCGGGGAAATTCCTCCATATAGCTGCACGAGTTGCCGTAAAGCCCACTGCAGATGAAGGGAACACGGCGGCTGACAGGGACAGTATCCGCAGACGCGAGGATATGCGCGACGTCAGCCGGACATGTATTTCCGGTACCCAGGAGAGCCGCCTCCGGCGAGCCTGGCTGAGCCGGAATAGCAGAGCCAGTGACGCCCAATCGCTCGGCGAGGTTTAGCGAAATCGTGAACTCCAGCCCCATGTCGAGCGGTGACAAAGACATAGAGTGAGCACCTTTCTCGGTAGCATAGGTTGCGGTCCCTAGAGGAAGCTGCTGGGGAGGGCTAACACCTACACGGCCCGATCCAGGATAGAATCCTGCAATATCAAAGGACGGCAGACCATTTGGAAATCTATGAAGGTAGCCGGCAACCGCCGGGTGAGCTGCAAGGAGTGCTGCGGCTCGGGTTGGATCCAGTCGACTCAGAGCCGGAAAAACTGCGAACAGCTCGATATCGGTATACGTCCTGTACGAGAGACTATTCTTACCGTAACCGATGCTAGCCGCGCCTAAGGGTTCCTGTTTATATTTCTCGGAAGCACGGGCGAGTACTATATCGATTGCGCGAAGGACGTCGTTAGCGGGTAGATCCTGCCAGAAGCGCGCAACGAGCCTTGACGCGGTCCAGACCACCGACTGATCAGACCGCTTCGATCGGTAGACTGCAAATGCGGTGTTGAAAATGTGGACTCGGCCGGCCTCGTCAGCCTTTGGCAGGGCGAGCAGCAGACTAGTGGTTGTGGATTCGGAGAATACTCCAGCGGCGGAGGCTTGATCGAAGGCCTGGATCGCTTCGGGCAGTCGGTTGCCCTGCATCAGTGAAAAATTGATCGCGGCTTTGTAAAGGAGCTTCTGGGTTTCAGGTTCAGCTCGCTTAAGCAGGTTCAACATCGAACGCGGGGAGAGGGGAAGAAGTTCCTCAAGAATGTCGTGTTCGGCAGCTTTTCGGAGTGAACGGGAAGTAATCAGCAGGGCAGAGTCGAAAGACTGCCTATAGAGCTCGATAGCGTGGGGACGGTCGAGATCAATCCAGGCACCGGCGGCACGGTACAGGATGAACGCTCGCGTTGCGGGATCGTAGCTGGCAGCGATGGCCTCGGCATGGAGTAGAAGGGGACGTGCGAGCGCTTCCCGTTGAGCCAACGTGAGCGAGGCCTGGCAGTAAATGGCCCCAACGATAAGGAAAATGACAAGAAATCTTGTTACCAGTGTGGCGATCGATCTCACAGTTTACTTACCCGTATTAAAGCAGGTATCGGTTCACTCTTCCGGATTTGCCGTTGTCGGACAATGGATGGCCTTCTTCTACGTTTGCCGAACGGTTTTTAGCTCGATGTTATCCGCCTTCGGCGGCATCAAGCACGGCCTGCTTGCCACGCCGGCTTCCTTAAGCTCAACTATTGTCCCATCGCGCTGGAGGATCCAAGCCAATTCACAGAAACAAAAAGGGCGACCCATGAGAGGCCGCCCTTTTGTTTTGATCGTTTGGTACTGCGCCTCAGCCTTCTTCGGCCCCGAGCGCCTCTTCGCCGCTCAGGTCTTCGGAAAGACCGCCGGTGTAGATGCCGGGGGCTTCCTCGCTGTAATCGGGAAGGCTTTCGAAGGCCGTTTCCGCTTCCGGCAGCGGCTCCTCTTCGACGATGTCCTCGCCGGCAATCTTCAGGTTGCGGTAGTACTCCATCCCGGTGCCGGCCGGAATCAGGCGGCCCATGATGACGTTTTCCTTCAGGCCGCGCAGGTAATCCACCTTGCCGTTGATAGCGGCTTCGGTGAGCACGCGCGTGGTCTCCTGGAAACTCGCTGCCGAAATGAACGAATCGGTCGAAAGCGAGGCCTTGGTGATGCCCAGCAGAACGGGCTTGCCGCTCGCCGGATGTCCGCCGGCCTCGATCACATGATTGTTCTCTTCGCGGAACCTGAACTTATCGACAACCTCTTCGGGCAGAAACTCGGTGTCGCCGATCTCCTCGACTTTGATCCAGCGCATCATCTGACGCGAGATCACCTCGAGGTGCTTGTCGTTGATGTTGACGCCCTGCAGGCGGTAGACCTCCTGGATCTCATTGACCAGATAGCGCTGCAGTTCCTTTTCGCCGAGCACGGCAAGAATGTCGTGCGGATTGCGCGGGCCGTCCATCAGGGGATCGCCCGAACGCACGCGCTCGCCTTCCTGGACGTTGATGTGCACGCCGCGCGGAATTGAGTATTCCTTCTGCACGCCATCGTCGCCGACGACATACAGTTTGCGCATGCCTTTGGTCACTTCGCCGTATTTCACCGTGCCGTTGATTTCGGCAATGATCGCGGTTTCGCGCGGCTTGCGGGCCTCGAACAGTTCCACAACGCGCGGCAGACCGCCGGTAATGTCCTTGGTCTTGGTGGTGGCGCGCGGGATCTTCGCCAGCACATCGCCGGCATGCGCCTGCTCGCCGTCCGACACCATCAGGTGCGCGTGCGTGGGCATCAGGTAGCGCTTTTCCTCGGAGCGCGTTCCACCTTCCGGCCGGACGATAACAGCGGGAAAACGCTTTTCATCGGCCGCTTCGGTGACGACCACCTGCATGTTGCCGGTGATCTCATCGACCTGCTCCTGCGTGGTGACGCCGTCGATCAGGTCCTTGTAATGAATCGTGCCGCTGACCTCGGTGAGGATCGAGAAGGTGTACGGATCCCATTCGAGCAGGATCTGGTTGGCTTTGACCGCCGCACCGTCTTCAACGTTGATCTTCGCGCCATAGACAACCGGATAGCGTTCACGCTCGCGGTTTTTGTCGTCCACGATGATGAGGATGCCGTTGCGGTTCATTGCAATCAACTCGCCCTTATTGTTGCGGACGGTGTTGATGTTGCTGAAGCGCACGAAGCCGTCGCTCTTGGCGTCCTGCGTCGATTGCTCGCTGATACGGGTCGCCGCGCCGCCGATATGGAAGGTCCGCATCGTGAGCTGCGTCCCCGGCTCGCCGATAGACTGCGCCGAAATAATACCGACCGCCTCGCCGCGCTCGACCATCCTGCCCGTGGCCAGGTTGCGGCCGTAGCAAAGCCGGCAAACGCCGCGCTTCGATTCACAAGTCAGCACGGAGCGGATCTTTACCCGCTCGATGCCGGACGCTTGAATGGCGCTCGCCAGCTCTTCGGTGATCTCCTGGTTCACGCCGACGATGATGTTGTTCTCGTAATCGCGCTGGTCTTCGAGCGCCACGCGGCCCACGATACGGTCGCGCAGCGGCTCGATGATTTCGCCCGACTCGATAATCGGATCGACGTAAATGCCGTCGCTCGTGCCGCAGTCGTCTTCGGTAATAATAACGTCCTGCGCCACGTCGCAAAGCCGCCGCGTCAGATAGCCGGAATCGGCCGTCTTCAAGGCAGTGTCGGCCAAGCCCTTACGCGCGCCGTGTGTCGAGATGAAGTACTGCAGCACGTTCAGGCCTTCGCGGAAATTCGCCGTAATCGGCGTCTCGATGATTTCGCCCGAAGGCTTCGCCATCAGACCGCGCATGCCCGAAAGCTGCCGGATCTGCTGCTTCGATCCGCGGGCGCCCGAGTCCGCCATGATGTAAATCGGGTTTAGAAGTCCGGCGCGGTCGTCGTTTTCCATGTTCTTGAACATGCGTTCCGATACCGCTTCGGTGACCTTCGACCAGATTTCAATGATCTTGTTATAGCGTTCCGACTGGGTGATCGCGCCTTCCTGATACTGTTGCTGGACTTCGATCACCAGCCGCTCGGCTTCGTGCACCAGCCCAGCCTTCTCGGAGGGCACTACCATGTCGTCGATGCCGATGGAGATGCCGGCGCGAGTGGCATAGTAGAACCCGAGCTTCTTCACTTCATCGAGCATCTGCACGGTCGTTTGCAGGCCGAATCGCAGATAACAGTATTGAACCAACTGCCCGTCGCCCTTCTTTTTCAAGAGGCCATTGATGTAGGGCATCTCCTTGGGCAGCACGTCGTTGAGAATCACACGGCCAACCGTGGTGTCCATGTATTGCTTGTTGAACTCGATAGGCTCGGTGTAAAGGATGTTCTGGTTATCGAAGGCCTTGGTCAGGTCGATCACCCGGCCGGTGTACCGCAGCTTCACTGGCGTCAGCGTTTCGACTTCGCCCATTTCGAGTGCGATCAGAACGTCGTCGATGGAAGCAAACGTGCGGCCCGCGCCTTTTGCATTGGGGCGCATCTTGGTCAGGTAATACAGTCCCAGCACCATATCCTGAGTAGGGACGGCGATCGGCGCGCCATGCGCCGGCGAAAGAATATTATTCGACGCCAGCATCAAAGTCGCCGCTTCGATCTGCGCTTCGGGCGAGAGCGGAATGTGGACCGCCATCTGATCGCCGTCGAAATCGGCGTTGAAGGCGGTGCAGGTGAGCGGGTGCAGCTTAATCGCCTTGCCCTCCACCAGAACCGGCTCAAACGCCTGAATGCCGAGACGGTGCAGCGTGGGCGCACGGTTCAAAAGAATGGGGTGGTCGCGAATCACTTCTTCGAGAATGTCCCAAACCACTGGATCCTGCTGCTCCACCAGCTCCTTGGCCTGCTTAATGGTTGTGCAGTGGCCGCGCTGCTCCAGCCGGTGATAGATAAACGGCTTGAACAGTTCGAGCGCCATTTTCTTCGGCAAGCCGCACTGGTGCAGTTTCAGTTCGGGGCCGACCACGATGACCGAGCGGCCGGAGTAATCGACGCGCTTGCCAAGCAGGTTCTGGCGGAAGCGGCCCTGCTTGCCTTTAAGTGTGTCGGAGAGCGACTTGAGCGGCCGGTTGTTGGCGCCGCGCAGCACACGCCCGCGGCGGCCGTTGTCGAACAATGCGTCGACCGCCTCCTGCAGCATGCGTTTCTCGTTGCGCACAATGACGTCGGGAGCGTGCAACTCCATCAGCTTTTTCAAGCGGTTGTTGCGGTTAATGACGCGGCGATAAAGATCGTTGAGATCGGACGTCGCGAAGCGGCCGCCATCGAGCGGAACCAGGGGGCGCAGCTCCGGCGGAATCACCGGAATCACGTCCAGAATCATCCACTCCGGCTTGTTGCCGGATTTGCGGAAGCTTTCGACCACGCGCAGACGCTTGGCGAACTTCAGCTTCTTTTGCGCCGAAGTCTCCGTCTTCATCCGTTCGCGGATTTCCAGGCTCAGTGCTTCGATATCGATCTTCTTCAGCAGCTCTTTTATGCCTTCGGCGCCCATCATGGCGACGAATTTACCCGGGAATTCCTGGTCCAACTGGCGCTTCCGCTCGTCGCTGATGACTTCGCCGGCCGTGATCCCAGTCGCCTCGCCCGGATCGATGATCACGAAAGCTTCGTAATAAAGCACGCGCTCCAGTTCGCGCAGTGTGATATCAAGCAGATAGCCGATGCGGCTCGGCAAACCCTTAAAAAACCAGACATGCGAGGAGGCGCTGGCCAGCTCGATGTGTCCGAGACGCTCGCGGCGCACACGGGAAAGCGTCACTTCCACGCCGCACTTGTCGCAGATGACGCCGCGGTGCTTCATGCGCTTGTACTTGCCGCAGAGACATTCCCAATCGGCGACAGGACCGAAGATGCGGGCGCAGAACAGTCCGTCGCGCTCCGGCTTGAAGGTCCTGTAATTGATGGTTTCCGGCTTGGTTACTTCGCCGTGCGACCAGCTCCGGATTTTTTCCGGGGAGGCCAGGCTGATGCGAATCGAGTCGAAGTCGGCAATGAGATTGGCTCTATCGTACGGAGAGGAACGATACATTAGTTATCCTTTAATGCCTTTCAGCAAACAGCTTTCAGCAAACAGCTTTCAACGATCAACGAACAGCTTCCAGCAAGCTGAAAGCTGTCCGCTGAGGACTGATAGCTTGGTTTAATCCGCGGCATGTGCCAGGTCCGGTAGCTCTTGCGGTTTCTTCATTAATTCCACATCGAGACACAGGCTCTGAAGTTCGCGGATCAACACGTTGAACGATTCCGGCACGCCGGGTTCGGCGGCCGCTTCGCCCTTGACAATGGCTTCGTAAATCTTGGCGCGCCCGTAGACGTCGTCCGATTTTGCGGTGAGCAGCTCCTGCAGAATGTAAGCCGCGCCGTAGGCTTCGAGCGCCCAAACTTCCATTTCGCCGAAGCGCTGCCCGCCGAACTGAGCTTTCCCGCCCAGCGGCTGCTGGGTAATGAGCGAGTACGGCCCGATCGAGCGCGCGTGGATCTTGTCGTCCACCAGGTGGCTCAGCTTGAGCATATAGATGTAGCCCACGGTGACCGGCTGCTCGAACATTTGGCCAGTCATGCCGTCCCAGAGCTGCACCTTGCCCGATCCCGGCAAGCCCGCCTCGGAAAGCCGCGCTTTGATGTCACTCTCCGCCGCGCCATCGAAAACCGGCGTGGCGAAATGCAATCCGAGCTTCTGGGCGGCCCAGCCGAGGTGCGTTTCGAGAATCTGGCCGACATTCATACGCGAGGGCACGCCCAGCGGATTCAGCACAATCTCCACCGGCGTCCCGTCGGGAAGATACGGCATATCTTCATCCGGCACGATGCGGGCGATCACGCCCTTATTTCCGTGGCGGCCCGCCATCTTATCGCCGACCGAAAGCTTGCGCTTCATGGCGATGTACACCTTCACCAGTTTGATCACGCCGGGAGGCAGTTCGTCGCCTTTGCGCAGCTTGACGATCTTTTCCTGCGTGATCTTTTCGAGCACCGCGATCTGACGCGAGGTCATCTCTTCGATCTCTTCGATCTGCTCGTTAATGCGAGGATCTTTGCTCGCAAGCCGCATGCGCTTCAAGTCGCGCCCTTTCACGTTTTCCAGCGCTTCGCGCGTGAACGGCACGTCTTTCGATAGCAGCTTCTTATTGGTCTTTTCGTCGTGCAGGTCGGCCAGCAGCTCTTTGCCTCTGAGCAGTTCTTCCAGCCGCTTGGCTCGCTCGTCGCTCAGAATGCGCTTTTCGTCTTCCAGGTTGCGCTTCAGACGCTCTTCCTGAAATTCCAGAATCTGCTTGGAGCGCTCGTCGAGCTCCGCGCCCTTGCGCGAGAACACCTTGCAATCGACAATGATGCCCTCGATGCCAGGCGGGCAATAGAGTGATGCGTCCTTCACGTCGCCGGCCTTTTCGCCGAAAATCGCGCGCAGCAGCTTCTCTTCCGGCGTGAGCTGGGTTTCGCCTTTGGGCGTCACCTTCCCCACCAGAATGTCACCCGGCTTCACATTCGCGCCGATGCGGATGATGCCGCTCTCGTCGAGATTGCGCAGGAACGTCTCGGCGATATTCGGGATATCGCGCGTGATCTCCTCGGGACCCAGTTTGGTGTCGCGAGCCTCGATCTCGAACTCCTCGATGTGAATCGAAGTGTAGTAATCGTCCTTGACCAGTTTTTCGCTGACCACAATCGCATCTTCGAAGTTATAGCCGCGCCAGGGCATAAACGCCACTAGCACGTTTCGGCCCAGCGCCAGTTCGCCGGCTTCGGTGCAAGGGCCATCGGCGAGCACATCGCCTTTGGCGACTTTTTGCCCCTGGTACACGATCGGCTTCTGGCTAATACAAGTGTTCTGGTTCGAGCGCTTGAACTTGGTGAGCTGGTAGATATCGGCGCCGACTTCGCGCGACATTTGGCCTTCGTGCGCACCGCCTTCCACGCGAACGATAATGCGTTCGCTATCCACTGAATCGACCACGCCCGCTCGCTTGCAGATCACCACCGCGCCGGAATCGCGCGCGGTGACGCGCTCCATCCCGGTTCCCACGTAAGGCGCTTCGGCGCGCAGCAAGGGAACCGCCTGGCGCTGCATGTTGGATCCCATTAGCGCGCGGTTGGCGTCGTCGTTTTCGAGGAAGGGAATCAGGCTGGCCGCCACCGAGACAAGCTGTTTCGGACTGACGTCCATATACTCGATCTCGTCCCGATGCTTCAGCACGAAGTTACCCGCCTGTCGCGCATTCACCAAATCGTCCACAATGCGTCCTGCGGCGTCGATCGTCACATTCGCCTGGGCGATGATGTATTTGTCCTCTTCCCAGGCGGAAAGATAATCACAGTGGGCCTCGCATTCGGCCGGCTGCTTCTTGCCGCTCAGCCCGCGGTTGGTCTTTTCGATGGTCTCGCGCGCCGTCACTTGGCCTACCCGGAAATCCGTATCCCCCGGGTTGGTCACCCGCACCTCGTCGATCAGCACGCCTTCCCTCACGCGACGGTACGGGCTCTCGATGAAGCCGTATTCGTTGATGCGTGCAAAACACGACAGCGACGAGATCAGGCCGATGTTCGGCCCCTCCGGCGTTTCAATCGGGCAGATGCGCCCATAGTGCGTCGGGTGCACGTCGCGGACTTCGAATCCGGCGCGTTCGCGCGACAATCCGCCCGGTCCCAGGGCCGACAGACGCCGCTTGTGCGTCACTTCCGACAGCGGATTGGTCTGATCCATGAACTGCGACAACTGGCTGGAGCCGAAAAATTCGCGGATCGCGGCCATCACCGGTTTCGCGTTCACCAGGTCGTGCGGCATCGCCGTCGACATTTCCTGGTACACCGACATCTTCTCTTTAATTGCGCGCTCCATGCGCACCAGCCCGATGCGGAACTGGTTTTCGAGCAGTTCGCCCACCGCACGCACGCGCCTGTTGCCCAGATGGTCGATATCGTCCACCGCGCCAATGCCGCGCCGCAGTCTCAGCAGGTAAAGAATGGTATCGGTGAAATCCTTCTGGCTCAGCGTGCGATTGTCGAGCGAGCTTGCGTCCGCTTTGTCGTACAACTTGATGTTGAACTTCATGCGCCCCACGCGCGAAAAGTCGTATTTGCGCGGGTCGAAGAACATGCCCTGGAAGAGCTGTGTCGCTGTGTCGAGCGTCGGAGGGTCGCCGGGCCGCAGTTTGCGGTAGATTTCGAGCAGCGCGTCATTCTGCGCCTTCACGCTGTCTTTGCGCAAGGTGGCGGAGATCACGTTGCCGGCCTCGTCGCGATCCGGAAAGAAGATTTCGAAATCTTTAATGCCGGCTTCCGCGATGCGGCCGATCGCCGTCCCCGTCACCTCGTGGTTGGCTTCGATCAGCACTTCGCCCGTCTCCATGTCGATCACATCGGCGGCGACATAGGCGCCTTCCAGATCGTTCGAGGCGACTTCCACCTGTTCGATTTTGGCTTTCTGAATCTCGCGGAGAACCGAATTGGTGATCTTGCGGCCCTGCTGCACCACCTGATCGCCGTTCTTGGCCGCGATCGCGTGCGACAGCTTCATGCCGACCAGGCTGTCGTTCACTCCCCAATACAGTTTGCTGTCCTTCAGCGAAATCTTCGAAATTTTATAAAACGCATGCAGAATATCTGCATCGGTCTTGAAGCCGAGTGCGCGCAGAAATACCGTTCCGTAGAATTTGCGCTTGCGGTCGATGCGCACATACAGCAAATTCTTGTTGTCGTATTCAAACTCGACCCAGCTTCCGCGATAGGGAATAATTTTGCCCAGGAAATATCCCTGCGCCTGCACCCTCTCGAAGAACACGCCGGGCGAGCGATGAAGCTGCGAAACAATCACACGCTCGGTTCCGTTGATGATGAACGTTCCGTTCTCGGTCATCAGCGGAATTTCGCCGAAGAACACTTCCTGCTCTTTAATATCGCGAACCGTCTTGGTCCCCGACTCTGCGTCCTTGTCGTACACAGTGAGCCGGATGGTGACTTTCAGCGGCGCCGCATACGTCATGCCGCGCTCCTCGCACTCGGCGACATCGTATTTCAATTGCAGGCCGACCGGATCGCCGCAGCGGTTGCAAAACGTGACGATGTTCTTATTGAAGGTCCCGCATTTCGGGCACAACACATCGCCGGCATGAAACGGGTCGGTGCGGATCTCCGCCCCGCAATTCGGGTTGCGGCAGATGGTGCGCAGGTGGTGCAGCCCTTTCAGGTTGCCGCACTTGCACTCCCAGTTGCCGATCGAATAATCGACGAACTCGAGCTGGCTCAGCCCGCGAAAATCTGAAATCGGGAAAACGGAACTGAACACGCTCTCGAGGCCGGCATCCTCGCGCTCCTTGGGCAGCAGGTCCATCTGCAGAAAGCGCTCATACGACGCCTTCTGCACCTCGATGAGGTTGGGGATCGGAACGGAGGTCTTAATCTTGGAAAAATCGACTCTCTCACGAAGAGAACCGTTGGGCACGACGTTGGGCATCTACGCTATTCCTTTAGGAAAACCAATGACAAAACTGACGACATGTAGCAGTTCGCTACCAACCACGGCAAAAACTACGCGGCAGCGGCTATCAAAACGGTGAAGCAGGGCGATCCAATGGACGATAACGACTGTGTAGGGGTTTGGCGCAGCCAATAGAAACCCCGAGGGGCAAACAACGGGTACTTGGATATAATCTGAAATTCAGGCATGCAAAAGCCCGCGGACCCTATCAGGCCCACGGGAGAAGTTTAAGCTGCTGAGACTGCAATTTTGATGCTGGACCGTCCCCGGCTTTGACGTCTACTTCAGCATAACACAACAACAGAAACCGTGGCGCACGCTTCAGAGGCTGCTGAAAAAGTCCCATTTGCGTTCAAAACGTGCTCGCAAGTTGTTGATTCTGCGTTCGCGAAATTAGAAAAATCGACTTTTTCAGCAGCCTCTTCAGCGTGCCGACGCGGAGTTCGCTCCGCGCCTTGCCTGGGTCTCGCAATTCTATTTCACTTCCACGGTCGCCCCTGCATCGGTGAACTTCTTGCGCAGGGTCTCCGCTTCTTCTTTGGTCACGCCTTCCTTCACCGGCTTGGGCGCGCCATCCACCAGATCCTTCGCCTCCTTCAAACCGAGGCTCGTCACTTCGCGTACGGCCTTAATGACATTGATCTTGTTCGCGCCCGCCGCGGTCAGCACCACGGTGAATTCAGTCTTCTCTTCGGCTGGGGCCGCTGCCGCCGCGCCGCCCGCTCCCGGCGCCGCCACCGCGACCGAAGCCGCCGCCGCCGACACGCCGAGTTTTTCTTCCAGCAGTTTGACTAGCTGAGAAGCCTCGAGCAGCGTCAAGCCCTGAATCTGTTCTGCAATCGCGTTAATATCCGCCATTTTCCTGTCCTATACTCCTGAATGATTTCTCTCGCCGCGCTTACGGCTTGAATTTGTTTTCCTTGCTCCCCTGATCGAGCACTACCGCCAGGTTCCGGCCCACGCCGTTGATCGACCGGACCAGCCGCGTCGAACAGGCGTTGATCAGGAACAGAAGCTTCGCAAAAAGCTCTTCTTTCGCGGGCAACGCGGCCAATTCGTTGATCGTCTTCGCGACGACCACGCGGCCTTCCACCATGCCTGCCTTAAAGGTGAACGCCGGGTTTTCCTTCGCGTACTTGGTCAGCGCTTTCGCCAGCGCCACCGGGTCGTCCGAGGTGTAGGCGAGCGACGTCATGCCCCGTAAATCTTCGAGCAGACTCTTGGCCGGCGTCTCCGCAGCCGCTTTCTCCGCGACATTGTTCTTCACCACCCGGTATTTCCCGCCCGCCCCGCGCACCGCTTTGCGTAGTTGGAAATCCTGCTCCACCGTCAGCTTTTCAAAACCGGTGACGAAGATGTTCTTCGCATCCTCGATCGCCCGCTTGAGCAGTTCGCTCTCTTTTTGTTTGTCGTCCTTATTCTTCATGCGCGGTCCTAAATGGCCTTTGCGTTAAACCCGGTCACGTCCAGCGGCACGCCCGGGCCCATGGTCGAGCAGATCGTGGCGCTCTTCACGTACTTGCCTTTGGCAACCGACGGCTTCGCCTTCACCACCGCCTGAATCAGCGTGTTCGCGTTTTCGAGCAGCTTTGGCGTCGAAAAACTTACTTTCCCCACCGGCGCATGAATCACGCCGGATTTATCCACGCGGAACTCCACTTTACCGGCCTTGGTTTCTTCAATTGCCTTGGCGACATCCGTCGTCACCGTGCCGGTTTTGGGATTGGGCATCAGCCCGCGCGGCCCGAGAATCTTGCCCAGGCGCCCTACTGAGCGCATCATGTCGGGCGTGGCGATCACCGCATCGAAGCCGGTCCATCCCTCGCTCTGGATGCGGTTGACGATCTCGTCCCCGCCCACAAAATCCGCCCCGGCAGCTTCCGCTTCGCGAACTTTGTCGCCGGACGCAATCACCAGCACGCGCTTCGCCTTGCCTAGACCGTTCGGCAGCACCACGGTGCCGCGCACCATCTGGTCAGCGTGCTTCGGATCGACCCCCAGGCGCATATGCACCTCGACCGTCTCATCGAA
Organism: Bryobacteraceae bacterium; assembly: GCA_036379475.1. Lineage (GTDB taxonomy): Bacteria > Acidobacteriota > Terriglobia > Bryobacterales > Bryobacteraceae > Bog-105. The sequence continues at coordinate 23,497 of DASVGP010000175.1, read as the reverse complement.
TTTCGCGAATTTGATCTTTTGAACGAGCGAAACGGCGTCTGTGAGCGGATAGGGTGTCGCCTCTACCTGCTTAGCCGCAGCTTCATATTTCTTTCCGGATTTCTGACTCATAATGAACTGGTCCAAACGGCACAATCGTGCCTCCCAGAGTTGGTTGGAACTTTTATGAGCATAGCACAGGCCGGCAGCATCCCGAACAAGGTCATATAAACGCGAGGCAGCGAGCCGCGCCTAAGCTTCTTTAAGCGCTCTCTCCAGCAGGTCGCCAACCTGCAACTTGACCGCCGCGTCCTGCAGGTAGCGGCGGTCGAGAGTGTTCGCGCAACTCCGGGCGATGCCTTGTATATCGCGCCACTGCACTTCGGAGGTCTCACCACCCAACCTGAACCAAAAGAGCTTAGCGAGCAGGATGTCTTCTGGTGTTACAAAAGGCGCTGGTGCATTCGTGAGCCCTGTGCCGGCCAGAAAAATGGCGCGATCCAGCTCCTGCGGGCCGAGAGCGAATGCGGCCGCGGGAAAGAAATCAAACTTGAACGCCATCGGCATGTAAATCGCATTGAACGATCTGCCATGGCGAATTGCCGTCAGGGCCTCGTCCATATCTACGTAGAAGGTGTCCGGCAGCCTCTTCAGAAACTGCTCGAGATTCTTCTCGGTAAATTCGCCCAGGATGTCGACGTCGTTCGTAAAGCGAGGCTCGCCAAAGGCCGTACTAGCCCACGAGCCTCCTATTGCATAGCGAATTCCGGCTCGTTCAAGTGCGAAGCGGAGGGGCTCGAAGGCGTCCGCGGGCGACATTACAATTTGCGGTATGCCTTTCGCGCCAGTTCCAGTCCAAACCGCGACACAGCGATTCGAAACGTGATCTCTGCCTCGTCGCTGGAGGTGTTCTCGCCCCGCAACGCCGCACGTTGAAGCCGATCTCCCGCAATCCAGAGCGCAGCGCCCAACCCGACTCGCTCCGAAGCGGTCATTCCTTTAAGCCGTCGGAAGTAGACCTCCCGCGCCTTCTCGGATGTGTCGCCCAACGCCACGGTACTTCGAGTATCTCGCACCTGAGCATGCCTCGCAATCCAAGAGGCGCTTACACCGGCGCCGCGACGGCGGCCCGTCCGGGAGTCTCCAGCGCACCGGCAACATGGGCATTTACAAGCAGCCATTTTTGCTTCGCGGAGCGGCGAAGCAGAGCCATCGCAGTAAAGCCCCAGGGTCCGCCGAAATCTTCGGTAGCCTGTTGCGCCACTTGCGCCATGTGCTTGGAAAGCGCGGCCGCGAGCTCTTTGAACTTGTGGTTGCCCGGATCGGTATGTGGATTCTTTTCCAGGAACTGCCGGATCGCAAGCAGCGCCTGGCCCGCGGAGCACAACGCGTCTCTCAAAAAGCACACGTTCAGATAATCGACGCCGACTAGCGGAACGACCGCCGCAGGAATCCCTCTGTCCAACAAGACATTCCTGAATTCTGCCGACGATGGATTACCGATGCGGCACAGATCTGCAAACAGCCGATCGTCGGTTGCCATTAGAAGCCGGGCTTCGTCGGGGTCGCCCGCCCGGACGATGAACGTAATCGCTCTTCGGGCGGCACTCGTGTACTCACTCGAATCGCGCAGTTGTCCGTGGTCCAGAAATACGGAGTAGAATGCTTCGTTGTCGTAGCCGGCCTCCGCATAGACCGTTGCCGGCCCGAAGTGATTGACGTGCTGCGGTATTCGTTCCAGAGCATCCGGTTCGGAGGAAAGCCCAAGGGCGGCGGCCAGCACAACATCATTTCGCATGTCCGCTCCGCTCGCGTCGCTCTTCAGATCGAAATAACTGTGAGCGGCGCTCAGCCGGGGACCGGCATCCAGAATGTTCGCGGCTGCCGAGTATGCCGCGGTGATCAGAAATCGTTGCGCGAGCACGTGGCGCAGCTTCTTTGGGTCTGTTTCCAGGTTCGAGGTGGAAATGCCGATCCTGGAAGCGGTGATGTCGTCGGTGATCGCGAGTTCTCCGGTCGTCCCGTCCCAGCCAACGCTGCCTTGCGCAATCAGCGACGATACCCGAGAGAAATTGTAGATGCCGAGAAGGTTGACCTTCAGCGCATGCTGGAGGGTTTTGGTTTTCGAAACCAGAGTTTTGAGCAGCGAGATGCCACGGGGCAGCTTTTCGTCCGCCGCCACAATGCCGGAGAGATTTCCTTCAAGCGCCTCGTGCAGCAGCGCGCGGCCGTCCGGCTGGATCGCATTCAGATCGACCTCGTAGAGAAACATTGCCTCCTTTGCATGCGCGCTCGACAACTCCACGCTGACGCCGACGGCAAGCGAGCGGTCCACAGCATTCTTGACCGCTTTTTGGATGTCCCGAATCTGGTCGTTCGACAGCCCGGCACTGTGGAGCGCTTTTAAATCTTCTTCCGGGTCGGAGCTAATCGCACGAATGAGATCCACAAACAAATCGCTGTCGCCTAGCTTCGCGGCGATCGATACTTGCGCGTTCGCCGAGATCGAAAATTGCGAGCCTAGCTTGCGGTAAAAACCCAGGCGGAACTTCTTTAGAGCCGATTTGTGTATCCGGACCTGGTAGTCTCCGGAAAAATCAAAGGCGGCTCCCACCGTAATCGCCGCGCCGCCGGTTACCTTGAGCGCTCCGAAAACCGAAAGGGAGGCGGATGCCAGCGGGTTCGTGGCAGCGAGCAGATTGACAGCACCGGAGAATTTGAGGTTGCCGGTTCCCTCCGTAGTCGCAAGGCTTCCCACCGGCATGAGATCGATATCGTCCAAGTCGGCTGGAATCGCAAAATGGGCAATCGTTTCCTCCACCGCGTCCATGAGCTTTTTGTGATCCTGGCTGAAAAGCTGGTAATAGCGGAGCGAGACTGACGAAGTTCCGCTGAAGCCAAACGTCAAATCTCCGGGAGAGACGGAAACATCCGTGGTGATCTTTGCCAGTAAAGACATTGAGATGTAGCGCTCGTTTTTTCTTACGCCAATCTCGTCGCCGAAAAGATCCGGCTGAAACAATGGAGCGCCGTCTTTATCCGGGACAAAAATGGAAAGCGTCCCACCCACGTCCGCAGCCACTTTCAGCTCTACTCCGCTGGTGCCGATATCAATAGGTTGGCTGAAGGAGAGATCGCCGGTGGCAGATCGAATTGCCGGGTCGGACAGATCACGATTCCCGAACTGGGCTAAATCGATCTTAGAGAGTGTCATGTCCGGTACGGACTTAAAGTACTTCGAGAGCGCACCTGCTGCCGGTGTGATGGAGACATCCAAACCAAATCCATCTTTCAACTGAAAGGCAGGCATTCGGATCACCTAGAAGAGCGAGGGACGGCTCGCCCCGCCCAAGAGTCCCGGACTTATATAAGCGATCGTATGCGTCCCCTCGTGGCCTCCCCAGGCAAACAGCAGTGACAGTCTTGGGAAACCTCCCGCGCGAATCGTTATACCGGCACCCCAGCTGTGCAGGAAATGGTCGAAACCCAAATCGCTATGTGTAAGCGCAACCCTGCCGTAATCGGCTGTGAACTCCGCTCCAATCGGTCCCCAGATCGAGTGTTCGAAGGCGCCGTGGAACAGCAGTAGATTGGGCGCGCGGAAGCGGTAGTCCGGATAACTGGGCAGGCCGAGCTGCCCGTTTACATCGGAACCTCCAAGCGTCGGTTGGAAATAGAAAGGTACAGCATGGCTGGCGGCCAAGAACGATTCCGCAAGACGTGCTTCTAAAGTGATGCTTCCCGAGAGGTTCCGCACGGACGCGGCTCTGTGCGGTGCTTCCTTGCTTCCGTCCGGTCCGTATTGTGCAGCCGACGCCATGACCGCGGTTCGCCCATATAACCAAATCGTATGCGAGAAATCCAAATTAAGCCGGCGGAAAGAATAGATCGTGTCCGAGGGAGCCACAAACTCCTGGAACACAGCCGCATAATCCAAGTCGAAATGAGAACGGAAATCGCGACTGAATCTCAAGCCCTCGCCCGCCTGCAGGAAGCCGGGTTGGCTGGAAAGGCCGGCCAGGCAGCCGCACATTCCATATGTTTGCTGCGCCGCCGGAACGGCAGAATTCCCGCTGCCCGCGAAGATATCGACGAAGCGTCCGTTCAGTTCGCCATACAGTGCAAAACCGGACGATCCCAGCGGAAAAATGGCATTGCCGCCCGCGACGGTCTCGCGCATGCCAAACAGCGTCTGGCTGTTGCGCGGCGTTTCGTTGCCGAGGCCATAAAGATCGAGCCGGTTGAGCGAGATCGCCTGCACATATAGGTTGAACTCGGGCGCCGGTGCGGGCGGGCTGGCCTTTAAGGGCTGCGTGGGCCTCTGTTTCAGAATGATGACCTTGACGGGTTTCGTGGGTGTCTTCGCAAGTTTGAGATAAACACCTGCGCGCCAGGATTCGTTCGTGGAGGCTACCGCATCCGCATTCAGATTCAGGCGCCAGGCGGGCAGATTCTTGTCGAATACAAATGCAGGCCCGAACCCGACGCCGTTTTCGGGCGCAATTGTTCCAGCCGTAATATGCAGAGGCGTTCCGGTCGCGAGCAGTTGCCCGCATCCGGGAAGAGAGCGGAAGCTGGTGCAGCTTTGCTTAAACTGCGCCGCTTCCTGGCTGAATTCCGTTCCCAGCAGTCCTTGAGCGCAAGCAGCGGCCGGCCATCCGCAGATGAATAAAATAATCGGAAGCGCGCGTGTCATGGCCTTGCCACCACCACCTGAGGATGCAGCACGGACATCATCGCTTGGATATAAGCGCTTGCTTGGCCTTCGGTTGTAATCTGCGAAACATCAATATGGGTTTGCCGATCGGGGGGCAGCGTCCGCTCTACTTTCTGCAACCCGATCACCTGATCGAGAAGTAATCCCGAGATCGGTCTGCCGGGCTGGTGCGCATCGTCAGGAGCGCCGCTCACTTTCGCCGCCTTCTTGCCGGGCTTCGGTGGATTCGCCGCCGCTCCGAGCGCGTGATTCCCGACTTGAAAAGCGATGTAATCCTCGCGGGGTTCAGCAAGAGTCAGAAAGTCCAGAAACGTGCCGGCTGCCTTCTCGCGCGAAGAGCGGTCGGTGTAGTCACCAATGAACTTCTTGGTGACCGTTGCCGGTATGGAGGCGTGGTCGAAGGTGCGGTCGCTGATCACCGTGCCTTTCGAAATCCAGGGAGATACCAAAACCGCCGGTACGCGGACCCCCAGCCGATCGAACTTAAATCCGGTGGTCGGATCTTGAAACTCGTCCGGAGTGCACGCGGGCGGCTCGACATGGTCGTACATGCCGCCGTGCTCGTCGTACACGATGAGCAGCAGAGTGCTCTTCCAGAGCTCCTCGTTATTCAAAATCGACATGTAAACCGACGCGATAAATTCCTCGCCCGCAAGCACGTTGTGATCGGGATGCTGATCGGAGGCCAGCATCCGCCCCGTCGGAACGTCGTGATCGGTGTAATTTGGCTCGATGAAACTGTAGTCCGGCAGATTTCCCGACTGGCAGTCGGCCATGAACTGATTGAAGGTTCCAAAGATCTTCGGCTGGTTCTTCAGAATGAAAGCCATGCCGACGGTTCCGCTGGCGGCATCGTAGTAATAAATTTTGGCCGTGCGCCCCTTGTCCAGCATGCGTTGATAAATCGTGGGGTATTTCTCGTTCAGATAGAACAGATCCATATCCGTCTTGCCGAACGAGGTGCCAAAGTGCGCAAACGCCCGATTGGGAATCGTGGGGCCTGGCAGCGAAGAAAACCAGCGGTTGAACACGAGGAAATTTTCCGCCAGGGTTTTGATCACCGGAACCTTATCGGGCGAGAAGCAATACATGATCTCGCGCGAATGCGCCACGTCTCGCCGCTTCTGGTAATACGCTTTGACGAAGCCCTGCATGGGCGCCTCGCCCGGCTGATCGCCATGGATCTGGAGCTTGACGTCTTCAAAATGATGCCCAGGGTCCGGCTGGAGCTGCCCTTGGTAGCCGGCGAGCGGTTTCACGGGAGCGGGTTCGTTCGTTGTGTCGGGGTTCGTCTCGCTGCCCGAAAGCCCGTCGATGCCGGGGATTTTTGAAAACCCCAGCATGTGATCGAACGAACGGTTCTCCATCATCAGCACAACAATATGTTTAAGCTGTTCGATTCCAGTCATTCACACAACTCCGATTTCATATATATATACCTCATACGCGTGTTAGTAAGTTTTGATTTAGCCCGGCCTAGTGTATCGCCTCGAGAGCGGGTTTCACCCAGGAGAAGAAAAACCGGCCGATCATTGGGAAATGTGCCGCCAGCAAAGCGAGCGCCGGCAGCGCGCCGTAGGAGACTAAATGGGTAAAGAAATTACGGTCAAGTTTGCCTTTCTCCGTTCCGGTGATGCGACTTAATAGCGGATCACGAGCAGCTTGGGAAAAGACAATCACGATGCCCGTGGTAAGTGCCACGAACATAACAACCAGCACCCAATCAAAAACAGTGAGAGAGCGGAAAGCATACGAGTTCAGAGCGATGACCAGCAGCAGGAACGCGGCGCTGATGTAGGTGACCAGATTTTCCAGATGCCATAAGACGAAATTAATGTATGCCAGCAGGCGGAAGGCGACGAGTTCGCCGCAAATGTTCAGCACCTCTTTGCTGGTGGAGCTGGCTTCGGTCTTTTCATTTGTGGCAAGTTCGGATTCCAGCTCATGACGGCCGAAATCCCACTGATTAACCCGTAAGTATCGGACGGCCAAATCGGCAAGTTCCCGCAGTGAGTCCTCAAGCTTGCGAAATTCAGCCGGATCGAAACGGATACCCCTAGCCGAGGCTTCCAGCAGGCTCTGCACGCGAGGCCGCAAAGAATTGAGTCCTGTACGTACATCATTCTTTAATTTGGCCGGCGTCCGGTCGTTCGCGAGTAACGCCTCCAGACACTCAATGGAGCGCGTAATCAGGACATGCGTCCGCGTTTGGCCGCCACCCTGCCAGACCGGGGACCACATGTACCCTTTCGGCAGAGAGCTAAATACTTCGCGCATCGGGTGCCGCTCAAGCTGTTGTAAGAATTCCCTGAAGCTGGACCAGACGGTCAGAAGCCGTATCCAGGCCAACGCGATGAAGATGCCGGCCGCAAAGACGAGAAGGACGACAAAGCGGTCGATCAACGTTTTCTCTAGTGTCTGTGAGGAGCCGAGACACGCAACAGTGAGCCACGCTCCAATGGGCAAAGCCGCCAAAAAACACACAGCGGGAGGGCGAAAGGCGGAAATGCGGTGATTGGTCTTACTTTCGAGAGAACTTAGATCCGAGCAGAATTCATCCCCGCTCATATCCGGAATGGAGGGCCGGCGGTCTTCGAAATGTGCGATCCGCCGCAAATGGAAAAAAGCGGTTACGCCCGCAATACTGAGCAGTATCGAAATCGGAATCAGCGGGGACACGCCGTTGGTGAGATCAACCGAACGGTAGGCGGCGAGGAAGTCAACAGGATGGTCGCCCGAAATACCGCCGAATGCAAAGAAGATCGCGGCGATGGGGACTGCCAGGAAAACCAGTTCAGCCGCGGCATATCCCCACTGAGCCCTCGTGAATCCTCTCAGCGGCAGCAGCGAACAACCGATGGTCAAGCCCAAGATAGCGGAAGCAACGCAATAGAGAATCCAGAGATGATGAAGGCTGCCCCCATGGTGGTTTACAAAGCTCGGGTAGATCGGTATCGGAATAAGGAGCAGCAGCCAGGCTCCGGCAGCGGCGATCTGCAAGCGCGGACTCCGCCGTCGAAAGAAACGCGGCAGACGCAGGCAAGCGACACTCAGCATGCCGGCGAAAAGCAGAACGATGCCGAACCCAATGGTGGCATGGGGAGCTTCGAGAGCTAAGTTTTGCTGCAGGATCAGACCGGGAGGCGCAAGCCAGACGGCTGTCATCGTAGTGAGGCAGAGGCCGATGCAGGATAAAAAAAGCGCATGCGCCGCGGCGTGCTGCGAGTTCTCGAACTGCCGGGGATCGGTTGAAAATACCGCAAATATGCGCGAGCCAAGAGGCTTTGCAATGGAAACGGCAGCGCAATATCCCACACAGCATAGGAGAATGGCTGTAAACAAATAGCTCCATAAGGGCCAGTATTCGAAGACGAAGTTGGCATCCGCCGGTTGGCCGGACATGGCGGGCGTCGGACCGGCAAACGGCGTTGCTGAATCAAAAACCGCGATTGGCTCAAACCCGCTCCCGCCTGCAACCGTGAGCCAGAGGGGGGCGCGTCTGCCATCAAATGGATTCAATTCGTCTCGCCCGTTCGACACATGTCCGTTAAGGACTCCGATGCTTGCCAGCGTCGCATTGTAAATAGCTTCGGACGTAGCGCTGGGAAAGATTCGCATGCCGCTATGTCCCCGGCTCCATAACTGGGAGAACGGGAACAGTGGATACCTTGACAACGAAAGGATTCCCGAATAGTCCGAGACGTCGGAACCATGCTCGAACAGCAGGTCCGGGCTAGGCACAAACAGACGCACGTTCGGGCATTCCGAGCGCAGGTAACGAGCCAGGAACAGCGTATCGAGCGGGTCAGTCGCAAAAATGCCGACATAATGAACGACGCCGGTTTTCAGCAGGCTTCCGATAGTGAAAAGGACAGATTCCTGAGAAACGGGCGTCTGCTGCCGCGAGTAAGTCGGGATCTCCCCGCCGCCCGGCTCTTCTTTGAGCGAGAGCAAGAGTCCGGTGTGCGGAACTTCGGAAGGCTGCGAATTGCCGCTGAAACGCGGGATATGCTGCTGACTCTCGCTTGCATTGCGCAGGCGCGACAGATTACGAGGGAAAGGAACCGCGAATACGCATGAATCGAGAATTACTTCACCGCCTGCCGCGGCGGCATTGCCTTTCACTGAGCAGCCGCTCGCCGCTTGCGCTAATTTGCCGGCCGTGACGCCTGCTCCAAATGCGGTCTGCTCTTCGGTGAGAATGACGATCGGCTCTTGGTCGCGCCAGGCAGTGCGAATGTAATGGACGAAGGCATTGATGGCTATCGTGTCCTCGACCTCGAAATTGTGTGTTGGCCGATTGCTCTGGTTTCTGAACTGCTTGTGAGAGCGAAAGCTGGTGGTCCAGGTATTCACCATGAACAGCGTCGGGTCCGAGTGGATGAGCTTGCTCAGCGAATCGAGGCTGCCCGAAAAACCGGGGCCGATGATGGGCAGGGTTCCAGCCCCGGAATTCCCCAACGACGATCCGAGAGAAAGCGCGGCGCGGAACTGTCTTACCTCGATACCTCCGGTGGGAGTCTCGCCCACAAGGAAAATAGCCAGGGGTTTCTGATTGGGGTTACCGGATCTGAAAAGTAAAACGCCGGGTAAATCCTTCCGCCTCTGGCCAGCCGTGGCGGCGTACGATGCGCCTTGATTTCCGCCTGTTGCCTGCGAGCTTGCAGCCTCGGCGCTCCAAGGAAACCAATATCTCTCGAATTGATAATGCGCGTCGGTCGCGGCGAGTTGAATGGCTTCTATTTCGCGGTCGAAATCGAGGGTTAAGAGCGAGCGTTCGGGGTCGGGAACGGTCGCGATCGCCCAGTCGAAGGAAGCACGAGGTGAAACGATTGGTAAGTAGAATCCTCCGGAATTGGAGCGGGAATCAATTTTAAACGTCCGAAATTTATCGAATTGGCTGAATGTGTCTGCCAGTTCGCTTTCGGATTGTGGCGCTGGTTGGAAAGCAGCCGCCGGCGTCCGGCGCCCGGTATCCGCCGGACGCCTTGTATGTGAGGCGTAAGTAAACGCTCCCAACGCGGCGACAAAAGCCAGAATGCCACCCTGCTTGCGCACAGGGCAACCTCCTTCTTCCAAGCAGCCGAACAGGCCTGTCTGATTATTAGTGACCCTGCCTGCCGGCACTCCCTATGCCGTCGGACAATTACGCACCCACGTCGAGGGTCCTATCGATCTGAATATATACTATTTGTGTATTATGTCAAGAAGCAAAGTTGAAAATTCTATGAGTTTCTACGGTGTTTGGCTGACGATACCGAGAAATGGTCGTATCTGGGAAAGGTCCTCCCCGTAGTGGACCCATGGCTCGACGGTATGCTCCGGAAGATTTAGCGGCTTCCACTTGCTCAAGAGCACGCTCTCATGAATCAGTGATCCCAGTGGTATCTTTCGCCGGCGTCCGAGTGGCATGTAGAGCCGGAACCCTCGGCTCTGAGGATCGAGATGAGGAAGAAACTCGGCCACCCACCACTTGCCGTGCAAGGAATTGTGGCGACGGGCACTGGGGTCGGGTTCGACGTATTGGGGTAGACCCTGGATCGGCGGATGCGGCTTGGCGCTCCCGAGCACGGCTTTGGCCTTTTGGCTGTTGATCCGGACTCCTGCTTTCTCTGCTTCGACAAACAGCCACTCCAGGGGGATTTTCGACAGGCCGCTTTCGTTTTCGGGATAGCTGCCGCCCACATCGGAATGAACCCCGCAGAACCATACCTGGCGAATATCTTGTCCGGGATAGCTTTGCCCCCAGAGATTGTCCTGAAAATAGCAGCGCCTCTCGTCAATCGAGATCGCATGGCGTCCGATATCGACGATCGGGTTGCGCTCCTCAAACGGCAGCCTAACCGGGTGGTAAATCCATCCGTACGAGCTAACCGTGTCCCATAGACCGCAGAAGTGAATCCGGACTCCCTGCCCGTGGGAGAACTCCCATTTGAATGGCTCGTCAGTCTCGAAGCCAGGCTCCTTGCGGTTGGCCAGCCGGGTGCGTTTGGAGTACATGCGCAGTATGTACGGAATGCATCCCTGGTTTCCGGCGCACAGCAGCCCGAATATATGAAGCACGCTTGCAAAGGCGCGGGCAGTGTAAGCGCCGCGGCTGAACCCGAACACGAAGATCCGGTCCCCATCGGCGTACGTGTCCATCAGGTACCGGTACGCGTCGCCGACGATACCCAGGAGACCGGCGCCGAAAGCCAGGCCCTTGATCCGCGACCATTGCTTTCCGGCCCAGCCCAGTGCATTCGGCGCGCCCATGGTCCCGACACCGGGGTGGTAGTACCCGATTTGATTGGCGTCGATGGCAAGGCTGCTATAAAGCTTGACAACATTGGAATCCGTATTGGGATCTTCAAAGCCGTTGCCGGTGCCGTCGAAACATAAGACAATGTTTTTGGCCATTGCTCACCTGTTTTCTCAGTCAGGAATCTACTCTGCCGAGGACTTGCCGCCATCCGTATTGCCGGCGGGGCGAAAGCTGGAGCCGCGAGGTATCTGTTGCGCGAAATCCAACCGCATGGCGTTCAGCGCCGCAATGGTTTTCTCCAGACCGTAAACGCCATTTTTCGCTTCCGTGAGCAGGTTCGCTGCCTGGCTTTGCAGCGTGCGGTAAAACTGCCATCGCTGGTTGAACGGGAATGCACGCTGCGCGGAGATGATGGCCACAACCAGACCGCCAAGGATCGCGGCATAATCGCTCCGTTTGTATACGCCGCAGGCCACGATGCCCAAAGACACGCAGATGCCGAACACATTCAGAATGTTGTCCCAAATCGAGTTGAATCTATAGCGCTGATGGCATAGCGCGCGGAACGCTTCGATCTCGGCGATCAGATCCTCGGGTACGTGCTGCGGCATCGGAGTTGTTGGCGGGGCCGGATCGCGTACTTCAATCATATTACCGGGATTCTACCACCAATTTCGGCTTAGCGTATCTGCGAAAATTTGAGCGGCCGAAGAATTGCATTGCTGATGTTTGCAACGATTTCGGCGTCCTTTAGTTGCGGGTTTGAGCTGAGCTTTTTCCATGCCGCGCTCGATCCGAACTCGTGCCAAAGCTTCTCCCGGTCGCCCAGGCTGTCGAACGTGAGCATATAAGTGATGCACGGCATCTTCGGCCCCACGATGCGCTCGCCGAAAAATACCGGCTTCATGCCGAGCTTCTCGAAGATATCGATCTCTCCGTGCTCGAACATCCAGATTTTGCGCTTCACCGAAGTGAGCGACTGCGATTCATATGTGCGCATCTCGAAGAGATGCGAAGATTCGCTTTTCGCGCGATGCGCTGCGCCGTGCGGTCCGAAGCTGCGCAAAAGGCTGCTTTCCACGCGCACGAACGGTAGCCCCTGGCCCGCGCTCAGCTTTTCCACCGCCGACTGATACGCCGAATCGTGCTCCAGAGCCTGAAGCGCGCTTTGCATCTTGGCGAGCGAGTCATATTGCGCCAGGGTCACGTAATAAGGTCCCTCCTCTCCGATCACGTTGCCAAATGCGCCAATGAGCGCAGCGCCCGCCCGGTGCAACGCCGGCTCGAGCCCGTTTTCCAAATAATCCGCCACTCGTTTGCCCTGATTTTCGTGAGTGGTATGCAGATGCCAGGTTTTCAGTTCGAGATACACGCTGGAAGAAACAGTAGCACCCTGCGCAACACTCGCGCCCAGCGCTGATGCGGCCAATCCTGTGAGCAATTCGCGTCGATCCATGTTTACGAATGTATCAGTAGGATGCCCGGTGCAAGGCGCCGTCGGCCTGCTTGGCCTCCATTGGCTTCGCGTAATTGCGATTAGTCCAATACTGTTCACTTTGGCTCTCGAATTTCCAAACGGAGCCAGGAGCGTAAGCGACCCCTAGTTGGTCGAACCGCCCCGATACCTCGCCTACCCCGGGGCTCAGTTTTACCTTAAGTGAACAGCATTGCGGTTAGCTCTTAGCTTCCGGCTTGGAGCTGCGGGCTGCGTCGTGCTCTTTTTTGAGATTCGCGCAGTAATCGTTGACCATCTTCTGGATTACCGGCCCTATATCCCCGAGTTGATGCTGCCCCAGCGCACTGCACTTGGCTATCAGCGCAGGCGTCTTTCTGAGTACCGCCTGACCTGTTGGAGATTTGTAGAAAGCGACCATGTCCGACAGCTCCTGGGTAGTATATGCCTCGCTGTATAGCTGCGCGAACTGCGGCTCCAATTTGCTCCAGCTCAACCTTTCCTCGATGAGTGCGAACATCTGATCCTCAAACTTGTGAAAGGCGGATTGATATTTCGAAGGATCGTCAAATTTCTGGACCTGGGTGTTAAATGCCTCCTCGGCGCCGTGGCTGAATGCAGCTTTATACTGCGCCAGCATCTGCTGCATCCTTTCGCCAGGCTTGGTTAGCCGAAACAATGCTTGAATCAGGGCAGCTTTGGCTGGGCTGGGAGGCGTTTCCGCTGGCTGCTGCGCAGCAATCAGTGGGCTGATCGCGACAATTAGGCCGATCCCGGAAATAAGTGCCCTTTTGTACATGATCGAAAGAGCATATCAGATTTTTACTAACATTGAAATTAGCCTGTGGTGGCAGGGATAGAGCAGTTCTAATGTTCCCGCATGGCCTGGATGAGTGCTTCCATATGGTTCAGGTAGCGTTCGAAGGCTTTCCGGCCGGCAGATGTCAGGCGGTATTCGGTCTTGGGCATGCGGCCTTCGAAGCTCTTCGCGCAATCGACGTAACTTGCTTCTTCCAGGCGCCGCGCGTGCACGCTCAGGTTTCCGTCGGTAGTTTGTAGCAGCTTTTTAAGTTCGTTGAAAGTGAGCGATTCGTTCACGGCGAGTGCGCTCACGATGCCGAGCCGCATGCGTTCGTGTATGAGGCGGTCGAGGTTCGGCAGCGCGGCTTCCACAGCTTCCGGTTCGACAGGTATCCTGGCTGGCCGCTGCGGATGCGGTTTTGCGCCGCCGGCACCGTTGCTGCGAGCCACTGCGGATCTAGCCACCGTGCCTCCTCGCGATCACTGCGCCAAAGGCGATGTGGATCCCGCCGAATGCGGCCATCAGAAAAACGTTGCCCCAGGCAACCGGCGCGGCTAATGCGGCAATGCCCGTCAGCATGAAGCAAAGGCCCATTACCGGCACGATGCGCACCGAAAAAGCGCCGCCCGCCGCCACCGCCGCGCCATAGATCAGTAGCCACAGCCCGGGCAGCAGGCCGAAATCCTCGGCGCGATAAAAAGCCCAAGTCAGAACCGCTCCGGCAAATAGCGGCGGCATAAAACTCAGCAGCGCTCGCCGCGCCGCGCGTGATTGCAGCGAGAGCGACATGCGCTTCGACTTCACCCGCACGGCGGTCGTGCCGATGATCAGCGCAACGATTGCTTCGGCAGCCCAAATCCAAAATTGTGCGCGGTGCGCATGTCCGAAGGCCAGCCACCCCGCGGCGATAGCCGTCGCGCCAATCAGAATCCCACCCCAGCCCGGGACCGCGGTAAAGGAACCGGCGCGCTCCATGGTGTCGCGGATGAAGCGCAGGTTATCGGCCGCGCGGCGCTCGATTGCCGCCGGCCGGTTAGCCACTTCCGCGCGCTGTGCCGTCGCCATACGCCACGAGTATACGGCAAGTTCTTTGCAAAGTAAAGAAAGCGCGCCGCGCAAACCAAACCCCGACGCTCAGGGCGGGCTGCCGGGGCGAGGTCTTCAAAGCACCCGAAACCGTCCCTGATTCAGCCCGTCGGCGATTCGGCGGGCCAGAGAGGCCGGGTCGGCATGGTCGTCGCAAATCGGTTCGACACTCCCCTCTTCAAACGCCGCGTAAAAGTTCTTCAACATCGCATAGTCGCGAATTGCGCCCTCTTCTCGCGAGGCCGCGCGTTCTACGCAAACTCGCAAGCTGGGCCGCAACAGGACAAAATCGAACGGCACTTCCTTCAGGATCTTGCGAGCCGTTTCGACGAAAGTGGGTGGCACTGAGAAGTCGATCAGGACTCGGAAACCCGAACGCGCGAACGGAACCGCTGCGGCCGTCATCGACCGCACCAGCACCGGAAAGTTGTCCCGCAATCCGCGCTCTCCTCCTTTCGCGATGAAAGACCAGAATGTGTCGCCCTCGATGTAGGAAAGCGGGTCGGGAAGCAGCGGCAATAATGCCTTCGCTACTGCCGTCTTGCCTGCGCCAATGGGACCCGAGAGGAAGATGACGCTCATGCCGCCAGTCTCGCACTCAGTCCCTTCCCTGACGGTCGGGGTTCTATCTGTCCGTGCCGCGCTGATATTCTAAGGAACACGTGGCTTTCTCTATCGGCGAAACCGTCGGCGATTACCGCATCGTGAGCGCCATCGGCTCCGGCGGCATGGGCACGGTCTATAAGGCCCAGCATCTGATCTCGGAGCGTCTCGAGGCGATCAAGGTCGTCTTGCCGGATCTCGTCGATTCGCCCGAACTGGCGGACCGCTTCATCCGCGAGATCAAGGTCCAGGCGCGGCTGAATCATCCGAACATCACCGCGCTCCACAACGCCTTCCGGCTCGAAAACCAGTTGCTAATGGTCATGGAATTCGTCGAAGGGACCACGCTCCACTCGCGCCTGAAGTCCGGCCGCCTCGAAGCGGGGCCTGCCATCGACGTCGTCCTCCAGGTTCTCAGCGCGCTGCGCTACGCGCATGCTCAAGGCGTGGTCCACCGCGATATCAAACCCGCCAACATCATGCTCACCGCGAACGGCATCGTCAAGCTGATGGACTTCGGTATCGCGCGCTCGCTCGCCGACAAGCAACTGACAAACGCGGGCGCCGCCATCGGATCGGTCTACTATATGTCGCCCGAGCAGGTGCAGGGCACAGGCGTCGGCGCGCGGTCCGATTTGTATTCGGTCGGCATCATGCTCTACGAAATGGTGACTGGCGCCAGGCCCATCGAAGGCGAAAGCTCCTGGGCCGTGATGAACGCGCACTTGAACCAGCCGCCGCGTTCGCCCGCGGTGCTGAACAGCGGCTTGCCCGCGTCTCTTTGTCTGGCGATTCTGAAAGCGCTCGAAAAAGATCCGGCCAACCGCTACCAGAACGCCGCCGAGATGGCTTCCATTCTCGAAACGCTGCGCCAGCGCCATGCCGGGGCTCTGGGAGCGGTGACCGAGACGATTATCCGCCCGCCGCAAGGCTACGATCCCGGCAGCCGTCTGGCGACACCGACACCGCATACTCCGGTCACGCGCACGCCCTTGCCGACTCCCTCCCCAACGCCGCCGAGCCGCTTCGACCTGGACGAACTGGACTCAGTGAAGCAGGACTTAGCCGCTTTTCTCGGCCCGGTCGCCCGCGTCCTCGTCGATCGCACGGCGAAAAAAGCGGCAAGCTGGAAGCAACTCTACGAAATGCTGGCCTCCGAGCTCGAAACCCCGGAAGAGCGCAAGAAATTTCTCGCTACCCGCCGGCGCTAGCAACAATGCACTTATGAGCGCAGCCGCAGAAACAGTAGCAGCGGCCATTCATGAGCCTGAGTGCCAAGCCTGCCTCCGACGCGATAAACCAAATGATGACCGCCGCCCCATGCGTTCGCCGCCGGTGCTCCCCAACACGACGACATGACCGTGGCGGTGTTGCGAGTGAACGCGTAGCCGTGGAGCCAGCCTTTCAGGCTGCAGCCGCCTTTCCAGGCGGCGCGAATTGCCAGACTCTATCCTCTACTACCCTCTACACCACATCCCGCTCGTTCTGCGACTCCAGCATCCGCATCGCGCGCGCCAAGCTCCGCTGCATCCGGTTAAACGACGAGGCCAGTACCGAAATTTCATCCCGTCCGCGGACCGGAAGCTCTTCGGTGTCCATTTTGCCTTTGCTGATAGCGTCCGCCATCCTGGATAGCCGGGCGGCCGGACGGGTCACGGTCGTAATCAGCACCAGGTCCAGAATCATCAACGTCACCACCCCAAGCACCGCGAGATAAATCACCAGTCGGTTGAATGCCTTGCCCGCCATCTTAAGCGGCACCGATTCAGGCACCGAAACGATCTGCGCTCCCACCACTTCGCCCAGCTTCCAGTTAAATCCGTTGTTCGGTCCGTATTGGCGGATCAGGGAAGCGGGCGCTTTGGCCGGCGTGCTGTGGCATTCGAGGCAAGCCGCGCTCCCGACCCGAAGGGGATGCGCCAGAAACAGTGACTCACCGATCGGCGTTTTTCGCTCGCCGATGATCTCCTTGCGATTCGGATGATTGCGGAACGTGTTCACCACGTCCGCCTCCCAACCGGTCGCGCGGTCGACGGGATCGGTCGGATTCAAAGTCGCCTCTTTATAGGAATAAGCGGGATTGCCCTTGTGGACGAAATTGAAGACCTGCGTCGCCGAGAAGGCTGGAACGGTCTGCGGGATAAAGTTGCGGTCGCGCCGCTGGTCTTTAGCAAGCAGCGGTCCGATTTGCTGGTCCGTATAGGCGCGGGTGGCAAGCGTCGTCTCCATCATCAATCGCGCTTCGGAGAGCACGGTCTGTTTGGCCTCCGCGCGCAGGAAAATATAGGCGAGCCAGGCAGCGGCGGCCAGGCCAACCCCGAACACAACGATAAAAATCAAGTTAAAGCGCCCGAGCAGCTTCATGGAAAGGTTCCTTCAATACTATCGGCAGAAGAGGTGCCTTCCATTCTAGCTGTATGCGCGCGTGTGTGGAAGAGGCCTTTTGGCCTGTCAGCACTGTGTTGCAAAAATCGGCTGTCAGGCAACGGCCTTCCGCGGCGAACGCCAGCCAAAATACGCCAGCACGCCTGCCGCCGCCAGGAAAACGCAGATCAGCCCCACGCATCCCGGCCAGGCCGCATACTTCCAGATCAAGCCGGGAAGGATGCCGCCGAGGGTTCCGCCGGCATAATAGATGCACGTATACAATGCGGCGGCGGAGACGCGGCTGCCTCGCGGTGCGGCATCGCGGAAAAAACTGTTCGTGCAAGTTTGCGAAATAAATACGCCGGAGCTTGCCACCGACAATCCGATACCGATTATGGCTAACGACGGAACGAGCGTCAGCATCGTTCCGAACAAACACAATCCAATCGCGCCCAGGATGCCTTTCAGAAGCCCGATGCGCGCAAGCATCGTGCCGGCGGCTAGAGTGGCTACTAAACCGACCAGGTAGACCGCGAAGATCCAGGCCAATTCCGCGGTGGATAAATCAAACGGTGCGGCTGCCAGATAGAACGTGATGTAACTGAACAGCGATACCTGCATGAACAGCACGCAGAACCCGATCCCAAACGTCACCAGCAGACGCGGATTGCGCAGATTGTCTAGCATGGGAGCAAGGTGCGGGCGCGGCGCATTCTCTCTCGGACGCGAAGGCCGAAGCAGACGATGTGCAAAGACAGCCCCGGCCGCGCCTATCAATGCCAACACCACAAACATCAGCCGCCAGCCGAAATGCTCGGTCAGTTCTCCTCCGACAATGCGCCCGGTAAAGCCGCCAAACACTGTTCCGGCGACATAAAGACTCATCACTCGCGGCACCAAATGCGCCGGCCATTCTTCAGTGACGTAAGCAATCGTGATGATAAAGATACAGGGCGTGAGCAAACCCTGCAGCAGCCGCCAAAGAATCAGCGCGTGCAGCGTGGGAGCGGTTGCCGCAAGTGCTGTGACCACAGCGAGCGCCGAAGCCGCCCCGATAATCGTCCGCTTCCGATCGAGGCGCTCGCCGAACATAGAAAGCAACACGGCCGTGACCGCCACGCCGAGCGTCGCCGCGCTCACCGTCAGACTGACCTTCGTCTCCGAGGCGTGAAACGCTTTCGAGAGCATCGGCAGCAGCGGCTGCGTGCAATACAGGTCCAGAAACGCCAGGGCGCCGCAAAGCGAGACCGCGAATACCCGGCTATAGGGACTCAGTCCAACCGGGCGCTGGGCATGCTCGACACGCAGCGCATACTCCTCCCTGGCGGCACCGGAAACTACGGTCACTCTTATGAGATGTCGCACGCCTGGCTATGGTGGCAAAGATCTACAAGACTGCTTCTAGCCCACTTCCGGCTCGGGCGTGCCAACGTTCCGGCTGAGGAAATCGAAATCGCAGCCGAGGTTCGCCTGGGTAACATGCTCTACGTAAAGCGCACCATAGCCGCGCTGGTAATGCGGCGAAGGTTTCACCCATTTCGCGCGGCGCCGCGCCATCTCTTCATCCGGGAGGAGTAAGTCAAGTTTGCGATTGGCCGCATCTAGTGAAATAAGATCGCCATCTTCGACCAGCGCCAGCGGTCCTCCTGCAGCGCTCTCAGGCGAGACATGCAGGATGCAGGTCCCATAGGCAGTGCCGCTCATTCGGGAGTCGGAAATGCGCACCATGTCGCGCACGCCTTTGTCCAGAAGCTTCTTCGGAATCGGCATCATGCCCCATTCCGGCATTCCCGGCGCGCCTAGCGGCCCGGCGTTCTGCAGCACCAGCACCGAATCCTCTGTTGCGCCGAGATCCTCGCAATCGATCCGCGCCTGCATATCTTTATAGCTTCGGAACACGATTGCCGGTCCCGTATGTTTCAAAAACCGGGGACTGGCCGCCGAGGTCTTAATCACCGCACCGTCCGGCGCCAGACTGCCATACAGAATGACGGTTCCGCCCGTTGCCGCAAGAGGATTTTCGCACGGCCGGATCACTTCGGAGTTGAGCGTTTGCGCGCCTTCCAGATTTTCGCCCAACGACCGGCCATTCACAGTGATGCACTCCAGATGCAGCAGGGCGCGCATCTCCGCCAGCAGCGCACGCAAGCCGCCGGCATAATAAAAGTCTTCCATCAAAAAAGCTCCGGAAGGTCTGATATTCGCCAGCACGGGCACACGCGCCGAAATGCGGTCGAAAATCTGCAGATCGAGATCGATGCCGCGGCGTCCCGCCATCGCGACCAGATGAATAATCGCATTCGTCGATCCGGCCAGCGCCATGTCGGCGGTGATCGCGTTCTCGAAAGCTTCTCTGGTGAGAATATCCGACGGTTTCAGGTCTTCCCAAATCATTTCGACGATGCGCTCGCCGCAGTTCAACGACATGCGCACGTGATTGGAATCGGGCGCCGGAATGGAAGACGCCCCGGGCAGCGTCATGCCGAGCGTTTCGGCCAGAGCCGTCATCGTGGACGCTGTTCCCATCGTCATGCAAAAACCGGGCGAGCGCGCGATGCCGTCTTCCATCGAATTCCATTCCGCGTCGCTCAGCGTTCCGGCGCAGCGTTCCACCCAATATTTGCGTAGATCCGTTCCGCTACCGAGCGGCTGTCCATTCCAGTTGCCGCGCAGCATCGGGCCTCCAGGAAGATAAATCGCCGGAAGATTCATGCTGATGGCGCCCATCAGCAGCCCCGGTGTCGTCTTGTCGCAGCCGCCCATCAGCACGGCGCCGTCAATCGGCATGCTGCGCATCGCTTCTTCAGTCTCCATGGCCAGGAAATTCCGGTACATCATCGGGCTCGGCTTCGAATAAGGTTCCGCGATGGAAAATGCGGGGATCTCCACGGGAAACCCTCCCGCTTTCCAAACGCCGCGCTTCACCGCTTCCGCCCGCTCGCGTAGATGATAGTTGCAAGGGTTCATCTCACTCCAGGTATTGATGATCCCGACGATCGGCTTGCCGACAAAATCTTCCTGCCGGTAGCCGAGCTGCTTCATCCGCGATCGGTGGCTGAACCCCCACATGGAGGACGAGCCGAACCAGCGGTAACTGCGCAGATCTTCAGGTTTACGTTTTGGTTGCATTGGCTTCCTTTTGATTATTCACCTGCCGCCTGCTTCCGGCCGGAATGGTCAGCGACAGCAGACCGGCGGCCACCGTACACCCGACCAGAAACCAAAGTCCGGCATCGAAACTTCCGGTCTTGGTTTTGAGGTAGCCGAACACGGAAGGACCGATGAATCCGCCGAGACTGCCGAGTGAGTTAATCAGTCCGATCGCTGCCGCTGCGGCCGAGCTGCCGAAGAAGGCCGTTGGAAGTGTCCAGAAAGCCGGAAGATAGGCTCGTGCGGCAGCACCGGCCAGGCAGAAGAACGCAATCGCGAGCGCGATGTGGTCACCCGAAAGAATAGCCAGCGCGAGCCCGCACCCGGTGATCAGGATAGGTGCGGCGGTGTGCCAGCGATGCTCGCGGCGCCGGTGCGCTGAGTAGCCGGCCAGGAAGATTCCCGCCATGCCGAATATATACGGCAGGATCGTGACCGCTGTCCGCCATGCGACCGACATGCTCGTCATCTGATTCGTAATCGAGGGAAAGAAGAAGATCAGCCCTTGATTCCCGCTGACGATCAGGATATAGATCGCGATCAGCAGCAGAACATATTTGTTGCGAAAGGCTTCGATGAGGCGCACGCGCTGGGCCGCCGTTCGCGCCTCTCTCTCCTTTTGTAATTCGCCTTCGAGCCAGTTCTTTTCCTCTTGCGAAAGCCATTTAGCCTGGCTCGGAAGATCGGTCAGATAGAACAGCGTGACCAATCCCATCACGATGCAAGGCAGCCCTTCGAGAATGAACACCCAGCGCCAGCCCGCCAGGCCATGCCAATGAACCGTTTCGAGAATCCATCGCGAGAGCGGCACACCGATCACGATCGAGAGCGGCTGGGTCATCATGAAATACGCTTTGGCGCGCGAGCGGTCCTCGAACGTGAACCAGTGCGATAAGTAGACGATAATCCCAGGGAAAAAGCCGGCTTCGGCAAGTCCGAGCAATAGGCGCGCTGCGTAGAATTGATGCCGTAGCGGAATGCCGCCGAAGAACGAAGTACCGATGAAACCGGTCACGGTCGCGACGATGCCCCACGACACCATGATCCGCGCCAGCCATTTGCGCGCGCTCCAGCGCTCTACCAGCAAGGCGCCCGGTATTTCGAGCACAAAATATCCCAGAAAGAAAATGCCCGCTCCGAAGCCGATGACGGCGTCGGTCAGGTGCAGATCCGTTTGCATCTGCAGCTTGGCGATGCTCAAGTTCGCCCGGTCCAGATAAGCGAGCAGGTAGGCGAACATCAAAAACGGAATCAGCCGCCTCGTAATCCGCGCGCGTGTGCGCACGGCAATTTCGGATCGAGTGGATCGCACGTGAAAGCCATCCTATCGCGAGCCCAAATTCGTGGCGCACACAAAATTTGTGAAGCATGCTCTCGGCCCAATGCCGCTTAATTAAGCGGAATGCCGGCATGCGAGTTATCCTCCGATGGTGTGAATCGCTGAAACGGAGCCGGAAGCGTAAGCGGCCCCATCCTCGGACGGCAGCAAAGTCAAGGTCTTACGCTTCCGGCTCTGTTTCTATTGGGCTTATCATTCCGCGGCAAGTGCTTCTGAATGCGCCAGAATCTGCTGCCGAAGCTCATGTAATCGAATCGGTTTCGCCAGATACCCGTCCATTCCCGCCGCCAGACATCGTTCCCGATCGCCGACGACCGCGTGCGCAGTGAGCGCGACGATGGGAACTCGCGTTCCTGTCGTCTCTTCGTAACCGCGAATAGCCGCGACCGCTTGGAAACCGTCCAATTCCGGCATTTGCACGTCCATGAGCACGAGATCAAAAGTCTGCTTTCGGAAGAGTTCAAACGCCTCGCGGCCGTTCCGAGCGACGATAGCTGTGTGGCCCTCCTTCTCGAGCAGACGTTGAGCGACGCGCTGGTTGGCCGGATTATCCTCCGCCAGAAGAATCCTTAAGCCCGATCTCGCCGGCAAGCAGGGAGGTTCGGAATCGGGTTTCCGCGCTTGCGCGGGAAGGGAAGGCCGGGACCCTGCGTCCAGAATGGCTGCCCGGAGGTCCACAGCCTTCACCGGCTTGACCAGATAACGGCTGATTCCCAACCGGCGGCATTCCGTCATTTCGCCGGACAGATCCGCCGACGACAGCATCATGATACAAGCAGGAGTTGTCTCCGAATCGCTGCGAATACGGCTGACAAGCCCGAATCCATCCATGGCCGGCATGTGAACGTCGATCACCAGCAGAGCGTAAGGCGCGTTTTCTCCTTCAGCCTGTTGCAAAGCGTCGAGCGCCGAGGCTCCGGATGAGGCAAAATCGGCCGCTAATTGCCAGGTCTTTGCGAGCTCTTTGAGAATGCACAAATTGGTGTAGTTATCGTCAACAAATAGAACCCGCCCACCAATGCTTGGGTGCGCGGCTTTAGAAGCCGAATGAGAGGGCTTCCGATCTGGGTCTATCTGGAACTCTGCCCAAAAAATGAACGTGCTTCCCTTGTCGGGTTCGCTGCGAACCTCCATTTCTCCGCCCATCATACGAACGATCTTGCGGCAAATCGCCAGTCCGAGTCCGGTCCCGCCATAGCGCCGGGTTGTCGATCCGTCCGCCTGCTTGAACGGTTCAAAGATGCACTCGAGCTTGTCCTTCTCAATTCCGATTCCGGTATCTGCCACCGAACATCGGAGCCGGCAGCTTGTGCCGGTAATCGAGTCCAGGACGATCGTTACGACCACTTCGCCTTGGTTCGTAAACTTAACTGCGTTGCACGCTAGATTGAGAATCACCTGGCGGAAACGCGAAACATCGCCAATCAGATACTCCGGAACATCGGGAGCGATGCTGTAAGCCAGTTCCAGATGCTTCTGATGGGCGGGAACCGCTACGGTTTTCAGAGCGTGTGCAATGTGCTCGCTCAGCTCGAAGGGCTCCGGAGCTAGCACCATCTCTCCGGCTTCGATCTTCGAGAAATCCAGAATGTCGTTGATCACCGAGAGCAGGGAGTCCGCCGAACCCTTGACCGTCTCCAGATACTCCCGCTGCTCGGGCATCAAATCCGTTTCCAGCGCGAGTTCGGTCATGCCAAGAACCCCGTTCATAGGCGTTCGAATTTCATGGCTCATGTTGGCGAGGAACTCGCTCTTTG
>DASVGP010000174.1:0-7813 GCA_036379475.1 Bryobacteraceae bacterium | reverse complement strand
GCACAGACACGCACTAGCCTCACCGTGCGCACTCGGCACACGCTGTACCGTCCAGCGGCTGGACAAGCCGTCACAGATGGCAGCCAGGAAACGTGTGAGCCCTCCGCAGATCGCTCTCGCGTGGCTGTTGGCGCAGAGGCCATGGACCCTTCCGATGCCGGCAAGCACTAAGCTGCACCACTGAAAAGCCTGGACTTTGAACCGGCTGCGCTACCACGAACCGTGGTGCTCCGGTATACGCGTAATGAGCGGTAGGCAGACAACGAGCAGCAGCGCCGCCGCGACATAGATCCAAACTTGGGCGCCTCCCGGGTTATAGGAACTAGCAAGAACCGCCGTAGCGATCGAGATAGTGACGATTGATCCGATTTGCATGGACATCGATCGTAGCGCAGCAAGAGTTGCGGAGTGCTCAGGCGCCAGTTGTAGTCCGGCGTTGCGGGACGGTGGGTTCGTCGCTCCGAATCCGGCGCCGACCAGGAAGGCAGAGCCGGCCAACCAGAGATAGGGTGAGATACCTGCCATCGGGCTGAAGGCAAGCAGCAGTGTCCCGGCAACGATGACGGCAGAGCCGGCGTACAGCGGTAGCCGGTAGCCGGTGCGCCGCAGCACGAACGCTATTACGGTCGACAACACCGTCGCGGCAATTCCCTGGGCGACGAGCAGGGTGCCTGAGTCCAGTGCGTTGATACCGTAACGGTTGGCTGCGTATAGCGGGATGAGCGCGACTACGCCTTGGGTAACGCCGCCGTAGAGCACGTTCACGAGGTTGACTGCGCCGAAGCCCGTTCCATGGATCAGGCGCGGATTGATAAATGGCTGTGCCGAGCCGTTGACGTGCCGGAAGAACATCCACAATGTAGCGACGGCAATGGCCAACGGCGCCACGAAAGTTAGCGACCACGCGTGCGCGTTCTTTTCCCCCAGATAGCTGGCTGCTAGCATGCCGGCGAGTATGCCGCTGCCGAGTAGAGCCATGCCGGCCGCGTCCATTCTCTCGTGGATTCGGCCCGTCCGCGGCGGATCGCGAGGTATGTAGCGCAGCGTGAGCGCGATCACCGCCACGCCAATGGGCACGTTGACGAGGAAAACGCCCTGCCAAGTCCAGTAAGTCACAAACAGCCCGCCGAATATCGGTCCGATCATCGCGCCGATCGGGAAGATACTGCCGAACAAGCCCACAGCGCGATCCCGTTCATCACCGAAGTGATCGACGATAATGCCGGTCGCCGACGGCGTGAAGCCGGCCCCGCCTGCCGCTTGCACGGCGCGCAACGCGATCAGGGCGAAGATGTTGTCGGCCAGCCCGCAAAATAACGATGCCGCGGTGAAGACAACAACCGAACCTAGGAATACGCGGCGTCGTCCGTAGCGATCGCTGAGCTTACCGCTGAGCGGGAGCATCAGCAGAAACCCGAACGAGTAAGCCGTCAGAGTCCACCCGGCCCAGTTGATCGATGTGTGCAACCCGCGCTGGAAGGCGTGCAAGGCGGTTGCAACGATCGTCGAGTCGACCGACATCATAATCAGCGCGAGCGCGACGATCGTGAAGACCAGTGCGCGGCGGACGGGCCATTCATCTTCACGGCGGCATGCAAGCCCGCCGGCACTGCTCTGTACACTTATATTTCGAAGATCCCTATGCACTCGGAGTCCTTAGAGTAGATCCCTGAGTCCGGGCAGAAGGAAAGTAATGTTTTGCTCTAAGTAGCCGCTTCGGTTTTTGCGGGTGTCCAAGACCTTGACTTTCGGGGAGTATGCGAGAGGTACTCTTTCGTTGCGAACCTGATGAGCTCTGCTTCATTCTATCGCCCTCCCGGGCCTCATCTTTTGGATGAATTTCCAATGCAAGATGATCGTGTAAGTATGGGGAATTTGGGAACGGAAAGCTAAAAAAAATGGCCTCTGGCCGATCGCGCTCTGGAAGCCGGGCTGACGTCCGTTGCACTGCGCGTGATACTCGGTTCATTGCGTTCCCCTCTCCCGTTGATGCCGAAACCGGAAGCGTAAGTGCCCAAGGACAGCAATTTTTTCAGCTTTCGGTTCACCTGTTTCGTATTTTGGGAGAGACGCACGCTGCGCCAAGCACTTCAGCTCCCCGGATGGCAGGTTTGGCGAGTGTCGTGGCAATCGGTGTCGCGCATCGCATCGGCAACCAGTTTTCATCGCCGGTAAGTGCCGCAACGTGTATTTATGAGCGTAGGATAATAACACAATGACTCGACGAGAGATGGACCTCAGATTTCCTCTGATGCTAGCCGCTGCCTTTACCGGAGGCGCCACTTCGATTCTGAATGCCGACGCTCCTTCAACTCAGCCGACCGCCCACGGCCACATGCGAAACGGGGCATCGGACGCGATAAAAACTCTGATTCAGGAACCCTTGGCTAAAATGGCCAAACCGGTGGTGGCGATGATCACGCTCACCCTTCCTCCCGGTGCCAGTTCCTCCCCGCATAAGCATACTGGGCCGGTCTTTGCTTATCTGCTGGACGGCGAGATCGAGAACCAGGTTGAGCCTAATCCGCCCCAGAGATACAAGCCAGGTGAGTTTTTTTACGAACCCCCCATGCATGTGCATCGCATGATGAAGAACCTGAGCGCTACGAAGATCGCGAAGCTTCTGATTGTTCAGGTCGAAGAAAAGGGAGTGCCGTTCACCATCCGTGGGTGATGAGAGGCATCTGCGCCTCGCAGACGACCTTTTCAGCAAACGTGTTGAACCAGTTCCGGGCCCATTCCGCCCTACCTCTACTCACCGCCGTGCTGCTCGGTCGACTGTCATGGTGGTCTGCTCACGTTACCGACATAATGATGTAGTTCTGTTTTGTTGGGTGTTTTCCGGCCGCTCGGCGGTGCAGTGTGGGTCGGGTGCGCACGGTCAGGGCGGTGCGTACCCGGTTTTGCGCCGGGTTCCATCGGAGCCGGTGAGCCTCTAATGCGATGAGATAATATCCTTCTGGAGCTCCGCTCCGGCTGCTGCTTTTGGCAGCGCAAATTCCGATATGCTTGCCGGTGATGTATACAAGCTGCTTGAGGGGACGGCAGATGCAGCCTTTGTCGTAACGCTGGAAGGCGAGATCTGCTTTTGGAACCGTGCTGCAGAGCAACTCTTTGGCTACAAAGCCGCTGATGTTTTAAACAAAACGTGCTATAGCGTCCTCCATGGGGAAGATGCGCTGGGGGCACCAGTATGCATGGGGGACTGCAGCGTCCAGCACTGTGTCGAGCACGGGCAGTTGGTCCGAGCTTTCGATCTGGAGGTTACCGTTCGCTCCGGCCGGCGAATTTGGGTACAGATCTCGACGATCGCGTTTGAGGATTCGCGGCTTCACCGTCGGCTCATTGCCCACCTTGCGCATGACATCAGCGGCCAAAAGCAGATAGAGGACTCGTTAGCCCGTATGGTCGATTTATCGAAGCAGATCGTTGCCGCAAGCGATCGTGCCCCCGACTTAGCGCCTGTTGCACCGCTTTCCGAACAGGAGCAGCGGATTCTAAAGCTGTTCGCGGCAGCAAAGAATTCCGGACAGGTGGCAAAAGAGCTTAAAATCACGCTGCCAACTTTGAGAAATCACCTCCATGCCATCAATCAGAAGCTCCGCACACACAACCGCCTGGAAGCGGTTCTACATGCGATGAAGCGCGGCCTGATCTAACGCCCGCACACGTGACGGCTGTTCCGAACAGCGTTACGGAAAGTCTATTGTCCGGCATCTTCTCCAGGGCCATAGTAAAGATGTATGCAGGCAATGTGCCCACGCTGTTCAGCCGTCAGGAGGGCGATTCAATGAGTTGTGCTGAGAACCTCGCGGCTTTTGTTTGCCGGTCCGCCTATGAAGATCTTTCCGATGCCACGCGGCAACAGTTGAAGATTCGCGTTTTGGACGCCTTGGGTTGTGCTGCGGGCGCTCTCGAAGGGGAGCCGATCCACCTCATTCGTGAGTACATCGATGAATTTGAGCCGGCGGGCAAGTGCGGGCTTTTTGGGGGCGGGTCGGCTCCCCCCGATTCTGCCGCACTCTATAACGGAGCGCTTGTCCGATATCTGGATTTTAACGATGCTTACTTAGCAAAAGGCGAGACTTGTCATCCCAGCGACAACGTGGCGGCGATTCTCGCCGGCGCGGAATACGCGGATAGGATGGGGCGAGAGGCGATGACGGCACTCGCTGTCGCTTATCAAGTCCAATGCCGCTTGAGCGATGTTGCACCAGTGCGCGATAAAGGGTTCGACCACACAACCCAGGGCTCGTTTTCGATCGCGGCTGGGGTATCCAAAATACTTGGACTCGATGAACGCCGCACAGCAAATGCAGTTGCGATCTGCGGAACGGCGTTCAACGCCTTGAGAGTCACGAGAACCGGGCACCTATCGCACTGGAAGGGCCTTGCCTTTCCAAACACGGGCGCCTGTTGTACACGCGCTGTATTCTTGGCGCGGAATGGCATCACCGGACCGCTCGAAGTGTGCGAGGGCGACAAGGGGTTTATGGATGCGATCGCTGGCGTTTTCGACATCGATTGGCTCCGCGAAGACCTCGAACGAGTCAAGCGGACGATTCTCAAGCGGTACAACGCTGAAATTCATTCGCAGTCGGCTATTCAAGGAGTCCTGGACCTCAAACAGCGCCACAATTTTCGTCCCGAGCAGATTGAAAAGGTCAACATTGAAACGTTCGACGTAGCGTTCAATATCATTGGCGGCGGGGAAGAAGGCGACAAAACGGAGTCGATTAACACCAAAGAGCGGGCAGACCATAGCCTGCCCTATATCCTCGCCGTCGCCATTCTTGACGGAGACGTAATGCCGGCCCAATACGAAGAGGCCCGGATTCGCCGCAGTGATGTGCAGCAACTGCTGCGCCGTGTCATTGTACGGAAAAATCCCGCCTATTCGCAAAGATTTCCCGAAGAAATGCCTTGCCGAATTGAAGTGCTCCTCCGCAACGGACAAAAGTTTGATCGAGAGAGCCGGGATTATCCGGGATTTCTGAGCCAACCCATGGATTGGGAGATGATCTGCAAGAAGTTCAATGTACTGGCGGAACCCCATACCACGGCGGCACAGAGGCAAGCGATTATCGATGCAGTGGCAAACCTGGAGACGACGCGGATACGGGATTTGACGCAGCTGATGTCGAACCTACATGCACAAAGCAACGCCGGAGCCAAACAATATGCTTGACCGCGCATTTTCATTTCTTTCGTTCAATCAGCGGGCTTCGAAGCCGCGGGTGATCGGTTTGACCGAGATTCGTGGACCTTACTACACCGCTTTTGGTAAGAGGCATCTGGAAGACGTCTTGGAGACGATGGGCGAGTATGTGGATTCGCTCAAGTTTGCCGGAGGATCCTTCAGCTTGATGCCGCGATCGGCGCTCGCCGAATTTGTGAATATCTGTCACGATCACGATGTTCTCGTTTCGACGGGCGGCTTTCTAGAATATGTACTGACGAAGGGGCCGACGGCAATCCATCAATACATCGAGGAATGTAAGCGGGTCGGGTTCGACATTATTGAGATTTCCTGCGGTTTTATCACGATTCCCGCCGACGATTGGCTGCGGCTCATTGAAAAAGTAAGAAGTGCCGGTCTGAAGCCGAAGCCCGAGATCGGAATTCAGTTTGGAGCTGGCGGCGCCACGCGCCCAGAAGATCTGGAAGCGGCGGGAACCCGCGATCCCGAATGGCCGATCCTGCTTGGGCAGCGGTTTCTCGATGCCGGGGCGTACCTGATCATGATCGAATCCGAAGGCATCACCGAAAATGTCAAGACATGGCGTACAGACGTACCGGCGAGAATTATCGGGAAGCTAGGTTTGGAGAAAGTCATGTTCGAGGCGGCCGATCCGGAAGTCTTCACCTGGTACATCAAGAACTACGGCCCCGAAGTCAATCTATTCGTAGATCACAGCCAGATTGCCCAACTCGAATGCGTGCGTTCCGGCTTGTGGGGAACCACAGATATTTGGGGGCGGATTTTGACGTATAAAGATCGGGAGGATAAACAATGAGGACGGAGCCAATTCAACCAAGCGTACGAGTCGATTACAAAAAAATCGCTCCGGAAGCCATCACAACAATCGCCGGAATCGAGCGGTATGTTAGGTCTTCTGGCCTGGACCCAGCTCTGCTGGAGCTGGTGAAACTGCGTGCATCCATGATCAACGGATGTGCTTACTGCGTGGACATGCACACTAAGGATGCACGCGCACGCGGCGAGTCCGAGCAGCGTCTTTATGCCGTTACGATATGGAAAGAAGCACCCTTTTTCACGCCACGGGAGCGCGCAGCGCTCGCTTGGACCGATGCGGTCACCCAAGTCAGCGCGGATCATGTTCCGGATGAGGTGTATCAGGCCGTTCGGGAGCAATTCGACGAAAAGCAACTGGTCGATCTGACGATGGCTGTGATTGCAATAAACAGTTGGAACCGGCTGGCAGTTTCGTTCCGAACGCTTGCGGGGACATACGAACCGGCAAGAGGCCATGCTGCCGGATAGGAGCCTGCGTGATTCAGTTGAAACGTGTGTACGAAGATGTAGGCGCACACGACGGAAAAAGACTTCTGGTGGAGCGCCTATGGCCAAGGGGTGTCCGCAAGACTGAGTTGCAAATTGATGGCCGGGAGAAGGACGCCGGCCCCAGTACGGAGCTGCGTAAATGGTTCAGCCACGATCCCAATAAATGGGAGGCATTTCAGCGAAAATATTTCGCGGAACTCGATATGCGGCCTGACGCTTGGGAGCCAGTTCTGAGAGCAGCCGAGCACGGCACAATTACACTGCTCTACAGCTCACACGATGCGGAGCACAACAACGCCGTGGCTTTAAAAGGTTATCTCGAAAAGAAGCTGGCTCACTCCGGTAGACGTACTACGAGCCATCTCACCTAAGGGGTGCCGGAATATGGCCTATGTAATCGCCGAACCCTGTATTGGAACGAAAGATACCGCGTGTGTCGATGCCTGCCCGGTCGATTGTATTCATCCCAAAAAGGATGAAGAGAATTTTGTCAGTGAAGAGTTGCTCTTTATCGACCCTGTGGAATGCATCGATTGTGGTGCCTGCGTTCCGGTATGCCCGGTGTCCGCGATCTTCGCGCTCGACGACCTGCCGGAAAAATGGGCCGACTTCGCCCAACGCAATGCCGCTTATTTCGGGCGCTAAGTACATTCCTTAGGAGGTTTGCTGTGACAGTAATCAAAAGTACGAATGTTCTTGAGCGGGAGCACGAGGCGATTCATAGAGTGATCGCCGCGGTATCAATAACTGCTGAGAAGCTTGATGCCGATGAGCCATTCGATTTCGGCATCCTCTTGGACTTCAGCGCTTTCCTGCATGATTTTTCGGAGGCACATCATCATGCCAAGGAGGAGCGGCTTCTGTTTCCGTTGTTGGAGGCCAAAGGGGTGCCGGCATCCGGTTGTCCGATCGCTGTTCTGCATCATGAACACGAGAAGGGCCGCGCTTTGCTGAAACAGCTCGACGATGCAATACAGGTGTTTCTTACCACTGGAGCAGCCAAAGAAGACTTAACCCAAACGTTGCGGAGCATGGTCCAGCTCTATGTAGATCACATGTGGAAAGAGGACTATCTCCTTCTGCCTATGGCCAATAAAGTTCTTTCGGATGAGGATCAAGCGGCTTTGTGCGATCAATTTGAATCACTGGAACAGGAGCTAGGGTCGGCCAAATACCGCGAGATGGAGCAGCTTTCGAGAACTCTAGATCCCACGCACGTACGAGGAGACGCGAAATGAATGACCTCGCACTCGAAGCATTGTTCGCCGGTGCTCAGAGGAGCCCTGA
>DASVGP010000173.1:0-3578 GCA_036379475.1 Bryobacteraceae bacterium | reverse complement strand
GGAGTAAGGAGTAGCGCAGGGAAACTTGGCAATCCGGTTGCATAGGAAGCAGATGAAACGGGAGGTGCCAATGGGAACGGTGCGGGCAACCCCAGCCGCCAAAACGGCGCGAGGGAGCATCAGGCAGTACGCAATGAAAAGAGGGGATGAGGATATGAGCCGCCTCCGCAAAGTACTCGATCCGACCAGGACCGGCAGAGATGCCGAAACGCTCGAAAAGACGCTTTTAAAGCTGGTCGTCGGACAGGACGAAGCGATCGAGCAGATCGTGAACATCTATCAAATGCATCTCACCGGCCTGTCAGCGCCGGGACGTCCGGTGGGGAATTTTCTGTTCCTGGGGCCGACAGGGTCGGGAAAAACGCGGACCGTCGAGGCGACCGCCGAAGCGCTGCTGGGGAATCCGCGCGCCGTAGTCAAAATCGACTGCGCCGAATTTCAGCACAGTCACGAAATCGCGAAACTGATCGGCTCACCTCCGGGATACCTGGGCCACCGTGAGACCCATCCCCTGCTGAGTCAGGAGGTCATCAACCAGCACCACACGGATACCGTGAAGCTCAGCTTTATCCTTTTCGACGAGATCGAGAAGGCGAGCGACGCTTTGTGGAATCTGCTGCTCGGCATCCTGGACAAAGCGACTCTCACCCTGGGCGACAACCGCAAGGTGGATTTTTCGCGCGCCATGATCTTCATGACGAGCAATCTCGGCGCCAGCGAGATGAGCGCCCTGGTATCGCCAAAGCTGGGATTTCGGCCGATTACAACCACCAGCCCAGCGGGCGAAGTGGACGAACAACTCACCCAAAAGATGTCGCGCAGCGGCGTCGAGGCGGCGCGGCGGAAGTTTACCCCCGAATTCATGAACCGCATCGATAAGGTTGTGGTGTTCAAGCCTCTGGGGCAGCCGGAACTGCGCCGGATCCTCGATCTGGAGCTGGGGCACGTGCAACAACGCATTCTGCTTTCGCCCACGGAGAAGTGCTTCGTGTTTACGGTTTCCGATCCTGCCCGCGACTTTCTGCTGGCCGAAGGCACGGATGTGAAATACGGCGCACGCCACTTGAAACGCGCCATCGAACGGCTGCTGGTTCATCCGATTTCGAATCTGATGGCCACCAACCAGGTAAATGCAGGCGATTGGATCCAGGCCGACTTCGATCCTGGCCAAAAATCGCTGATGTTCACCAAAGAAGCCGAAGGAATGGAAATCCAGGCCATGGCCAGTTTGGCGGGCGAAAGCTTCCGACTCCCGCCCATGGCCATGGCGGCCAGCGCTCCTACCGACGTCGTGAAGGCTGTCAACGCCAAACCGGCTAAGAAATAGTGAAAATGGAATAGGCCTTTGGCCTGGTGCGCGCTACACTCGAATTTCGATGCGGCGCGGCATTGCGATCGTCTTAATGACGATATTTGGGTGGTTGATCGCCCTACCTGCATTCGCCGCTTCCACCGATTTGACGGTTCCGGCGTGCTGCCGCAGAAACGGC
The DNA here is from genome assembly GCA_036379475.1 of Bryobacteraceae bacterium. Lineage (GTDB taxonomy): Bacteria > Acidobacteriota > Terriglobia > Bryobacterales > Bryobacteraceae > Bog-105. The sequence goes on along the minus strand of DASVGP010000173.1, from coordinate 2,088 downwards.
AAGCATCATTGCATGATGCAGAAGGCGGCAATGGGTCATGCGGGACAGGCGACCGCAACCGTGGTGCCACAGTGTCCCTACTGGAATCACTCCGGCATCGTTGCCACCCAGGCCCGCTTCTGCGCTCCGGGTATCCGGCAAGCCGTCTTCGCAGGTTTAACTCGCCACCCCGCGATTTCCCCGCAGACGCAAGCGGCTTATCGCATTTCCTACGACCGTTCGCGGCAAAAGCGCGGTCCTCCTGCCTCGATCCTCAGCTAACCACAACCTTGTTCATTTTTATTTAAACGGAGCAGATGCCGAATCTGAGCCGGAAGCGTAAGCGACCGCATTGGAGCAAACCTCGCCCAGGCTTGGATCTCCGTTTTTGCTCTTGAGGATCAGCTATGGCTTTTCACCAACGCGCGCGGCGCGTACTCATACTTCTATTTGCCACTTCTTGTTTCGCGAGCTCCCAGAATACCGCCACCTTGCGCGGAGTTGTTCACGATCCACAGCACCGGCCTATTCCGGATGCACACATTACGATTCAGGGCCGGTCGCTCTCGTCGAACTCGGCGGGCGAGTTTCGAGCAGACCATTTGTCTCCCGGTCCATTTGCCGTCACCGTGTCGGCGCCCGGATTCCGCCGCCTTCAAGAGCAGGTCCATCTCAAGCCGGGCCGGAATCCTATTTTGCATCTTCAACTCGAGCTCTCGACCGTAACCGCAAGCATTCAGGTTGCGGCCTCGGCCAGCACCTTGAATACGGAGGCGTCCACCGTCCGGACAAACGTCTCCCATGCGGAAATTCTACGGACTCCCGGCGCGGGCCGTACCAACAGCCTCGCGATGATTACCGACTTCACGCCCGGCGCTTACATGGTTCACGACATGTTGCATATCCGTGGCGGCCACCAGGTGAACTGGTATCTCGATGGAATTCCCTTAATGAACACGAGCATCGCCGCGAACGTCGCGCCGATGATCAACCCCAAGGATGTCGCCAGCCTGCAAGTTCAGCGCGGCGGCTATTCGAGCCAGTACGGCGACCGCACTTACGGCCTGTTCAATGTGGTCACGCCTTCTGGATTCGACCGCAATAATGAAGCCGAACTGCTCGTCACGGGCGGCAACTTCTATTCCACCGACGACCAATTCGATCTCGGCGGACATACCGACAGATTCGCCTACTACGGCAGCGTCGATGGAAACCGCTCGGATTTAGGCCTGGCGACGCCGGTCCCGCAAGTGCTTCACGATGGCGAGAGCGGTCTGGGCGGCTTTGCGTCCCTGCTCTTCAATGCGACTCCAAAGGATCAATTGCGCTGGATTCTGTCCACCCGGCGCGACGATTACCAGATCCCCAATACGCCGGAGCAACAAAACGCCGGCATTCTGGATCGCGATCTGGAACGAGATGACTTACTCGGCTTTAGCTGGACCCATACCTTCTCGGAAGGTATGTTATTCAGGCTGACACCCTACTTTCATTTCAATCAGGCGGAGTATCTGGGCGGCCCGAACGATACTCCGTATATCCTGACCGATAATGACCGCTCGAATTACGCGGGCGTCCGCTCCGCCCTCCAAATTCACAAGGCGGCAAATTCCGCTTCCCTTGGATTCGAGGCCTGGGGACAACACGACAACAGTTTTTTTGGATTGCGCGCCAATCCGGGAGCGGCGGTACTGAATCAGCGACTGATTCAATGGGCGAATTCGGAGGCCGCTTTTGCCGAAGATCAATACAAGCCGGCCTCCTGGCTTACTTTCGACCTTGGCCTTCGCCTCACACACTACGGCGGGCTCGTGGATGAGAATGCCGCCGATCCGCGCCTGGGCGCCGCCGTCCGGATTCCCCGGCTCAATTGGACGCTGCATGGCTACTACTCGTACGACTATCAGCCGCCGCCTCTAAACAGCCTTGCGGGACCGTCGCTGCAATTTGCCCTCGCGCAGGGCTATGGATTTGTTCCGCTTCGTGGCGAGCGAGACATCCAGCACGATTTTGGCCTGACGATTCCGCTCCACGGCTGGTCGATCGATGCGGACCGGTTTCACACCAGCGCTCGGAATTTTCTCGACCACGACGTTATCGGAAACTCCG
>DASVGP010000172.1:0-14690 GCA_036379475.1 Bryobacteraceae bacterium | reverse complement strand
AGATCCTTATTTCAACGGCCGAATGGCTGCCGCCGAAATCAAGGGCATCCAGAGCCAAGGACCTATTGCCGATGCGAACATGTACCTGACCATGAACCAGGAAAGTGGCCGTTTCCACTCAAGTTCCGCCGTAGATGAAAGGACGCTCCAGGAAATTTACCTACCGCCATTCGCGGATGCGATCCAGGTAGGGCACGTAGGTACCGTCATGTGCGCCTATGTCAAAACTAACAGAACCTACTCTTGTCAAAATTCCGAATTGCTCACAGGGTTCCTCAGGAAACAACTCGGTTTCGAAGGATGGGTAATGAGCGACTGGGGTGGGACTCACTCCACGGTCGCATCCAGCAAAGCTGGCCTGGATCAGGAAATGCCCGGCGGCAAGTTCTACGGCCCAGCACTGAAAGCAGCGGTTCAGAAGGGCAAAGTGAGCACGTCCGCTCTGGACGAACACGTCCGCCGCATTCTGGTTACTATGTTTCGCCACGGACTTTTTGACAAACCGGAAGGTGGCAAGTGGAGCGCGGACGTGCGCAGCGCCGAAGACGCTAGCTTTTCTCGGAAGGTTGCCGAGCAAGGCACGGTACTGCTGAAAAACGCCCACGATATCCTCCCGCTTTCGGATGGCGCTTCCATCGCGATGATTGGCGCAGCCGGTCGTGCAAAGCCGAAGGCCGAGGGCGGCGGCAGCTCCCACGTAATCGCAGCGTATGTGGTCAGTCCGTTCGATGCGATTCACAAACGCGCTGGTGCAGGGACACCGGTCTCTTATGCCGAGGGCAGTAATATAAAGCAGGCAGTCAAAGTTGCGCGTGCTGCCCGCGTCGCGGTCGTATTTGCTAATACCAATGAGAGTGAAGGCAAGGACCGGATTAACCTTGAATTACCCGGCGACCAGAACCAACTGATAGCAGCTGTTGCCTCCGCAAACCCCAATACGATCGTCGTGCTCGATACCGGTGGCCCGGTTCTCATGCCCTGGATTAACAGCGTGCGCGGTGTTATTGAAGCTTGGTATCCAGGGCAGGAGGATGGCAACGCAATCGCGGCCGTCCTGTTTGGAAATGTCAATCCTGGGGGCCGGCTCACGCTCACGTTTCCTCGCACTGAGAACGCGGTTCCTACGAACGAGCCGCAACAATGGCCGGGTATTAACGATACTTCGGTTTATAGCGAAAAACTCGACGTTGGCTATCGGTGGTACGATGCCACGAATACACAGCCGTTGTTTCCATTTGGCTACGGGTTGTCATATACCGCGTTCAAGGTGAGCGATTTTAGGCTTACACCGCAAACTTTGTCTAGCCAACTCAGTCGGCCCGATCCGAAGGTGGTTGCAACTCTGAATGTCACGAACACGGGTCATCGAGCTGGCGCAGAGGTCGTCGAAGCTTATGTGAAGCAACCCGTTACGAACGGAGAACCTCCCCGGCAACTATGTGGTTTTGCAAAGGTGTTTCTGAACCCCGGGCAGACCAAATCTGTGGAGCTTGCCATAAATCCACGAGCGTTTTCAATTTACAGCATCTCGACGCACAAATGGATTTCGCCGGCGGGTACCTATGAAATCCTGGTCGGTACATCTTCGCGCGACCTCCCCCTGCACAGAACCATAACAGTAGATTCCGGATTCACCGTGCAAAAATAGCATCGGTCGTGCCGGAAACCCCACTGCCAGGGAGTGGCGCGGGAGTATAGTCGACGTTGCCGACAACGGTAGCGCGCTACACGGCAATCTGGTCCGCGAGAGCTGTCTGCCTGCCGGCTAGAGACCGGCAAGCACGAGCACCTTGCCGTGAGGATCGGATTCCAACATGCGATAGGCATCAACGATCTGGTCGAGGGCGAACCGTCCGGCGATTCCACTGATGATCGCTGGTCTCTTTGTGGCCAGGGCGAGCCCCTCCGAGATCAGGGCAGGAAACTCGGAGACACCTTTGGCCCAATGCATCCCGTTGTACTTCGTGACAAAAAGCGACCTGGAAAACAGTTCGTGGAGGTTGATGGCGGGCGCCGGACCGGTAAGTTCCCCGTAACTGATAAGGCAGCCTCGCGGCGCGAGCAATTGCAGGCTGGTTTCGCAGGTGGAGGCGCCGATGGGATCAAACACGGCGGCGACACCGTGGCCGCCGGTATATTCGTGTACCGCTTCGCGCACGTCCTCAACGGCTCGGTCGATAACGTGAACGGCCCCTGCGGCGCGAACGGCATCCACCCGCTTGCCGCTGGCGATACCGATCACTTTGACTTGCTGGCTCGCCAGAATGGCCACAAGCATTCGACCAACTGCGCCGGCGGCTCCCCATACCACGGCTTCCCTTCCTTTGAGCGGCCAGACGCGCGCGAGCCCACCGGCTGTGAGGCCGGCAACCGCCAGGCACGCGGCATCCTCAAAGCTGAGGCCGTCGGGAATCGGCACGAGCATAGAAGCCGGCGCCGCCACAAAAGTCGCGCATGATCCGATGACCGCTGCCCAGCACACCCGAGTCCCCATGGATATCGGCGTCTCCGGCCCGGCCGCGACTACAACCCCCGACCCCTCTCCGCCAAGCGCGTACGGAAAGGGCAGGCGAACGGTGTAGTTGCCGGAGCGAATCAATGTCTCGGAATGGTTGAGGCCGGCAGCTTCGACTCTGATCAGCGCCTCGCCTGTTTTCAGAGGAGGCAGTTGCTCCACAGCGATCTCAATTACCTCCGGACCGCCGGCGCGGAGCGCCCGGGCAACCCGGCGCTGAGTAGGTTGATTCATGATGAATCACCGTATCATTGTCCTCTCTGAAAGCGGAGCCACTGTTTTTATTGTTGATTAACTTCCGTTCCCAAACTGACCCGCTACCCACTAATGTGGAGACCCCGTCGGCGATACCCTTACGTAATGCGACCCCTTCATCATGGAGCAACTACGCCGCGGGCCTGTATAGATGGTTCCTAAACGCTGGGCGGCGACTACAGCGGGTCTATGTTGTTTTGGCGTTCCCTTTTCCGGGTTGCCGAGAATTCGGGAGTCAACCCACTTTGTTCTACGCGAAAGAGTTGGGACAATCCAGTCACCAATGTCTCTGAGAACGGCTGTTCTCAACTATTCAGCAAATGCTCACCAACTGGACCCTTGACTTCTAGATGCGGAGTGTAAATAATTTAGGTGTCTGAATGTAGATGAATTAGGCATAGAAGAGATGGGCAAACCCTCTGATCTGTTGCAGGGAACGCTGGACCTGCTGATCCTCAAGACGCTTTCGCTTGAGCCGAGCCACGGCTGGGCCATTGCCAAGCGCATCGAGCAGGTGAGCCGTGACGTGCTCCAGATCACTCAAGGGGCCCTGTATCCGGCCTTGCATCGTCTGGAGCATCAGGGTTGGATCCGCAGCCAGTGGCGGACCACGGAAACCGGCCGCGAAGCAAAGTACTACAGACTCACCAGAGCCGGTCGCGTGCAGCTTGAAGAGGAGCTCGCACAATGGGACCGTCTGTCGAGCGCGGTGGGGCTAGTGGTCCGCATGGTCTAAGAGAGCCGTTCAATGACACCTGATCGATGCTGGAACCTGTTTCGGATGCGGCTTCGGTCGTTGCTGCGGCGAGGCCAGGTCGAGACGGAGCTTGAGAAGGAACTGACGTTTCACGTCGAGCAGGAGATCGAGGCGAATCTTGCGGCCGGAATAGCCCCTATCGAAGCTCGGCGCGCCGCACTACGCCGGTTGGGCGGCGTGGCGCAGATCAAGGAGGAATGCCGCGATATGCGACGCACTGAATACCTCGAAAACCTGTGGCAGGATCTTCGCTACGGCGCGCGCACGCTGCGCAAATCTCCGGGGTTTACGGCGGTCGTCATTCTCACGCTGGCTCTCGGCATCGGTGCCAATACCGCCATCTTCAGCATGGTTGACGCTCTCCTGCTCCGGCCCTTGCCGTACCCCCACGCCGCCCGACTGGCGAATGTCTGGCTGCACTCTCCCGGCATCGGCATTTTCCGCGACTGGCCGTCTCCCGGAGAATTCGTGGATCTCAAGAACGAAAATCATTCCTTCGACGAGATGGCCATCGCCCAGCTTCGGCCGATGACGCTCACGGGCCGCGACCAGCCGGAACGGATTACCGTTGTCCGAACCTCGTCAAGCCTCCTCCACATGCTGGGAGCGAAACCGCTCTTGGGCCGCCTGCTGCTTCCGGCAGAAGACCAGCCGGGTAAGCCGCCGGTTGCTCTTCTCACTTACCCGTTTTGGCGGGACAGATTCGATTCGAACCCGCGGATCGTGGGCCAGGCCATCACGCTTAATGGCGGACGCTATACCGTGGCCGGCGTGCTTAGTCCGAGCCTCTACCTGAGCGCAGAAGTGATGCCCGCGGAGATGCCTATGGACAAGCTCGACGTCGTTCTGCCATTGCCTCTCGGAGCAGACGCCGAGCAGAAGCGCGGCGACGAGAATTACAACGTGATGGTGCGTCTGAAACGCGGCGTTTCTCTAGCCGAGGCGCAGGCGGATGTCGACGTCATCGCCGCGCGAATCCGCAAAAAGGACCGGCGCGACCGTTCCTTCGGAATGAGCGTTGTGAGCCTTCAAAACCAGGTGGTAGGCAACGTTCGCCGCGTCTTGCTCGTCGTGCTGGGCTCCGTGATCGTAGTTCTGCTGATTGCCTGCACCAACGTCGCCAACCTTCTGCTCACCCGCGCCACGCGACGGGAACGAGAGTTCGCAATCCGAACGGCTCTGGGTGCGAGCGGATGGCGCACAGTCCGGCAGTTGCTGACAGAGAGCGTGCTCATGGGCATCCTGGGAGGCGCCGCCGGGCTCATGATCGCGAAGTGGGCTCTCTACGTGATGCGGTCCATCAACCCGGGAGATATTCCCAGGCTTGCGGATATCCGGATCAACGGCCCCGTTCTGGCCTTCACGCTCGGAATTTCACTGCTCACCGGTATTCTGTTCGGGTTGGCGCCGGCATGGCGTGCGTTGGCGATTGACCCAAACACGTCTCTTAAATCCGGCGGAGCCGCGGGACGGAGCTCGGGCGGCTTGCGCTTGTCGCGGAACCGGTTGCGGGGCCTGCTGGTTGTCTCGGAAGTGGCTCTCTCCCTTATGCTGCTGGTGGGAGCCGGGCTGCTCGTCCGAAGTTTCGTCCGCCTTCAAAACGTCCCTCCGGGATTCAGGACGGACCATATTCTCTCCATGCAAGTCGCGGCTACCGGCCCCAACTACCGAAAAGACGTTCCGGTGCTCCACTTCTATCGCGAAGTAGAGAATCGTGTCGCCCACCTTCCCGGTGTGAAGGCCGAGGGCCTCGTCTCCGCGCTGCCGCTCAGTGGTGAGGTCGGGTGGGGCGGAATCCACGTTGAAGGTTATACACCGCCGCCGGGACACGAGCTTCAGGTGGACCGGCGCATCGCCAGCACCGATTATTTCCGCGCCATGGGTATTCCTCTCATTGAAGGCCGGTTCTTCTCGCCGCATGACCGGGCCGGAAGCGCGCAGGTAGCCATTATCGACGAGAAGTTCGCTCGCCGCTTCTGGCCACATGAGAGCGCCGTGGGTAGGCACGTCTGGTTTGATCCCAAGAAACCTATAACGATTGCGGGTGTAGTTGGAGTAGTGAAGCAATACGGACTTGGCACCGAAGGGAAAATCGCGATCTATTTCCCTCAGGAACAGGCGGCTGACGGTGACATGTTCCTGGTGGCGCGCACCGCGTCCGATCCCGCTGCACTCGCCGGCGCGATCACCCACGAGATTCATGCTGTCGATCCCAACGTGGTCGTCTACGACGTCCACACCATGCGGAATCTGCTGCACCGTTCCCTGGCGCGCCAGCGCTTTGCTGCAACCATGCTGGGCGCCTTTGCAGCCTTCGCGCTGTTGCTTGCGGCGGTCGGAGTCTACGGTGTCATGTCCTCTCTTGTCTCGCAGGCAACGCACGATATTGGTGTGCGAATCGCCCTCGGCGCGCGTCCGGCGGATATCCTCTCGTGGGTTGTCCGGCAGGGAATGGAGCTCAGCGGTATTGGAATCCTCGCGGGACTGGTCGGCGCTCTCGCGCTATCGCGTGTAATGGCCGGATTGTTGTTCGGCATCAGTACTACCGATGCCTTGAGCTTCAGCGCGGCCGCTGTGATTCTAGCAGTGTCGGCTTTCGTGGCCACGATAATTCCAGCGCGCCGGGCGATCGACATCGAACCCATAGCGGCGTTGCGGGAAGAATAGATAGGCTTCCCGCCAACAATGGCTTCTGCGAGCCTCATTCATCGCATTCGGGGCAATTTCTGATAGAGTTCCCGGTCCTTGTCACCACTTCAGTCACGCCGTCGGTGACTTCGTTTGCGTCGTAGCGCATCCCGATCACCGCATTCGCACCCAGCGCGGCAGCGTGCTGCAGCATCAACTCGAACGCTTCCGTGCGCACCTTTTCGCAAAGCTCCGTGTAAATCGTAATATTGCCTCCGACGAACGTCTGCACTGCTCCGGCAAACGATCCCAGCGCCGAGCGCGATCGTACCGTGATCCCGCGCACAACGCCGAGATTCTTTGTGATCCGAAACCCGTCCAGCTCGAACGCGGTAGTGATTTGGCCGGAAGCGCGCAGGATCGCCACCCGCAAAGGTATCGGCTGCCAAACGCTTCTCAAGATGCTGCTTCGCGAGGGACTGCGACGCGAAGCTCGACGGCACTAGCCGTCGGAATGCTTACCGAAGCGGCTCCCATCGGGAAGCCTTCCTGATTTCCGGCCGAACGGCGATTCCCGCGGGAATCCACATACAGCTTCTTCCCTTCAGATTTCGACACGCGTCGGGATCCGCCAGAAGTGCGGCACTCCAGGCATTCAGGGCATCCTTCCGATGCGTCCCCAGAAGCGCCATATTGTGATCGCTGTTGCTCTTGCGGATCAGGAAAACCAGCCGGAAGAAGCGAATCTCTCGCGGCACGCGAAAGAGCCGCTTGCGGGGCCGGTTTTCACGAGTCACCACTCCGCTTTTGTTTGTCGTCGCGTATTGAAAAGCAATCGACGCGCCACGATGATCGGAACGGGGCCTCAGCAGATAATAGGCAGTCTCATAACCGACAAATCCGGGAGGAGCTTTCAGTGTGGTCGAAGATCCGGTCTCGGATAAAAGCTTAGCGAGTGCACGTTTCTGCGTTCCTGGAGCAAAGAGCGGGGCGACCACTCGCAGCCGGCATCCTGGAATCAAATCGACATATGCTCTCGGATTGACCGGCTTCGGCGGCGCCGGAGCCAGCGGCTCGGAGTGCCGCACGCAAGACGAAAGCAGCACCATACTCGCGCAGAGCGCTATGCGCAGCAACATAGAAGGTGGTCAAAGCAAGCGAAAATGCACCTCAATGTTCGCGTGAACCGCGACTGGCTTCCCCTTTCGCGTCGCAGGGCGGAAACGCCATTCTTTGATCGCCTTCACCGCCTTCGCATTCAGACCCGGATCGATTCCCTTTGTGACGTGGATTTTACGCGGGTGGCCATTCTTGCCGATGATCGCAGAAACGTGAACCGTGCCTGAGATCTTGGCCTTCTTGGCAGCCGCGGTGTACTCCGGCTCGACTTTGGATAGGAGCACCGGCGCGCTCACGCCATCGCCGATGGTGTAAACGTGTTCGGCGCGTGCCAGCTTCACTGACCCGAGCGCGAGAAACAAGCAGACCAGCGCCGTCGCGAACGCCTTTGCCCAATGGCGCTGCACGCCGCGGTTGGCCGGCGTTTCCAAAATGTTGGCGAACCTCGCGCGCAGATGCTTCGCGGAGGCTGGGCCCTGAAATGCGCAGGCAAACAGCTTACCCGATGCAGTATTCTGAGCAGCATTCAGCAAGAGGTCCGCATAGGCCCGGCGATCGATGCCCGCCGAAAGCGCCAGATCATCGCAAGCGAGTTCCTGCTCGCGGCACATCCGCGCCGCCACGCGCCATGCAAGCGGGTGGAACCAAAACAGCGCGCAAGCCAGCCCGCCGAGCTGCTGCCATAAACAATCCTTCCGGCGGACATGCGCCAATTCGTGCAGCAAAACAGTCTGCCGGCGGAACGAGTCCCAATGGCGCACACCTTGCGGAAGCAGGATCGTCGGCCTGAGAATGCCGGAAACAACAGGTGTTGCCACGTTTCCTTCGCGAAGCCTCACATGATGAACCCGAACGCCAAGGCGTGCAGCCGCCGAAGCAAGTTCTGCATTCCAAGCGGCATCCCTGAGCGGCGCAAAACATTGCGACTTTGCCGTGACGAGTCCCCAACCGATGAACAGGCGCAGCGCGAATACAACGATTCCGGCCAGCCAGACACCAAGCACCACCTGCGCCCATCCCATCCCGATCGCCGTTTTCGAGATTGCCGCCGAGGCCGCAATGGAGACAGGAAATACCGGCCAATTGCCGGTCAGCCCCGACTCCGGCAGGAAAGCGGCGCCAACCAGCAGGAACAACACTGCCAATGCCGATACGCAAACAAAGTGGCGGCTCGCCGCCGTCGAGCGGCGCCGCATCAGGTAAAGGAAGGCGAGGGCAAGCCCCAGCACCACCGTAGCTTTCGCGATCACAAACAGCATCGTTGCGATATCCATCGTCATTCGCCCTCCTTTCGGGCCTTTTCGATCATTTGTGCGAGTTCATCGAGATCCTGCTCGCTGAGTTGGAAAACGGCAGGATCCAAAAATGCCGCCACGGCGCTTTTGGCGGAACCGTCGAAAAACGTTTTCACCACGCGTTCTAAAGCCGATCTGCGGGCGGCTTTTGCGGACGCAACCGGCAGGTACACATAGCGCAGATTTTCCTCCACATGCCGCACGTGGCCTTTGCGCTCGAGAACCCGTAAGATCGTCCGAACCGTGGAATAGCTGGGTTGATCGGGCAGGCTTTCGAGAATCTCCGGGCCGCTCGCCCGGCCTTTGGCGAACAGGATATCCATGATCTGCCGCTCCCGGCGGCTCAATTGCTGATCGAGAGCCGGCGTTTTCCCGCCCGAACCAGGCCTGCGCATTTATTAGCCACCTGCGATAAAATTAACATAGGCCCGGAAACCAGTCAAGAGAAAAATTGCGATTCGGGGAAGGAGAGCCGCTCCCTACGGATCGCGGTTCCGTAAGTAGCAGACGCGACGACAGCACCATCAGAACCCCGACCGTCAGGGAGGAGCCGTGACGAACTTCGCCTGGCGGGCTATTTAGTCTGCCAGCCCGTGTTTGATGGCGAACCGCACCAGTTCGCCCGTGCTGTGCAGGTTGAGCTTCTCCATGATCTTGGCGCGATGCGAATCGACTGTGTAGACGCTCAGATTCAACTGCGAGGCGATCTCCTTATTGGTTTTGCCTTCCGCAATCAATCGCAGCACCTCGCGCTCCCGGTTCGACAGCAGATCGGCCGGATCGGTCACGTTTTGCCGGTAATCGCTGAGCAGGGCGCCGGAGACCGCCGGGCTGATGTAGCCGTCGCCGCGCGCGACCGAGCGGACCGCCTGCAAGAGTTCGGTGTCGATGGCGTCCTTTAAAATGTAACCGCGCGCGCCCGCCTTCAGAATCTCGCGCACGTAAACCGCTTCCTTGTGCATGCTGAGCACCAGCACGCGGACGCGCGGATTCGCCTCTACCATGCGGCGCGTGGCTTCGATTCCGCCCAGTTCCGGCATTGCGACATCCATCAAAACGACGTCCGGCTTTACCTTCTGCGCCAGATCCACCGCCTCGCGTCCGTTCGCCGCCTCGCCGGCAATCTCCATATCCGAATGTGCCGCCAGAATCAGCTTCAAACCCTGGCGCACGATGGTGTGATCGTCCGCCAGTAAAATCTTTATTGCCCGATGGGACACTTCACCTCGATTTTCACTCCCTTGCCTTGCGCCGCATCCATGTTAAAGCTGCCGCCGCAGCCGCGGGCGCGCATGCGCATGCCGGCGAGACCAAGCCCTGCCCGCATCTGCCGCCCGGCAAGTTCGAATCCGCGTCCATTGTCTCGAATCGTCAGCATGGCATCTTCTGCTCGCGCGTGCAGATCGAGGTTCACCGAGGTCGCTTCCGCATGCCGCGCTACGTTGGTCAGCGCTTCCTGCGCAATCCGGTAGAGATTGGTTTCGGTTTCATCCGGCAAACGCCGGCTCCCGATTTCGCTGGTGTATTTCGCCTCGATTCCGGTGCGCTGGGAAAAACTCTCCGCCAGCGAGCGCAGCGCGGCGTCCAGGCCGAAATCGTCCAGGATGGTCGGGCGCAGCAGTTGGGATAATTCGCGCACATCGTGGATGGCCTGATCCACCAGCGCCATGCAATCGTCGACACGCTCGCGGTTGCCGTTCATCCGCAGCGCCGAGAGATTGGCCTTCACGGCGGTTAGCGCCTGGCCCAGTTCGTCGTGCAATTCGTGCGAGAAGCGCCGCATGGCCGCTTCTTGCGTTTCAAGCAACTGATACTGCATGCTGGCCAGCTCGCCCGATTGCTGCTCCAGCTTGCGAAACAGGCCGGTGGAGGCGTTGACCACCCAGATAGCGCAGACCAGCGACAAAATCACGCAAACGGCGAAGAGCCAGATGGTCCATTGCAGCAGACCGCGTCCCTCTTTGTGAATGTTTTGGCGTAGCCGCTCCGCCTGATTGTACAGCGAGTCGAGCGCGTTGCCCATTTCGGCGCGGGTCTCGGCCAATTGGCCCAGAATCTCCTCCCGCGTGGCAACGTCTCTGCGCCGCGCCAGCTCCAGCCAGCGCGTGTTCAGCTCGGTGCGATGGCGTTCGATATTATTGATTGCCGCCTTGGCGATCGATTGCTGCCGGGCGAACAGGCCGGCATTGCGGTCGATCTGGCGTGTGGTGCGAAATGCCAGCACCAGCGCCGAAAGCAGCAGCAGCGCCGAAACGCTCAGCCCAACCATCAGAACGCGCTGCAGATGGGCTTGGGTAATGGACTTCGTTTGTGCCACCGAATCGATTCTTTCATTAAAAAGGGTTACTCGCCATCCCGAATATACGGGATTCAGATTCCCCGATTCCGGCGATGGCGCTCAAAGCCCGGCTGAGGCAAATTAGATTTGTGAGCGGCCGGAAGGACCCGCCACGAGTTGAAGGAGACTTTTAAAAAATGAAAAGACTGTTTACCTCGGCCCTGCTGACGTTTGCGGTGGTTCCTTTCCTGATGGCCACCCCGGTTCCGAAGCACTCCCAAGATTCGTCTCAAACGACGACGTCGAAGAAAAAGGGTCATAAGAAGCATCACAAGAAGAAGAAGCACAAGAAGCAGTAATCTCGCGCATATCTCTCTTGCGGGCCCGGGTTTCCTTTTGGAAACCCGGGCTTTTTTTGTGATTCACGAGCAGTGTGGCGCACGCTTCCAGCGTGCCGGCGTGGATTTCAGCCCACGCGATAATTCCTTAACCAAAGTTCCTCCAAAGGGCCGGGGAGTCTCCTCCCGTACGGTCGAGGTCCCGTTTTGTCCTCCTCTTATAATGGGCAGTTTGCTAGAACTCGTAGCGATAACGCTATAACAGGATGGGAGCAAGAGAGAAGAAGACATGAACGGAAATGGGATCAGCAGGCGATATTTCTTTTTGGGGTCTTTGCTGGCCGGCACCATGCCGGCGCAGGGTTTCCGCAGCATTGCCTCGTTGAAGGCGCTGGGCTATAAATCGCCGAACGAAAAACTGAATGTTGCCTCGATCGGGGCAGGGGGAAAGGCAACCAGCGATATCACCGCGGTCGCCAGGACCGAAAACATCGTCGCGCTTTGCGATGTGGACGAGAAACGCGCCGCCGAGATCTTCGGCCGGTACCCGCAGCTTCCCAAGTACAAAGACTTCCGCGTGATGCTCGACAAGGAAGACAAGAACATCGACGCGTGCATCGTCACCATTCCCGACTTCATGCACGCCACCGCGGCCATCCATGCCATGGAGCGCGGCAAACATGTTTATACGCAGAAGCCGCTGGCGCACACCGTCTGGGAGTGCCGCAAACTGCAGCAAGCCGCGAACAAATACAACGTGGCCACGCAGATGGGCAACCAGGGCTATTCGAACGAAGGCACGCGGCAATGCGCCGAAATGATCTGGTCCGGCGCCATCGGCAATGTGACCGAAGTGCATGCCTGGACCGACCGGCCGTGGTGGCCGCAGGGGTTGACGTCGCTGCCGGCCGCCGAGCCGGTACCGTCCTATATGGATTGGGATTTGTGGACCGGTATTCAGAAGTCGCGCCCGTACAGCCACGCCTATGCGCCTTTCAGTTGGCGCGGCTTTTTCGATTTCGGCTCCGGGGCGCTCGGCGATATGGCTTGCCACATTCTCGGCGCGGCCAACATGGCGCTGCGGCTCACCGCGCCTACCCACATCGAGATTGTCAAAATCGACGGGCCCAGCAACTACTACTATCCCTCAGGGAGCGTCATCCGCTTCGATTTCCCGGCCCGCGGCGACATGCCGCCGGTGAAAATCTACTGGTACGACGCGAGGATGAAACCACCCGCCATTCCAGGCGTTCCCGAGGATGCGATTTTGGGCGATCTGCCTCGCTCGCGCCAGTCCGAACACCGGATCGAGCCCGACAGCGAGCCCCGCGAGCGCCAGATTATCGGCGGCGTTTTCTCAGACCAAGCCTACTTTCACCCGCATGCCGTGCCGCAACGGAAGCCAAGGCCAAAACCCAAACCGCAGCCGGCATCGAACGCGCGCAAAATCGAGGAGCACAACCGGCATGGAAGCAACGGCTCGCTGTTTGTGGGCGATAAGGGCTTCATCACTACCGGCACTTACGGCGAATGGACGCGGCTGATTCCAGTCGAGAAGATGAAGAGTTATCAGTTTCCTCCCGAATTCATTCCGCGCTCCCCGGGACACTACCGCGATTGGATTAATGCCGCCAAAGGCGGCCCTGCGGCCTGTTCGAACTTCAACATAGCCGCTCCCTTTACGGAATGGATCACGCTCGGCGCGGTGGCGATTCACTGCCAGAACAATCTTGATTGGGACAGCGAAAACATGCGCATCACCAATAATGAGGACGCAAATAAGCTGCTGTCGCCGACCTTCCGCGAAGGCTGGACCCTGAGCTAACTGCGAGAGCCAAGCAAGAATGAGGAGCAGATATAGAAGATGAGTGGAAATGGAATCAGCAGGCGATACTTCTTTTTCGGGAGCTTGCTGGCCGGGACGATGCCGGCTCAGGGCTTGCGCAGCGTTGCCTCGCTGAAGGCGCTCGGTTATAAGTCGCCGAACGAAAAGCTGAATGTCGCTTCGATCGGCGCGGGAGGAAGGGCGGCCGCCGATATCGCCGGGGTCGCCAAGACGGAAAATATCGTCGCGCTCTGCGACGTGGACGAAAAACGAGCTGCCCGGACTTTTGCTAAATACTCGAAGGCGCCCAAGTACAAAGATTTCCGCGTCATGCTTGACAAGGAAAACAAGAACATCGACGCCTGCATCGTCGCCATTCCCGACTTCATGCACGCGACTGTGGCGATGCACGCGATGGAGCGGGGCAAGCACGTCTATGTGGAGAAGCCGCTGGCGCATACCGTCTGGGAGTGCCGCAGATTGCAGCAGGCCGCCAATCAATACAAAGTGGCCACGCAGATGGGCAATCAAGGCTATTCAAACGAAGGCACACGACAATGCGCGGAAATGATCTGGTCCGGCGTCATCGGCAACGTGACCGAAGTACATGCCTGGACCAACCGGCCGGTTTGGCCGCAGGGCTTGCCCGACCTGCCCGCCACTGCTCCGGTGCCGCCGACCATGGCCTGGAACCTCTGGCTGGGTATCCAAAAGAAGCGCCCATACAGTCCGGCTTACGCGCCTTTCAACTGGCGCGGTTTTTTTGATTTCGGCGACGGTGCGCTGGGCGATATGGCCTGCCACGCTCTCGGAGCACCGAACATGGCGCTGCGGCTGACGGCGCCGACCCATGTCGAACTCGTCAAAATCGAGGGGTCAAGTAAGTACTACTATCCAAATAAATCCGTGATCCGGTTCGACTTTCCCGCACGCGGCAACTTCCCCCCGGTGAAGGTTTATTGGCATAGCGCCATGAAGGGTGCGCCCAGCATCCCCGGCGTTCCCAAGGATGCGATTTTGGGCGACCTGTCCCCCTCGCGCCAGCCGCAGCATTCGACCACGTCCAATGTCGAGCCGCGCGAGCGCCAGATCATCGGCGCCGTGTTTGACGCGCAGGCCTATTTCCATCCCCATGCGGTGCCGCATTCTTCTGCCGGCAGTAGCAGCAGCAACGGCGCGCTATTTGTAGGCGACAAAGGCTTCATTACTACCGGCCATACCGGACAGTCGACGCGCTTGATTCCTGTCGACCGGATGAAAGATTATCAGTTCCCTCCGGAGATGATTCCGCGCTCTCCAGGCCATTACCGCGATTGGATTAATGCCGCCAAAGGCGGCCCTCCGGCCTGTTCGAATTTCAATGTGGCCGCACCCTTGTCCGAATGGGTCATTCTCGGCACGGTTGCGATCCGCTGCCAAGGTGGCCTGGACTGGGATAGCGAAAACTTGCGCATTACCAACAACGAGGAAGCGAATAATCTGCTCTCACCCACCTTCCGCGAGGGCTGGACTCTAAGTTAGGCTGCTCATGAAGCGGCGGGACATGTTCAAGCGAATGCTGGCTGCGCCGCTGCTGGCAACCGATGCGGCGGCCGCGCCATCCAATTCCGAGCCGCAAATCGAACTGCCGAGCGTAAACATGATGCGGCGGCCCAGGGGAGCCGAAGGCCGCTCCATGCC
>DASVGP010000171.1:0-12716 GCA_036379475.1 Bryobacteraceae bacterium | reverse complement strand
GTAAAGCTGGGCTTGAAGACCGGGATCATTCTGATCTCCTTGCCGGATACCGGCATTGATCTGCGCAATTTGTGAACTGAGCGCGTTGATCTGAGTGACTGTGCTCTGGAGTTCCTGATCGGTTTGCGTACTGAGTTGGCCGACCGTACTGGAGGTGGTGTTGAAGGCTTGCGCGAGCCCTTGGGCGGCATTCAGGACCTGCTGCCGCGAGGGGCCGTCGTTCGGATTACTGCTCCAGGCAGAAAGCGCCGCAGAAAGCGTGCTCAGGGCACCCGGTATTCCGCTGGTGCCCGTGACATTGAAAATCGATTGCAGCGCTGAGAGACTCGTCGCCGATTGCGTCGCCGTGCCCAGCAATTCGTTCTGGTTCCAGACGGCCTCTTCGGCGGACACGTTGCGTGAGTCGTTCAGACCGGCGCTCGCAATACCTCCCCAGAGATTGCTGCCCGGGTTGAATAACCGGGCTTCGATATTTAAGCTTTGTGTCGCATAGCCGGGCGTGGAGGCATTCGCCACGTTGTTTTGCACCACACCCATGGCCTGCTGAAGAACGTCCATGCTGCTGGCAACCGTGTTGAGCGCCGCAAATAGGCTCGACATAGCTCCTCACCTCACCCTTGAAACACCAAATGCTCCGCCTGCGCAGCCGCTTGCAGCTCACCCGCGGGCGTATAGGAATTCGAGCCGCCGGCTCTGACCGCAAACGATTGGCAAGAGAAAACCGCAGCGCTGTCGAGCAGCCGCGAGATGCGCGCCGCTTCGCGCACGAGCCGCCGGCAGGCGTCGGCCAACTCCCGATTCGCGGGCTGCCAATCGCGGCGTACCGCCGTCACGGCCCGCTCGGCTCGCTCCAAAGCAGAGCATGCGCGTGCCGGTTCGAGCGGAAACTGAATCAAATCTCCGGCGGCATCCCGAAGCGAGGCTTCGGCGCGGTCCAGCAAGCGTCGCGCTTCCTCGAGATTCATCGTCGCGCCCTTCTCATCCGCTCAAATGTCCCTGCACCACCGACCGGCTCACTTCCGGCGGATCCACCGAATATTGGCCCGACTGCACCTGGGCGATGACTCCGCTTACACGGGCCTGCCGCTCCGGCGAAGAAGCCTGCCGTGCGAACGCCACCCAATGAACCGCGTTCGAAAGATGGGCCGAATCCGACCCGGCCGCTTCCCCAGGGTGGGCGGCCGACGGGCGGGTCTGCACATCCACTTCCGGTATCGAACCGGGGCCGTTACTCTTATAGAGATTGGTTGTTGTATTGTCTTCGATTCTCATACTCCGGCACCCCTGACCAAAAGGGTTCGTGGATTCCTATCGCTCTTTCTTTCCGGAATTAGAGAGAAATCCTCCGCTTTCCCGCCTGATTGGCCCCGCAGCAGCCCGTGCAGCTTCAAAGTCAGCTGTACCTCGCCCTCGGCAAGCCCGAGATTCGACGCGATTTCGCAGACCGAATGACCGCTTCGGTGCAGCTTCAGCACCTGCCCGCGGCGATTCAGATGTACCGATTCGGATTGCGGTCCCCATCCGTCGGGCGGAATCGTGCGCCGGTCGAGATGCTCCAATTTCTCCTGTACCTCCTCGATTTGTTTGGGCATACGCTCCAGCCCTTGCGTGCGCTCGCGCTCGCTGGCCAGTTCGCTCTCAAGACGCCGGATCTGCCTCCGCAAGCGAAGCCATCCCAGCGCCCCCATCCCCGCGAACAGAGCCGCCAGACAGCCCGCCAGAATCGGAATATACGGATTCGTCACCCAGCCCCATAGTTCCATCAATAGATACCCCGCTCGCTCGGCCATTTGTATTCCATGTAGGAGCGCAGCCGCACAATCCCCTGCGCCCGCAGTTGCGAGATCCGCGTGACGTGAAGATTCATGGCCTCGGCGATCTCGCGCAGATTCATCTCTTCCCGGTAATAGAGGCTGAGCACAGTGCGCTCGTTCTCGGGCATCTTGCTGATGCCGCTGGAGATGACCCGCTCCAGCTCGGAACGCTCCAAAATACGTGCCGGCGACTCGCCTTCGTCGCCCGCAATGAACTTCAGCAAGCTCACTTCTTCGCCGTCCTCGATTACGTCCAGACTGCCGAGCGACACGCCTTGCAACTCGAGCATCCATTGCTGATACTCGGCCAACGGAAGGCCGAGTTCCGCGGCGATCTCCTCTTCGGCCGGAGCGCGCTTCAAGCTTTGCTCGGCGCGACCAATCGCCTGCTGCACCTGTTTGAGGCGCTTGCGTTTATGCGTAGGGATGCCGTCGAGCCCGCGAATGCTGTCCAGAATCGCGCCCCGGATTTTATACTCAGCGTAGGTCTTGAGCGATGCGTTGTGGCTCGGGTCGAAGTGATCCACCGCAGCCATCAGCCCGACGATCCCGGCTGAAACCAGGTCGTCGAGTTCGATGCTCGGCGGCAGTTTCTCCTGGATGCGCGTGGCGATCCAGGTTACCTGAGGCAAATGCTCCAGAATAAGCTGCTCCCGCTCCTCCTGCGACCGGGCCTCCATCGCGCATTGGTACATAGCGGCCATCTCCTCAGGCTGCGCTTACCGCGGCCGCCTCGGCCGGTTCCCAAAGCCCTTCGAGCAGAGCGGCTTTCGAGGCCTCGGCGATATCTTCCGGAATCTTCTGCCCGGAGGAGAGGAAGGAAACCGGAAGACCGGAGCGCAGCGCCTGATCGAGAACCGCGCCCGGGCTGCCCGCCTCGTCGAAGTGCGTGAAAGCAAGCTTGGCTGGGGCGACGATTTGAAAGCGCTCGGCCGTGCGTGCCAGCACGCTCTGGCGCAGGAAAGCGGGGAGCAGCAGGTGTACCTCGATCCGCCGCTCTCTCGAAACGAATCCGGCCAGTTCCTGCGCGTCTTCCATTTCGTTTGCCGCATAGCCCGGAGTATCGATCAGCACCAGTTTCTTAGCCCGGTGCTCTTCGAGCGCACGTGCCAATGCGGCAACGGTATGTACCGCCTGGAAGCCGGCGCCCAATATGCGTGCGTAAGCCGAAAGCTGTTCCACCGCGCCCACACGCAAGGTATCGGTGGAAAGAATCTGCACCGGAATTCCCCGTTTCACGCCATGCGCGACCGCGACCTTGACCAGCAGCGAGGTCTTGCCGCAACCCGGAGGGCCGGCGAACAGGGCCACCTTGCGGGCCGGCTCGCGCTCTCCAATCTCCGGCGCGAGCAGCAAACGCCGCTCGATCTCGGCGCTGACCGCCGCCTCGACCGCAGCCGCCGAAGCACGCGGCGAGCGCGGATCCCCGTCAGTCGATCGCCGGGCCGCTTGCACCAGGTCCTGCGCGGTTTCGGAGGAAAAATCGGCCGCTAAAAGCTGCTCGTAGAGCTTTTCGAGCTCCGGCCAGCGTTCGAGGCCGGCTAAACGCAGATGCGCGCTTTGGCGCGATACCGATCGCTTCACGCCTTCAATCTGCCGCCGCAATTCGGCCATCTCCTCCAGCAAAGCGTCGCCGCGCTCATTCGTCGCGCCTTCCGGCGCCGCTTTGGGAGCCGCGACACCGGTGGGGTGGGCCGAAACCCCAAAAACCACTTCGTAAGCGCCTAAATGCCGCAGTTCGGCGTCCGTGTTTTTCGAATGCACCAGCATGGCCTCGGCGCCTAGCTCCGCCCGCGCCTTTTCCATCGCCGCCTGCACCGAATCCGCAAAGTACGACTTAATTTTCATCGGCTCCTCATATCGTTCCTAGCGAAACCAGCCGCACGGCCGGCGGAACCTCGTTGTGTGAAATGGGAAAAACATTGCCCAGCGCCGGCTCGAGCATCTGGCGCAAGAAATACCGCGCCCCGGAACTGGTCACCACCACCACCGGGACTTCGCGCCGCTCGATCTTGCGCTCGAACTGCGAGACGATCTCGCGGACCGTTTGCGGTGCCAGCATCAGGATGCTGTTGTGATCCGTGTGCTGCACCGCCGACTCAATCGCCTGCTCGGCCGAAGGATCGAGCAGATACGCGGTCAGTTCGCCTCTGGCATTCAAATACGCCTTGACCACGGAACGGCGGATCGCCTGCCGCACGTATTCCGTCAGCAATATAGGGTTCTTGGTGGTGGGCGCGGCCTCGCCGAGCGCTTCCAAAATGGAAACGCCGTCCCGGATCGAAACACGTTCTCGCAACAAGTTCTGCAGCACCTTTTGAATCACGGCTAATGACAGCAGCTTGGGGACCAAATCCTCGACCAGTTTGGGATTTTCCTGAGCCACCCGGTCGCAGTAGAGCTTCGTATCCTGGCGCGAGAGCATCTCGCTGGCGTATTGGCGCACGAGCTCGACAAAATGCGTGCCGACGATATTCACCGGGTCCACGACCGTATAACCGGCCGAACGTGCCGCATCCACGCGTTCGGAGGGCACCCAGAGCGCCGGAAGCCCGAAAGCCGGCTCGCGTGTCTGTTGTCCGGCGAAGTTCTTATCGGCTCGCGCGGTCGGGATCGCCAGCTCGCAGCCGGGCAAAATTTCGTAGCGCCCGATTTCGCTGCCCTTGAGCTGAACCACGTATTCCCGCGAACGCAAAGAGAGATTGTCGGTGACCCGCACCGGCGGCAGCAAAAAACCCAGATTCGTCGCCAGTTGCCGCCGGATGCCCGCAATTCGTTTCAGCAGCGGCGAAGCTTTGCCTCCCGCGACCAAACCGGCCAGCCCCAGGCCAACCTCGATCGCTACAGGTTCCACCCGCAGCAGCGTTTCGAGCTCTTCTTTGGGCGCCGCGCTCTGGGCAACCGCCTCTTTTTTGACGGCTGCGTCAATTTTTTTACGCTTCATCAGGCCCACAGTTCCCAATCCCGCGCCGAGAAGCAGAAACGGCGTCGTGGGCAGTCCGGGAAAGACCGCCAGCGCGAGCAGCACGCCGCTTGACAGCAAGAGCGGCTCGGTGCGGCCAAAAAGCTGCTTTTGGAACTCGGTCCCGACGCGCGCTTCGGAACTGGCGCGGGTTACAATCAGGCCGCCCGACATCGAAATCATGAGTGCCGGGATGACCGTGACCAGGCCGTCGCCGATGGTCAGCACGGTATAGGTCTTGATCGCCTCGCCCAGGTCCATCCCGTGCTGCAGCACTCCGATCAGGAATCCCGCAATGATGTTGATCCCGGTGATCAGGATGCTCGCGATGGCGTCGCGCTGGGTGAAGCGCGACGCGCCGTCCATGGCGCCATAAAATTCCGCCTCGGCAGATAGCTGCTTTCTGCGCCGCCGCGCTTCGGACTCATCGATGAGCCCGGCGTTCATCTCGGCGTCGATCGACATCTGCTTGCCTGGCAGCGCATCGAGAGTAAAGCGCGCCGAAACCTCCGAAATACGCACCGCGCCGTGGTTGATCACGACGTATTGAATCGCGATCAGCACCAGAAAGATCACGGCGCCGACAATGTAATTGCCGCCCACGACAAAATTGCCGAAGGCTTCGATCACCTTACCCGCCGCCGCGGTCCCGGTGTTTCCGTTAAGCAAGATCAGCCGCGCCGAACTGACATTCAGTGCCAGCCGGAACATGGTCAGCAGCAGCAGCGTGGTAGGAAAAACGCTGAAATCGACCGGCTTCAGGATGTACATGGTCACCATCAGCACGATCACCGACATCATGATGTCGAGCACGATCAGAATGCTCAGCAGCGCCGGAGGCAGCGGCGTGATCAGCGCCACGACAATGGCCAGAACGGCGAGCGGCACCGCCATCTCGCCGAGATGCGGCAGAGACATCTTGGGCTTCGGCCGGGCGGGTGCTGCGATTGCCTGTGGTTGCGCGGACATCTTCTACGAAAGAGCGGCGAATGCCGAAACTGAGCCGGAAGCGTAAGCGCCCTAGCCCGGTTGGCGTCCCCCAAAAACCGCTCAAAACGATTCTTCAGGCAATTTACGGTCCATCAACCGGTAAATGTAGGCCAGAATCTCGGCAACCGCCTTATAGAATTCGAGCGGGATGATGCGCCCCACATCGGCCGCATCGTAGAGAGCCCGGGCCAGCGGCGGATTCTCAATCACGGGAATCTCATGCTCGGTGGCGAGCTGGCGGATTTTTAGCGCCAGCCAGTTGCGCCCCTTAGCCACCACCACCGGACAGGCCATGGTAGCCGCCTCATAACGAATGGCAACGGCGAAGTGAGTCGGATTCACGATCACGGCGGTCGCCTGCTTCACGTCGCGCAGCATTTGCCGCCGCAGCAGATCGCGGCGCAGGCGCCGCACCCGGGCCTTGATCTGCGGGTCGCCTTCGCTGCGCTTGTACTCCTCGCGAATCTCCTCTTTGGTCATCTTGAGACCCGACATATGCTTGCGATAGTTGCGGAACAGGTCCACGGCGCCAAAGACGAAGAAGACGGCGGCAGCTTTCCACAATAAGTTCCCGACCTCGGTCCCCATTTGGGCCGTGGCCATGTGTACGCTTTCAAACGGCATGCGCAGCAAAGCCGGTGCGTGGCCGCGCACGAACGACTCCACCATCAGCGCCAGCGCCACCAGCAGAACCGTGGCCTCGAGGACCGACCGCAGGTTCTCGGCCGGCAGCTCGCGCAGCCGCTTGATGGGATTGAAACGATCCGCTTTCGGAATCAGGCGATGCAAACTGAATCCCATTTTGGTAAGCACGAGATGCGTTCCGAGCGTAATCACGACCAGGACCGCGGCCATAGCGGCAAAGGGTTTGACGGAATCGATGAAGAGCGCACGCAACATCCCGACCCACTCGGCCGGGCCGATGTCCCGATCGATGCTCCGCTGCATGAGCATGGCGGTCGAGAGGTGCATTTGGTGGATAAAGGCGGGAACCGCATGCACCAAAAGCAGCACGACGGCGGCGAATTGAACCGCTCCCACGAAGCCGCGTGCGGACAGGAATTGGCCCTGTTCGCGGGCCTTTCGCAGACGCTGCGGTGTGGGTTTTTCGGTTTTACTCGCGTCCGCCATAACCGTTAGCGCAGAAAGTAGCGGAATATCTTGCCGAAAACATCATTGGCCAGCGCTTCATAGAGCCGCGGCACCGTGGCGAGCACGGCCGCGATCATGAACAGCGTCAGCAGCATCTTTGCCGGGAAAGCATGCATGCTCATCTGCAACTGGCCGTAAATTCTGCCCACGAGAGCCAGCGAGAGATCCACCATGAGCAGCAATCCCGCCACCGGCAAGGCCAGCCGCATCCCGACCGAAAACACGTTTGCCGCGAGACCCAGCACCATATCGGCGAAAGCCCGGTTGATGACAAACGTGCCCGGCGGATAGCTTTGCAAACTCGCGGCAAAAGCCCGGATCACCTGCCGGTCGAGCCCGGCGGCGAAGAAGAGCAACCCGGCCAGCAGTTGCGCCAGCACGGGCAAAGTCTCCGAGTCCGCGTGGTTGGTCGGGTCGACCACCGTGGAGTAGGCGTAACCGGCCTGCAATCCAAGCACCTGCGCTCCAAAGGTGAACGCCTCGGCGATAAAACTGATCATCAAACCTATCGACACGCCGAGCGCCATCTCGGAGATCAGCCACATCGTCATTTGGCCCAGCGTTGCCCGAGCGGCATCCACATGCGGCCATTCGGGAAACAGAGCCAAGGTGCAGGCGAGCGAGAATAAAATACGCGGCGCGGAGGGTCCGGCGCCTTTGCCGGGCATGGGTGTGAACAGGAACGCGCCGGTCATGCGCGTCAGCACCAGCAGAAACGCAAGCAGAGTCGAGACCGAGAGCGTCAGCTCAGTGTGCATAGCGGTGCAGGTCGCCCAAAATCGCTATCGCGTAATGGGTTGCCTGGTGCAGCATCCAGGGCAGCGTCAGCAGGAACGCCACCAGCGCCGCCGCGAGCCTCGGGACTGTGCTGAACACCGCATCCTGCAGGGAAGTGGCGATCTGGATGAGATTGACCAGGATGCCGACGATAAACGCAATCGCGAGCAGCGGGGCACAGATCCAAAAAGCCGCCATCATGGCCTCTCCAACAATGTGAACGGCAACTTGCGGCGTCACAGCAAAGCCTCCTCCGTGGCGCACGCACTTTGTGTGCGGGCGCCCTCCGGGCAGTATCGAGACTCATCTCGACGCTTTCTGGGACAGCCGATCGGCGTTTGTCGTCTCTCTACCGAAGGCATGTCCGGAAAGCACATAAATGATTTCGGCAACAATATACGGTCACGAAAAACTCTTCATCAGCGAGCCGATGACCAGATCCCAGCCGTTAACCAGCACAAACAGCAGGATCTTGAAAGGCGCGGAGATCATGGCCGGCGGCAGTTGCATCATGCCGATCGAAAGCGTGACCGAGGCGACGGCCATGTCGATGACCAGAAAGGGCAGAAACAGGACCGCGCCAATTTGGAAACCTGCCCGCAGCTCGGAAAGGATATAGGCCGGAATCAAAATGCGCAGGCTCACGTCGGAGGGATTGCGCGGCGGCGGAGTCTTGGAGATCTCGACAAAGAGGCGGATGTCTTGCTCGCGGGCGAATTTCAGCAGAAATTGCTTGAGTGGCGCCGCGCCGCGATCGAGCGCCTCGGCGGTGGTGATCTGGCCCTGCTCGAGGGGCTCCCAGGCCTGGTCATAGATCTTGGTGAGCATCGGCTGGATGAGGAGCAGCGACAAAAAGAGCGACAGCCCGATCAGCACTTGATTCGACGGCGCAGTCTGGGTGCCGAGCGCCTGCCGCAAGAAATGCAGCACAATGGTAATCCGCAGAAACGGGGTGATGCACATGATCACCGCAGGCAGCAGCGCGAGCAGCGTGAGGCCGAGCGCCACCTGCATGGGCGCGCTGAGCGTGATCCCATGGCCGCCGGGTCCCGCATTCACGCCGAGCGAACCCAGCACACTAGCTGGTGCTGCCATCGGCGCGGGGCTGGCCGCGAACGCGGGCGCCGCAAGCAGCCCGAATACGACGGCCTTACCCATCGGTTTTCTCCTCTGCATCGAGATTTTTCCCGAGCGTTTCCAGGTGCGTGCAGCCGGCGGGCGATACGCCGACGAGAATCGTCCGGTTTTCCACCTTCACCAAGTGCAGCGAATGATGCGTGGTCAGCGCGATACGGTCCACCACTTCCAGCTTTCGGCTGCTGCTCGTGCGCCGCGCGAACCCGACCTTGACTTTCGCGACTCCTTTGCGCCGCAGCAGCCACAGGGCCGCGCCGAGCAGGGCCAGGACCAGCAAGACCGCCAAAAGTTGTTGCGCCATAGAGACCCGGAAAGACATCCGCGGCGCCGCTCCCTGCGCGGCGCCTCCATGGAGTCCATCGGACTAGCGGATCAGGTTCATTAGGTCCTGGGTAAGCGTATTGACGGTGGTAATCACGCGCGAACTCGCCTGATACCCGCTCTGATACGTGATCAGGTTCGTGAACTCGGTGGCCATGTCCACATTCGAACCTTCCAGTTGCCCACCGAGAATCTGCCCACGGCCGCCCGACTGCGGCAAGCCGACCGCGGGAGCGGAAGTATTGGCCGTAGCACTGAAATTGTTATTGCCGGCATTTTCCAGCGAATCCGGGTTTTGGATCGAAGCCAGTGCAAGCTGAGCTTCGACCATCTGCTTTCCATTGGAAAAGGTCGCCACTACCGAGCCGCCATTTTGGATGGCGACGGAGGTGAGCTGAGCGGCCAAGGTCCCGTCCTGCTGGGTCGCGGATACTGCCGAGGTAGTTCCGTATTGCGTAATGAGCGGGCTGTTGTTCGAGTCGAACAGGTTCCAATTGATGAGCTGGCCAGTGCCAATCGAGGCGCCATCGGCTAGAGTAGGCACTGTCAAGACAACTGAGCTCGGGGTGCCGCTCTGCAATGTTCCATCCGGATTAAAGGTCAGGGTTCCCGGCGTAACGATCGGGACAGTCGTGCCGAAGGTCAGCGGAACGCCGTTTGCAGTGGCCGTAGCGGGTGCCGACAAGGTGAATGCGGTGCCGCTCGTGATACCGGCAACAGTGGTGCCCGCCGGTATGCCCGCTCCGGACACGCTTTGCCCCACCACAATGCCGGCGGTACTTGCGACTGTTACTGAGTTACTTGCGCTTACGGTATCGCCAGTCGTTGGCGGCGTTCCATTGGTCAGATCGGCGGCCGGGATCGTAACTTGATAGTTCCAGGTATTGGCCGTGGCAGTTGGCGTAAAAGTGGCCGCGAGCACGTGCGTGTTCCCGAGCGAATCGACCGCGGTAACCGTGGTGGACCAGGGATTGCCGGCCGGGGTGTTCGAATCCAGATTCATAGACAGAGAAAAGTTCTGTGTGACCTGGGGCGGCAGTATCGCGCCCGTGGGCAAAGTGATATCGCCCGGTACGGTGCTGGTATTGACCATCCCAGTCGGACCAATCGTCCATCCCTGGACGTTCTCCCCGGTTTGCGTCTGCAGGACACCGGTCTGGGAGATCGTAAAATTTCCATCGCGGGTATACAACTGAGCCCCCGAAGGGTCATTTACCATGAAAAACCCATTTCCCTGAATCGCGGTGGCCAGAGGCGAATTGCTGCCCTGAAGAGGGCCCTGGGTAAAGAGCTGTTGATTGATGGGGCGAGCAACGCCGGTGCCGACCGCCTGACCGGCTCCTACGCCCATGTATTGGCTCATCAGGTCTTCGAAATCCGCCGTGCTTCCTTTGAAGCCGGTCGTATTCATGTTGGCGAGATTGTTACCTGTCGTGTCGATGCCCTCCGACTGCGCCTGCAGTGCGGAAAGGGCGATAGAAAGTGCGCTGGACATTTTTCTTCTCCTTTATCTGTCTTGAAAGCAAGCTAAGATGACGATCCGTCTCCGGAAGAACCCGCTGCTGAACTGCCGTTGGTTGCATTCGAATTCGAATCGCTGCCGTCCGCCGCGTTCGTACTCGAATCGCCCGTGCCGCCCGAAGGCGGCGTCGTAAGACCGAGATATTGCATGCTCATCGCGTCCAGATCCTGGCGCGAGCCGAGGTTTTGCTCGACGTCGTTGAACTCGGCGAGTTGGGTCACGAACGTTGTCGGATCCACCGGATTCGTCGGGTCTTGATTCTTTAGTTGAGCGACCAGTAACTGCAAAAAGGCCGCCGTATTCGCCATGCTGTTGGTTCCGGCGGCGCCGGAAGAGTTGTCGTTCGATGCGCCTCCGGCGCCGCTCTGAGGAGTAATCCCCGGTATGCTTCCCATGTTTAACTTCTCCTTGTCATCTGAGTGCGGCGCGGATGCGCTTGGAAATCGTCGATCCACTCCGGCTGGTAATGGTTTTGCCTGTGCTGCTGGCCGCCGCCGGCCTGGCCCTGGCCGTTCGGATGGCCGCCGCTAAAAGAGAATCCTCCCGGACGGCCGGCGCCCGTTCCCGTGTTTCCCGTCCCGGCGTTTCCCGTGCCCGGATTTGCGCTCTGCGGCAGCCAGATTTCGGTATGAAAACGCTGGCTGCCAAGCTGCGCGGTCAGCTCCGGCAGATTGGTTTGCAAAGTCTGCGTCAGTCCTGCATCCGTGCTGCGCACGCTGACGCGCAACGCACCGCCCGTGTCTCCCATGCGCACGTCGACCTTTTGGTTGTTGTCACCGGTAAACTGCACGCGCAGGATGCGCAACGGCTCCTGGCTGGCCGGTTGATCCGGCTGGTGTAGTTCGGGCGTGGCCGCTTGCGGCGGGGCGGCAGGCGGCGCTTGGTGCGCAGGGCCAGTAAAGCTGGCCACCGGTTGCCAGGCGCCGGCGCCGATCGCGAAAGCTTGCTGCGGGACAGCTTGCTGCAGGACCGAGGCTGCCGGAGCCGGTATCGCCGGTACGCGATCCGCGGTTTTCGGCGTTCCGGCATCGGATACCGCGAGCGGCTGTGAGCCAGCCTGCGGAGCTGTCTGTCGAGCGGATGGCGCAGCGGCGCCGTTCGCGGCGGTTGCCGAAAGCGCAAACGCAAGGTGCTCTCCGGGCATGGGCGCCAGACCTGCTGCCGGTGCTGCTGAAGCGGTGGCCGGCGCCGCCGAAGCTGTGGCCGGCACCGCCGAAGCTGTGGAAAGATTGGCAACGCCGCTCGGCGCTGTCGGCTGGACGATTGCTTTTTGGTTCCCTGAATTTGCCGGCTGCGGCGCTGATGGTACCGGTAATACGGAAGCCGGCGCGGGTGCGCACTGAGTTACACCGGGGAGCACTGTTCCAGAAGGCGCTTGCTGTTCATGAGCGGCGTGCGTCGCTGTTGCTTTGCCCGCAGGTGTATTCTGATTAGCCTCCAAGGTCGGATCTTGCGGAGCTTTCGGATTTTCGGCAGCAGCCGCAGGCGGTGCGCCACTTGGCTTCCCGGCAATGGCTTCATCCGGCAGCAGCAATAAAGCTGTCGGCTGTGCCACTGGCTTTTTGCCCGAATCGCCCGCCGCGTCGGCCGAAGTGTCGGCAGACCGCTGCGGCGTCGCTTTCTGCTCCTGAACCGGTTTCGGATCGGGACCCGTAAACATGTCGCCTTGGCGCCCCTTTGGAAGCGTTTCGTCCGCCGAAACCGAGCCGGAAGCGTCCGCGCCCTTCGTCTGGTGGGGCAAACTATCGCCTTTTGTGGTCTGCCGGAGGACCGGAGCAGACGGCAGACCACGAACAACGATCGTCTGACCCACCGGGGAGGATTCTTTCGTCTGTGGGCTGTTAGAGCTCACTGGAGCCGTCTGCGACGCCGTCTTTCCGGCAACCGAAGGTTTCCCGGATTGATCGCTGGCCTCGCCCTTGGGCGCTGCCTGCGCAGACGGCAGACCGCGAACAACGATCGTCTGACCCACCGGGGAGGATTCTTTCGTCTGTGGGCTGTTAGAGCTCACTGGAGCCGTCTGCGATGCCGTCTTTCCGCC
>DASVGP010000170.1:0-8351 GCA_036379475.1 Bryobacteraceae bacterium | reverse complement strand
GCTCTTTGCCAACGTTGGATGAATTTAAGCGGATCGTGGATCTCGACGCACACCTTGGCATCGAACTCGTTCTTCAGAGCGTCATTGAATGACATACTGACGCAATAAATAAAGATTTCGTGCGCCTTCGTAACGAACTCCGCGCCGAGTTGTAGATTTGCTTGGGTATGCTGCGTAAGGTTGGATATTTCAAGGCCGTTCAAAGGGCGGTATAGTCGCGTCCCCTCGTATTCATCACCCACAACCTGAGCGGCCTTTGCGTCTTCGTAGTCGCGATAGTAGGCGGCATTCCAACAGAACATGGCGCCATCGAGAAATTGCTGGGCGTGATCTGGATTATGGAAGTATTTGAAGCGACTGTGGCGCATGCCCTTAAGGCGTCGTATGACCTCCACATCTCTGAAAAGGTCCCGCACATCGTTTGCGGCCGGGCTGTCCTACGGCGAGTTGCTGAAATTAGATTGCTTGTCCAGCAACCATTTGAACACCGCCGCCACGCCGACCAGCAATACTCTGAGCGGATCACGGGCAAACCGGAAATAATCCGTAGGCTTCCAGCGGCATGGGTCTTCAATAAAACGTTTGGAAACTTTATTGGATTGGACCAAAGACAACAACGCTGTTCGTAGTCCCGACGAAGACCCGCCCATCAGCAATAGTCGGGACTATAAATTTATTGCCGGCGCCAAACTGATCGCGGCCAGAGCTGGCCTGGTTGCTGTTGTAGAGCTCATCCGCGAGATTTGTGGCGTTGTAGGCGTGAAGGACAGCGGGATTGACGTTTTCAACCACCCACAAAATCGGATCGCTAGTTCCATTTGCTGAAATCGCCGGCGTCGCGCCAGGATACTCGAAAAAGGTGTCAGTCATCGATGCGGGTGGGGTTGTAAGACGTGCGGCGCTCACCTTGAAGGCGCGAATAGGGTCCCCCACAGCGCCGTAGTACACGGTTCCATCGAACCAGGCAGGGGTGGAGAAAACAACGCCGCCCAGCGCTCCGTCAAGCTCTTGGTACAACGTGTTGTTGCTTTCGGGGTTGAACTTGCCCATGTTTGTTCGATCGAACACGTACAATTGTCCATCCTTGCCGGCGCCGGTTCCGAGCTTGATCGTTTGTCCGCTTGCGTTTGTCAAGTCCGGAAGCAACATCACGCCACCGGATCCGAGATCCTCATCCTGCGAAGACTCAGATACAGTGTTGCTCATCGTCCAATAATCTTCCACGGCCAACTGGCCGTTCACGACACTTAGCCGGACAAAGGCATTCCCAAAGTCACGCTGAGCAGGAAAGCCGTTTGTGTCCAGAGTGGTGTCGAACGTGCCATCAGCTACGGCGACAAATATCTTGCCAGTGGCTGCATCGGCGGCCATTCCAGCCCCTGAATTCCAGAGCGCGGCCCGCCTGCCGTTAGGAGCAAAATTCAATACCGTTGTCTGCCTGAGCGTCAAGCGATCGTACCCGATCAACCAGCCTGTGTACGGGGGGAAATCGCAATGCGAGCCCCAGCCCGTATACACAACACCGTTGAGCAGAAGCATGCCTGGGCGCGAATTGTATTGTCTCGGGTCGAAGATGATTTGCCCATTCGCGCTGTTATCGCCCGTACCTGGAGAGCTAGCAGCGATTTCGACCGGACCACCGAATTCCTCCTGCCCCGTTGTGATATCCAGCGCATGCAAACGATGGTGATAGTCGCCGGCGGCATCCTTGCTCATGGCCAGCAGATAAATGGTTCCGTGCAAGCCCGCCGTGAGGTCAATGACCGGCGTTGCAGTAATTCCAATTTCAGGGGTCACCTGGCTGCAGCCCAGGTCATCGGACGGAGTTTCTTCTGCGGCGAGCAATGTGACCTGCCAATACACTCCGCCCGTTTTGGCGTCGAAGGCGTAGACGGAATCATGCTCGGTTGCCGCGAATACCACGGAATGCGCCAGTTGATCGGACAACACGAGCTGTGAGACGTAGAGCGGCTGCGCGTCGACCTTCCCATCTACAGGAACAGAAAAGAGCTTTCCGAATGAGGAAGAGTTGACACTGGCGTGAGTTAGGACGGTTTCTGTCAGATTCTGACCTGTTCGTGCAACGTCATTGTGAAAGGTCAGCACGCTCGTGAACGTCTGGGGTGCAACTGGGGCCGGAACGGGATTCAGGCTTGTGCTGGTTTTGACAGAAGAGCCACCGCAGCCGGTAAGCAATAACAATGTTGGGGCCAGGAATCCGCAGAAATTCCCGAGACAAACGCGAGTTCCCATCTGCCCACTAGGATATCCTCGAAACGCGTGGCGTAGGAAGCAGCCGCGCTTGCGCCAGAATGCGATGCACGCTCGACTTGCCCACACCCATCTCCGGGATAACCCCTGGATGACGGGCAATGCGGAAACTGAGCACAGACCAGCCGCATAGATCGCGAAATACGGCCTACCATTTCCTAATACCCTCGGCCCGAGGATTGGCGATTCCTCTACGCTGGGCGAATACAAATGACGCAGCTACGGCTTTTCCCCTTTGAAGAACCAGTGGATGCCGAAGCGATCAGCCAAGTGACCATATAAACCGAACGGCATCTCACGCAAATCGTCAAGCAGGTCTGGATCAGCACCATCGGCCAGCCGGTCAAACCGTTCGCGGAGTTCCTGATAGTTGCCTTCACTCAGGTACATCGCGACGTTGTTGCCGGGCGAAAATCTTCGCGTAGGGTGCAACCAGTCGGTCGCAGAGATGGTCAGCGAGCCACTGCGAAGCTGCGCGAAAACCACACGGCCATGTTTCTCCGGTGGTAGATTTCGAGCCATCGGCGTTTCCGATGCTTTGGTCACGCTGAGTTCGCCGCCGAGACACGTATGATAGAACCTCATCGCTTCGTCGCAATTGCCGTCGAAGAGAAGAAATGGGGTGAGTTCCATAAGAACCTCTGTCGTATGAATGTTGCCCTTGAATCTTAGCGTAAGCGAGCAACGACGCACGCTAATGACATATTTGAGCGATTCTCGGCCTTACTCCCGTGCGCGTCCGCGGCCGAAACGCGGCCTCCATCATTTCGTATGTCATCCGGCCAAAGAGGAGAGCGTCGGCCTGGCCGAGGTTCTCGTTCGCGTGGCGATGCAACTCTTCGTCCGGTAATATTGCCCGATGATCGCAGCACCCGTCCAATGTGACGTTAATGGAATACCGAAGCGGTCGCATTACGCAAGAGTCACCGCCGATGGCATAGGCGAGGAGATCGCTTTTATGAATGCGAAAAGCGGCTTCGGCTTCGGTGAGTTGGATATAGGCCCTCCAGAGTTCCTCCGCGCTCCAATCGGCGACGTTGCTGCGCAGCAGATAACCGCCCTCGCTCAGCCGTGCCCAGTCGCGCCAGTCTTCCGATTTTCCAGGCGAAGCGTGCATAGCCTCGACATCGGCATCGATCTGCACGTGAAACAACTCGCCGGCACGCGTGTTCCGGCCCAACGATCGCCCTTCTCGGGCCAAATCACACGGTCGTAGATCGATTACTGCTTCGCGCGACCCGAAGGTCAGCCACGCACCAGAGTTCGCAAGGTTCAGATCGCTGAGAAGCCACCGTCGACGGCGAAGTCCACCCCGTTCACGTAGCTTGCTTCGTCGGAAGCGAGGAAGAGCGCGGCCGCCGCAATTTCCTCAGGACGACCCATCTTTCCGCGCGGGATCAGGGATTCGAACATCTGCCTCGTCTGCTCGTCGAGTCGCTGCGAGTCTGGTGTATCGACCTGACCCGGGCTCAGCACGTTCACCCGGATGTTCCTGCCCTTCAGCTCGTTGAGCCACGTGCGTGCGAAGGAGCGCAAGGCCGCCTTGCTCGCCGCATACACGCCGAAACCAGGGAAACCTTTCAACGAGGCAACCGACCCGGTCATTATGATCGATCCGCCGTCGTTTATTAGCGGCAAGGCCTTTTGAGCCGTAAACAGCGTTCCTCGCACAATCAGGCCGAATTCTTTATCGAAATGCTGCTCGGTAATCTGGCCTAATACGGCGGCTTCGCCCTTGCCGGCACTCGCGAAGAGGATGTCGATCTTGCCTTTTTCCCGCTTGACCGTATCGAACAGACGGTCAAGGTCGTCGAGATTGGCTGCGTCGCCGCGCACGCCGGTCACGTTCCGGCCAATCAGTTTGACGGCCTGATCGAGCGCCTCCTGCCTCCGGCCAGTGATGAAAACGTAAGCGCCTTCTTCAACAAAACGCTTTGCAGTCTCCAGCGCCAGACCGCTCGATCCACCCGTGATGACTGCAACCTTACCCTCTAGCTTTCCCATTAGCACTTCCCTTTTAAAGTTGTGTAAATTCCGTACAGTAGAGTGGATGTTTTTGGCGTTGGACGAGGACTGCCCTGGGGTCCAAAAGTCTTGTCCGTTCGTCTAAAAGAGTGAGGCTACAGGGATCCGGACAACCGACATCTTTAGGACGATGCACGTAACAACGTTAATCACTGTAAGCCGACCTCCTCAGACACCGATCTCGTCATCAACCCTCAACTGACGATAAGCCGGCTTCTGGTTACCTACCCGATTTCGGTGAGTGCCTCGGCGGTCATGCACTCACCGAGACCCGCTGATTTCAAATGGCCGACATGCCGCCGTCGACGAACAACTCCACCCCATTTACGTAACTGGAGTCGTCTGAAGCAAGAAACAGCGCGACCGTCGCAATTTCCTCAGGCTGACCCATCTTTCCGCGCGGGATTAGGGATTCGAACATCTCCCGTGACTCCTTGGTGAGAACTTCTTCCTGCATCGGCGTGGCGATCGCCCCCGGAACCAGCACGTTCACCCGGATATTTCTGCCCTTCAGTTCGTTGAGCCACGTGCGTGCGAATGAGCGCAACGCCAATTTGCTCGCCGCATACACGCTGAAACCAGGAAAACCCTTCGCAGAAGCATTTGACCCGGTCATGAAGATCGATCCGCCATCGTTGAACAGCGGCAACGCCTTCTGAACCGCAAACAGCGTGCCGCGCACATTCACGTTGAACGTCGCATCGAAGTGCTGCTCGGTAATCTCTCCCAGTGGTAGGGGCTCGCCCTTGCCGGCGCTCGCGAACAGGACGTCGATCTTGCCCTTTTCTCGCTTAACCCGTATCGAACAGACGATCTAGGTCGTCGAGATTTGCCGCGTCACCGCGCACACCGGTCACGTTCCGGCCAATCAACTTGACAGCCTCATCGAGCTGCTCCTGCCTCCTACCAGTAATGAAAACGTAGGCGCCTTCTTCAACGAACCGCTTGGCGCTCGCCAGCGCCATGCCGCTCGATCCACCCGTGATGACTGCAACTTTACCCTCTAGCTTTCCCATAATTGCTCCTTTCGGTAGATGTGTACCATTCAGTACAGTAGAGTGGATGTTCTTGGCCTTGGACGAGAACTGCCCGAGAATCCTAATCTTTTGTCTATTCGTCTAAAAGAGGGAGCCCACATTGGACCCGATAACCGACATTTTCAGAACGATGCACGTAACCGCTTTCGGTCAGCACAGGCTTGAAGCGACAGCCCCGTGGGGCTTGATGCAGGAGAAACAGACCGAAGGAAGAGTCACGCCTTTCGGCAAAAAGGTGTTACCCACAGATTTGGCGCACTTTGCAATGCTTTCGCGCGGTAACTGCTGGCTCAGTGTTGAAGGCATTCCGGACCCAATTCCTCTCACCGGTGGCGACTGCTTCCTGTTGGCCCGCGGCACTTCGATCGTCTTGCGCGATAGCCCGCGAACACGTCCAAGGTCAACCTTCTGGGAGATCGCCGCTAAAGCCAAGAGCAATGTCGCTCATTTCGGCGGCGGTGGCGCACCAACGACAGTCGTTTGCGGCTCCCTGAGTTTCGATCGCGCCAGTCTGAAGCCGATCACCCAGCTATTGCCGAGCTTCATTCTGATCAAGGCCGATCAGGCCCGCACGCTTGCTCTTCACAGCACAATGCAAGCGCTGGCGTCAGAAATGGCAGAACAGGCGCCGGGATCGGAAGTAGTCGCGACTCGGCTAGCCGAGGTTCTATTTATCCAGGTGCTCCGAGCGCATATCGCGTCGGGAGATGGATGGCGCACCATAGGATGGCTTCGTGCGATTTTCGATCTTCAAATAGGCGCTGCGCTGAGAGCTGTTCACGACAGTGTGAATACACCCTGGACGGTAGAATCCCTGGCCGCAGAGGCGGGCATGTCTCGCTCCGCATTCGCAGTGCGTTTTAAAGAGCTACTCGGACAAACGCCGCTGGAATATGTAACCGAGTGGCGGATGCAGAAGGCGATGCAGTTACTCCAACAGCGTGACAAAAAACTCATTGACGTCGCTCGGTCGGTTGGTTACGAGTCCGACGCTGCCTTCGGTAAGGCGTTCAAGCGAGTTGTCGGGGCCAACCCTGGTGAATATGTCAAACGTAGTTCTGACGGCTACGGTGATGCCGGAATGGCAGAAGATTTTTGAAGCGGAGGATGCATAGGTGCCCTGAAAAGGCCCAGCCTTTGCTAATGCGTCCAGAGTTCGAGCACTGGCGATCCCTCCACGCTGGGCGAGTACAGCGGATCTATGTTGTTTTGGCACTCATTTTCCGAGGTGGCCCCACGAACAACGTTGGCCCGTGGCGCACTATCCTGGGTTGCACCACGAACTCGTACTCATCGATCAACCCCAGCTCCGCCAAGGCCCGCGGGAGCTTTCCGCCTCCCACCAACAGTCCCTACCCGACTCCCGCTTGAGCTGCTGAACGGCCTTCCCTAGATCTCCGCGCACGAGCTCCGCGTTCCAATCGACCCGGCTCAGCGTGCTCGACACGACGTACTTCTTTGCCGCGTCGATCCTCCGGGCGAAGGGTTCCATCCAATCAGGCCTCGCTCCCGTGCGCGTCGGCGGCCGAAACGCGGCCTCCATCATTTCGTATGTCGCCGGCCAAAGAGGAGAGCATCGGCCGGGTCGAGGTTCTCGTTCGCGTGGCGATGCAACTCTTCGTCCGAAATCCTGCGTCTGTACCCATACCTCCGCCCTGCTCCCGGAACGATTCCAGAGATTCGACTCGACTCACTCGGTCTGCGGCCATACCGTTGCAATCAGCTAGAAATCGTGAAGGGCGGGTCCCATTTTCGGAAACCTGAATCCCGAAATCGACCACCGACTGACCTTACCGTTCAATAGAATCAAGCACCTACTTTAGGAAGTCAACGTGCATGCAAAGGGCAGGAAACCACGTGCGAGGCATCCTTGAAGACCTCCGGTATGCGATGCGTGTCCTCCGCCGGACCCCGACCCTGACAGCGGTCGCAGTGCTTACTCTGGCGCTAGGTATTGCCGCTACCACGACCGTCTTTGGCTGGATCGACGGAATGGTCCTACACCCGTTCCGCGGCGCCAGGGACGACGGACAACTCGCCGTGCTTGAGTCCACCAGTGCCAGCGGCCTGCAGCATCAGGTTTCGTACCCCGACTTCCGGGACTTCCAGGAAAGCATGAGCAGTATTTCCGGATTGTTGCTGAGCCAAAAAGGTCCCGCCTCGATCGGCGAGGGAGAAAAGCACTATTTCGCGTGGTACGAATCGGTCTCCGGAAACTACTTCGACGTCCTGGGCGTAAAGCCGGTCCTGGGTCGCGCGTTCACTCGCGACGAATACGGCGACCGGGGCAAAGCGTTCACGGCCGTCATCAGCTATCGGCTGTGGCAGAACTATTTTCATGCCGACAAGTCCGTCCTCGGCCGCACCGTGCGGATCAACCGGTACCCGGTCACTATCGTCGGGGTAGCGCCTCCGGAATTTCGCGGCGATTTCCCGGGAGTGGCGCTCGACGTCTGGGTTCCAGCGCGGCTGGCCGGAGAACGCGAGCGCGATGCGCGGCACTTCGAGGCCATAGTCAGGCTCAAACCCGGCGTCAGCGTCTCGGAGGCAAACGCCGAGGCGGCGACGGTTGCCGCGCGCCTTGCCCGTAGTTTTCCGAAGACCAACCAGGGGATCGGCGCCCGGATCGTACCGATCTGGAAGGCGCAGGAGGGGGCATCGAGCATTGTGGCATGGCCGATGGCCATTCTCGGTGCGGCGTGTTTACTCGTGCTGCTGATTGCCTGCGCCAACGTCGCCAATCTTCTACTGGCTCGTTCCACAGCCCGGCAGACGGAGTTCGGCATCCGCGCTGCCCTGGGCGCCGGTCCGGGTCGTCTGAGCCGCCAGTTGATTTTTGAAAGCCTGCTTTTGGCGGCCCTGGCAACGCTTGTCGGGTTGCCGCTGGCTCTGTGGGTTGAGAATGTGCTGATTTATTTCGTACCCCCCACAGGAGTGCCGGTGAGTTTCAACGTACATCCCAGCGCCCGGGTGTTCCTGTTTGCCGCTCTGGTCTGCCTGACTTCCGCACTGCTTTCC
>DASVGP010000169.1:0-3477 GCA_036379475.1 Bryobacteraceae bacterium | reverse complement strand
TTTGTTCGTCTTTATGTCATCGAGAAATTGGTGGACCAATGCCGATATCTCTTTTGCTGAGCGTAGCCGGATGATGTTCGTGCCCTGACGCGATAGGAAGAGGCAATAGCTTGGTCCGCCTTTCGGCAGCACGTATTCGAGCAGCGCCCCATCGCTGCCCAGGCTTGCGGTCACGCGCGTCAGCGAGACCGATTCGATTTTCGAAGCGTAGGTGGGCGCAGGTTTATCGTGCAAGAATCGCCGCTGCTCCGCATAGAACAGCGCATCGATGAGCCGGTTGCGCTCGCCCGTTGAATCTGCCTTGATGAGCTGAACTTTTAGATTTCTGATCTTGTCTTCGAGCGCCATGTTCATATCGCTGTCCGAAAAGTGCGCTGGTTGAACGAGTGTTTCCGCAGTGATTCTCCCGCGCACCCGCTCGATAACCGAAAACGCACCGTCAACGTCGCCGGCCTGCGCTGCGAACTTAAATGCCGTCTCATAGGCCGAACTCATTTCTGTGAGTAGCCCCTCCCGGACACCACCGCTGCTCGTCTGCGCGAGCAAGCCCTCCGAGATTTCGAGGGCGCGCATAATGCTCCGCCGCGCCTGAGCCCGCCGCCCGAGGTCCCACTGAAGCTGAGCCGTAAACTCCAGCCGGGCAGGAGCGGTGAAGAGGTCTTTCGTCAAGCTTGTGTGCGCGAACGCGGTTGCGGCGTAGTGTTCGGCCAGCGTAAGCTTCCGCTGCTTGCGGTAAATTTCCGCGAGCTTCATCTGCGCATCGGCCAGCATGCTTGTTTGGTTATGTTTCGCCAGAGCAATCGTCTTTTGCAGGATGTGAATCGCTCTATTGATCTGTCGCTGGCCGATGGCAATATCGGCATCGAAGAGCATGAGCTGTGTCAGCTTAATCAGCTTTTGGCGCTGAGTGGCAATTGCCGATGCTTTTTGTACGAGGCGTTGTGCCTCATCGAAATTCCGTTCCTTGATGAGCGTCTCGATCTCACCGGCAGCCGTCAGAAACGGGTATCCGGTTTCCGGATGCCGTTCGGCGAGAGCAAACGCTTTTTGAAAATAAATGACCGCTTCCTTGTAGCCGCCGTTCCATTCAATACCCGTGCCGATTGCCGACAGATATCTGATTTCCGCTCCAACATCACCGGTCTGATGTGCTGTGACGAGCGCGGCGGCAACGTTCCGCCGTGCTGTTGCGATATCGCCCTGCAGATAGGCGTTGAAACCCGCCTCGGCAAGCGATCGAGACTCCCATTTTTTGTCGCCAAGCTGTTTTGCGACTCTGTGCCCTTCCAGCCAGTCCGCGCGTGCGGAAGCACTGTCCATTTCGCCGTCGACGTCGCCTTTGACCTCCAGGCACCACAGCCGAAGTTGTGGATTGGAAGCCATTATCGGGGTTCGCAAGAGCCCAGCGAGATAGTTCGATAGCTCTGGTAGCGACCGCGTCTCCATGGTGGCGCGGAGGTATCCCAGATGCGCGTGGATCTGCTCCGGGCTTCCGTGTCGTAGACCTCGATCTGCTACCAGAAAGAGCGGCTTGGCATCTGGCCAGTTGTAGAGATTCGCGTAATAATCGGCCTTTCGCAACGCAGTCGTCGCGCTACTGTTTCCGGCAGCAGATAATCCGCTCGCGATAAGGACAAAAAGCGCAGCACACTTCGCCAAACGCATGATGTTTATCGATGAATGGCAAGTACGATTGTTTCAGCGATTTTCAACTGTGTGCTAAACGAGCTTCCCCGAGTTCTTCCACATTTTCACATGGGATGGCGCCCTACTACTGGTTTCTTTTACCTGTCATACAGGATAAAGAAATAGCGCGCCCCCAAAGTCCCGCGAAACCGCCCCCGGGGTCCCGTTCGTTCCGATCTCCCGCGCCCCTAAAGTCCCGTGGATTATCCGGGGTTCCACAGCGATTTCTGGAAAGCGCCCCTAAAGTCCCGTGACCGGCTGCCGGTATTTTTTCGGACAAAAATTCTTTCGCGGCGTTACGGATTTCGGATTTTCAGACGCTTCTTGTCTCGTGAGGAGGCACTTTGATGAACGACGACGATGACGGAAAGAAGGAGATTCTCACCTTGCCCGAAGTCGCGAAGCGGCTGCGCTGCTCGAAAGGGCACGTTTCGAAATTGCTCAAGGGAAGAGTTCGTGGCGTCCCGCCGCTCACACACATGGCGATGGGACGCCGCATAGTCGTCCGACGTGAATGGCTGGAGGCTTGGCTGAATGTCGGCAAAACACAGTGTTAAGATTTCGGTGCTATGCACGGGTGGATCGCCCATGACGCGGAAAAGAGGAAAGCAAATGCGTCGGAAGCGATTCCAGCGAGGCTGTTTGACAACTCGCAAGCGAAATGGAAAGAACTACTGGTTTGCCCTGTGGAGAGAGGAGGGACGGCCAAAATCAAAGGAACTTGGGCTCTGCTCGAAAATGAGCAGGATCTCCGCAGAATCAATTCTGCAGGAAATCTTGAAGCCGATCAACGAGGGCGTCGAACAAGCGATCTCGAAAGAGATGACGTTCGAGTCGTTCGTGGAGCTGACTTACCTTCCGGTATTCCAGCAGAAATGGAAGGACTCGACGGCCATGACCGAAACGCATCGGATACGGTTTCATTTGGTCCGGGCGCTGGGTGAGCAGAGAATGAGAGCGATTACGCGCGAGCAATTGCAAGCGTTGCTCAAGAGCAAGGCGCCCGATTCTGGGCGCAGCATGGTCGATCACATGCGCTTCCGGTTGCGATCTATTTTCAAACTCGCAAAGGCGGAAGGAGTTGTGGATCGGAATCCGGCAGAGTCGCTTTCACACCGCCGGACTGCAAGCAATCACGTGAGCGCCGTATCTTAACGCCAGGGCAGGCAGCCGTCTTAATTGACTGCTTGGATCTGCGCGAAAAGATAATCGCCAGGCTGGCAACCTGGGAGGGAATGCGACCGGGCGAGATCCTTGCCCTGCAAACTTCGGATCTGGACGGCGATTCGCTCTGGGTGAAGAGACGCCTTTATAAGGGTGCGCTTGGCGAGCCGAAGAGTCGGCGCTCAGCTCGCCAGGTCGCGTTGACGACTGGGACAAAGCTGCTGTTGGAGTTCTGGGTCGAGCGATTGAACAACGGCTCTGAAACTGATTGGTTATTTCCCTCGGAGAAAGGGACCCCCATGAGTCGAGAAAATATCTGGACCCGCAACATGCTGCCGAAGCTTGAACCTGCGGGACTGAATTGGGCGACGTTTCAAGTCATGCGCCGGAGCTTTGCGACGTGGGCAAAGAAAGCCGGCGTAAACGCTCACACGCGTTCTGCGCAGATGGGAAACACTGTGGATGTGAACGAAAATGAATACGCGGTAGCGACCTTCGAGGAGAAGCTAGCGGCCGTCCGGAAGTTGGAAAAAGATGTCATCCAATGACGTCGCAGGGAGCAGCACGATGAGGCTCTTTGAGGTGGAGGCTACGCGAGTGATTTTGGAATTGGTCAGAGGGTGTTGC
>DASVGP010000168.1:0-4494 GCA_036379475.1 Bryobacteraceae bacterium | reverse complement strand
TCACAGCGCGGCTCCGTGCATTGCGCCCGGATGGATCTTGGCGGTTTTTAACAGATGGTTATCTACAGTAGGGACTTGCACCCAGGTAAAGAACGGGTGGTCGCCAAGGGTTTACCGATCCTGGGGCGAAGTTTCCAGTTTGCGTTTAATTCCTGTATGGCCGTTCGGAACGCCATCGGAAGTCTACGACGCCAAGATCATTCCTGCATTACCTCAACCGCAGCTGAACGCTGAAGGTTGACTATATTCCCAAGATCGGAAACATCGTGACCCTGAACTTAGTACACCCGTAGGGTATTAGGGAGGCGGTAGCAGGCGAGCCACGCTCGATGGTGCGTTTCGGAATGGGCTGCAGGTCGGAAGGTTGCCAATCAAAGCGGCGGGCTTTGACGTGCAGTTCTAGCGGGCTCGCGAGCGGCCAATCCCAATGCTCGGGCATCGGTCGGCGGACCACGGAAAAATCGCTTGGGCTCAGCGGACCTGCTTTTTCAAAGAGAGCGTAATTGAATACCTGGCCGGGGCTTTCCTGATTGGGAGTCTCGTCACGGATGGGGCACGAAAAGACGAGCGGCCCATAGGTTACGTATGCGAAGGGGTTGTCGATATCGGTTAAGGCTGCGATGGGCCTCTCATTTTTGAAATAGTCGACTTGTGGATACGGGGTCTCGCGTCCAGTCTGGACGCGCGGATGCATCGGGAGGCGTATCGTAATTTTTTGCTTCGACCATTCGCGATTCAAGCGAACGAACCCGCTTTCGGCGCGTGTAATCGCGATGCGCTCGCCATTGACTGCGATCTCCGGACGCTCGCACCAGCTTGGGATGCGCAGGTACAGCGGAAACGTAACAGGTCTTTCCGAGGTGAGGTAGAGATCGATGAATTCCTCGAACGGATACGACGTACGGCTTTCTATCTCGACCGGTCCTTTGCCCGGAATGGTCGTACTCAGCAAAGAGGGTCCGTAGAGTGCGGCCGCCAGACCGTGATCCGGTGTCCTCATCCACATGTGCATGGTGTAGGTCGGGATGAGGCGATTCAAGTTGCCGACACAGCACAGCACCGGCGGGTAACCGAGCCTCGTGAACCGGTAGCAGCCGGGACCGGGGTTGCGCGGTTCGGCCCCAGGCAATTTCGAGCTGTAGCGGTTGACGCACTGATAGTACGACATGATTTTGAAGTCGCGACTAACGGGAGCAGGCGCGGCGTTGAAGAAAATTCGCTCGATGCGTTCAGACCATTGAGGTCGTCCCGTGACGCGCAACAGAGACAAGTATGTCCAGAGGGATGCTGCGACATCGCACGTTTCGATGTTCCTGGTACTGCCGATGCCCGCCTGCCATTCTTCCCCGGAACAGAGGCCGACGGGCAAGCCATACAGACGGTCACAATGCTCGAGTGCATTCACTGTTGCGGAGAGATCCAGAGCGTTTCCGGTCCAGGGATAGAGCAGCGCGGGAACACGGATGTTTTCGTAATAGATGACCGTATGGCCGGGCGAGAGGCGGCGTCCGGCAAAGGCTGTGCGAACACGCTCGTACTCCGGCGATTGCGCATAGGCCGAAATTGCGGCTAAGATTTTGGGCTCGCCGGTTAATAAGTAAGTATCCAGCATCGGATCAACATTGACGGCTCCTGTGACGGAGCGAAAGTTGTCCGGATACGCCGGCAAAGGAAAGGCCCGATAGACCTTGGCAAGGGCATCGAGTACGCGCTGATCGTGGCTGGCCTGATAATAGGCCACAAGCGCCCGGCCCATGTGCGAGTGAGCCCAGCAATTGAAGTGGTCACTCAGCGCGGACTTGGGGCGCCAATAAATAAAGGATGCGCCGCCTTTCAGAACACCATCGGCCACAAGATTGAGGCGCGCCTGTACTTTCTCGAGCAACTTCGGATCGTTCAGTTGATAGGCCAGGCGAACGGCGCCGTCGAGCCAATAACTCGACTGCTCGAGAGGCCAGCCGGTGCCATCCGGATTGGCTCCTCGCGCCTTGAAGCCAAATCCTTTCCAGGCGTTGGCGAACGTGGCGGAATATTCATCCAGATGGCCCGTGATGCCGTTGGCCGCCGCTCGCGCCCAATCGAGCAGCCAGCCTTTCGGCCGTACGGCTCCGGGAGACAAGGCTGAAAGGCGATCTCGAACAGCCCCGTCTTCAGCCTGAACCTGTGCGCCGCGGTTGCCGTTTCTCTCCGCACTCCGCAAACCGAGAGCGGCACCGGCTGTGAAAAGAAAGCTTCGACGATCAAGCATTTTGCCTCGCAAAAGCAGCCACAGGCTGCCGATCCCGGTCCTGAGCTGCAAATCGAAATAGCGGGCTATTCAAAGACGGTGGCCTCTCGAACGCGGCAGGTCACTGAAGATTAGCTACAACGCCATCCCTGTAGTGTACGAAGTGATGGAGAGCATAGCAACCCGCCGAAGCGACACGACCCGTCGTGGAGAAACGGAGGCTGATGGTTTCCAGGTCGGCCGCCAATCGCGGGCACCCAGAACTTTTAGCCGATCGAGGCGGGCTTTCAGTGCACGATACGTTTGACCGCAAGGCTAATCGCATTTTGACGAAGCAAATCGCCGGAGTGAACACGCTTCGGG
Source organism: Bryobacteraceae bacterium (assembly GCA_036379475.1). Classification (GTDB taxonomy): domain Bacteria; phylum Acidobacteriota; class Terriglobia; order Bryobacterales; family Bryobacteraceae; genus Bog-105. The sequence continues at coordinate 1,904 of DASVGP010000168.1, read as the reverse complement.
CCCATCTCACCATAGCCGACTATGCGTCCGAGTGAATTGGCGCTTCCGACAATTAAAGCCCTTCAGCGTCAATTCGTCACACAATCTCAAACGAACAGGCCAGAACAAGCCATCGGATAGTGTTGGCGCCAAGCGTGAACCGTTGTTAGCCGCCACAGCTCCACAGCCCGAACACCAGCGAGAGGCCGTAGTTGGCGAGTGAGCGAAGAAGACCTAAGCTCCATCTGAGCCGTGCAACTTCACTAATTTGTTATACAAGCCCAATATTAGAAAAGTTGGTGCCCACTGCCCAACAAACAGGGCATGATGATCTTTTCCGGTCATCTTAAATACGAGAGATCCTGCTATGGAGCCGAAAGCCGCTCAGAGAAAAACATCAGACGGCAACTTCGCCGTTTGCTGTTCGATGCCCCTTGCCGCCAGGCCTTCACGATGCTCTGGACGTGAACCAGACCGCGGGGTGGTTGCGCTCATTTCCTCAAAATTCATTTGCCGCTCCTCCGGCTGCGAAAAGCCAGCCTCGCGGTTTAGACTCCCGTCGACAGCGCTCGTATCGCTGTGGCAAATAGCTAAAGAGCTTTACTAGCGTGGCATATGTCCCCGAACCCCGCTTAACGTCCTCCAATTGGAGATGCTATCGGATGTCCTGCATGCTCGGGAGTTGCTCGGCCTAATCAGTCCCAGGACTATATGGGCTGTTCTTGTGATGCCGGTCGGGATTCATATTTCGGAATTGTGTCCGGTCCATCGGCACCAGGAAACTCGACAACTTGCCGTCAAGTTGACGTCTAACGCGCATTCCGGACTTTAGGAGATCGAGGCGGACTTCCCGTTCCTAACGGTGCGCCTTCTGGATCGCCGACCACGACGCAAAGGACCGAAGCGCGCCGAGACTAGGCACAACTGCCAGACTCGCCGCAAGTTGGCCGTCTGTAGAACGCCGCACCGCCCTTGCAGATAGAACAGTCTGACGCAGCAGGTCAGGCAGATACTCCGCAGGGCCAAAATATCAGCCTTATGCCGTCTTCAATTTTTGACGTTCCGCGTTCTTTCTCTCTCCGTGAAGAGAAACGCTCGCCAGCCACGGGAACAAGAACAGCGCAGCGCTGGCGGCGGTTGCAGAACCGAAGATAACAAACACCCCAAAGCGCAGGGTAGGGGGGAAGTTCGAAAGCAGAAAGATCCCGAACCCGCAACAGATCACTAGGAAATTCGTTCCGATCGGCCGCCACAGATGCGAGCAGGCCTTCGACCATGGTTCCCAGGAGCTGAGGTTCTTATGTTCACGCTTGGCGAACGTGGTGAGATAGATCATAGCGTCTACTCCCATGCCCAGATCGAGATTGGCGGCTGAAGCGGTAATAAAGCCCAGTGGCATGCCGAGGTAAGCGATATATCCGCGCACAACGACTGGGATGACGGCCAGGGTTACCAGCATGGCCAAGCCCGTACGCCATGAGCGGGAGAAGAAAAAACCCATGACCGTGAAAATGCTGATCAGCAACAGCACGCCGGTAATGATGCTGGATTTGATCAGCCGGCCCATGTCACCCAATAAGCTGTACTCGCCACCGACAAGAAGGGTGCGAAAGCCCTCGCGATGAACTGTGCCCTCCAGGCGGTGAATGATCTGTTCGCGCGACGCGTTCCGCCCAGTCTCGTGCATGCGCAAAAGAAAGAGTGCCTTCTTGTGATCCGGAGTTATGAACTGCCGCGCAGGATCGCCGTGTTTCGGGCTCTCCAGCTCGCCGAGCTCTTCCTGTTTCTTTGATTCTCCTTGGAAGAATCCCTTTATAGATAACAGTTTCGAGTACCAGCGCCGGTCGACTTCGCTCTCCAGGACCGGTAGCGACATAGCCTTGCCCACGGCGGGGTCCTTTTCCAACGCATCGTTCAGCGCCCAT
>DASVGP010000167.1:0-18579 GCA_036379475.1 Bryobacteraceae bacterium | reverse complement strand
ATGGATATCGTCATGCACGCCCATCCCGACGTGCTGAATCACAACACCGAAACGGTTCCGCGTTTGTACCGGCAAGTGCGCCTGGGAGCGCGTTACGAACGCTCGCTCGATATCCTGCGCTATGCCAAACAGGTCCGCCCGCATATTCCGACGAAATCCGGAATGATGCTCGGCCTCGGCGAAACCCAGGCCGAAGTGCTGCAAACCATGCGCGAATTGCGCGACCATCACGTCGATATCTTCACGCTTGGTCAGTATCTGCGGCCCTCGCCCAAACATCTGCCCATCGCGCGCTACATCCCGCAGGCCGAATTCGATGAATACAAGCAGGCCGGCCGCGAGATGGGATTCGCGCATGTCGAAGCGGGCCCGCTGGTGCGCAGTTCCTACCACGCCGACGCTTCCGAACAAAGCGCTGCGGCGATGCACACCTGTACGCAGTAATGATCGGCACAGAACGGCTCCAGGCATTCACCGACGGCGTGCTCGCCATCATCATCACTGTCATGGTGCTGGAGCTTACTGTTCCGCATCGTGTAGATCTCGCCGCGTTGCGCCCGCTGCTCCCCGTTTTGCTGAGCTACGCCTTGAGCTTCGTCTATGTCGGCATCTATTGGAACAACCACCACCATATGCTCTATGTCACCGAGCGGGTGAGCGGCGCAATCCTTTGGGCTAACCTGCACCTGCTCTTTTGGCTGTCATTGTTCCCGTTCACGAATGCCTGGATGGCCGAGAACGGTTTCGCGCCGGTCCCGACCGCTGTTTACGGCGGCGTCCTGTTCATGGCAGCAATCGCGTGGTGGATTTTGCAACGGGCGATCCTCGCCGGTCAGCCTCCCAATTCGCTGCTGGAGGCGGCGGTGAAGCGCTCGTTTAAAGAAAAGATTTCTCCGGTGCTCTACATCGCGGCGATTTGGTTAGCATTTGTCCAACCCTGGATCGCCAGTGCTATCTATGTGCTGGTTGCCCTTATCTGGATCGTTCCGGACCGGCGCATCGAGCGAGCCTTAGCGGGACGGGAACGGAGTACCGAATAGCGCGGGCCGACAGATATGAAACGGGATTCATATAAAAGCAATGTCCTGAACGCGCTTTCCGTCCGCGAAATCAGTCTTGCGGACGCCGAGGCCGCTGCCGAATTGAGTGGGGAGCTTGGATATCCGGTTCCTGTGGACAGAATGCACGAACGAATTCAGCGTATAGCGTCTCTCCCGGACCACACTGTATTTGTCGGTTGCCTTGATGGTGCCGTCGTGGGGTGGATCGATATGGGCGTGGTTCATCATCTTCAGGCCGATCCTTGCGTGGAGATTGGTGGACTCGTCGTTTCTAGCCATTACCGCAGCGCGGGCATCGGTCGCATGCTGTTGATGCGTGCCGAAGAATGGACACGCAAACGAGGCCTCGCCGTCGTGGTTGTCCGGTCGCGTATCACTCGCGAAGATGCGCACCGCTTCTATCTCCGCGAGGGATACAAAAACATCAAGACTTCGGCCGTATTCTCGAAGTCTCTAACAAGAACGACATAGAATCACTTGTGCGTCTTCTGGCCATACATATATGGCAAGCATTGTACACAACAAAAATGGAAATGAGACAATCCTGCCATGCCGGTTGCGGCCTTGTACGACATCCACGGAAATCTACCGGCTCTGGAAGCGGTGCTTGCCGAAATCCGGCAGCTACACGTAGATGAAATAGTCATTGGCGGCGACGTGCTGCCGGGGCCAATGCCCGCCGAAACATTGGAAGCGCTGCTGAATTTGGAACTCCCGACCCGCTTCCTTTATGGCAACGGCGAGATCGCCATACTGGAACAGAAAAGCGGCGCGCATCCCGCTTCGGTTCCCGAAGCGTATTGGCCAGCCATCCAGTGGACCGCGCAACAGCTTTCTTCGGAGAATGAACGCGTTTTGGCCGGCTGGCCCAAGACGGTTCACATGGACATACCAGGTCTGGGTAAGGTGCTGTTCTGCCATGCAACACCGCGGGATGAAAACGAAATCTTTACTCGCCTAACCCGCGAAGAACGCCTGCTGCCGATCTTTGCGGGACTGGAAGCGTCGCTCGTCGTCTGCGGTCACACCCACATGCAATTCGACCGGATAATTGGAGGGATTCGCGTTGTGAATGCGGGCAGCGTGGGGATGCCGTTCGGAGAACCGGGCGCTGATTGGCTTTTGCTTGGGCCGGGCGTTGAATTTCGACATACGCACTATGACCTCGCGGAAGCTGCTGCGCACGTCCGCGGCACGGGCTATCCACGTGCTGAAGAATTTGCTTCCCGCAATATCGTGAACCCTCCTTCCGAGGCGGCCATCCTGGAGGATTTCGCGCGTGCGGAATTGAAGTAAGGACCGATTCTGAGCCGCGCGCGTGAGCAAGCGGGTTGGTCCTCGTTAAGTTAGTTATAGCGGCAGAGTCAATGTTGCTTCGCAGCCAGGGCCATCGGCGGCGTTGTTCAGCATCAGCGATCCGCCATGCGCCTCCGCGATTTGCCGGCTCAAGACGAGCCCGATCCCCGAACCGCCGCGCTTGGTGGTAAAAAAGGGAACGAACAGATTGGCGGTGTCCGACAGCCCGGGGCCTTCGTCCCGCACCGCGATCCGCACCGCCGAAGCCGTCCGGCTGTAGCGCACGAAGACGCGCCCGCCGGTTTCCTGCGCCGCATCCACCGCATTGCGAATCAGATTAATCAGTGCTTGTTCAACCTGGTCCGTATCGGCCTGCACGATCAGCGGAAGCGATTCCTCGAAGATCACGTGCATACGCGTCTCCAGCCCTGTTACATGCCGCAAGAGCGCATTGACCTCCAAGGGCGCGAACCTCGGCCGTGGAAGCTTTGCCAGTTGCGCATAGGAGCCCATGAACCGGTTGAGCGATTCAGCGCGCGAGGCGATCACGTGCAGTCCGTGCGCCAGGTCTTCTTCCAACTCCTCCGTTGGCGAGCCGTTTTTCGCCAGATCCAGCAAACTTTGCGCGATCGATTTGATCGGCGTCAGGGAATTGTTCAGCTCATGCCCCAGCACGCGCACCAACCGCTGCCAAGCCTGCAACTCTTCTTCGCGCAGCGGGCGCGTGAGATCCGAGACGACGAGCAGCCGGTGCGGAACGCCGCCTTCGCGAAACTGGCTGCGGCGGATGCCCCAGCGCCCGGAGCCGCCCGGAAACGAGCGCCGCACCGTCCGTTCGGCTTCCGCCGCCAGAAATTCCTCCAGCCCCAGGCTCGCCGCATCGCGCGCCAGCAGCCGTTCGGCGGGTTGCGCCAGGAGCCGCTCGCCGGCCCGGTTCACCAGACGCAGCTTCTGCTCGGGGTCGAAGGCAAAAATGGCAACCTCGATCTCCTGCATGACTTTTCGCAGCAGCGCCGTGGCTTCCAGCGCACCCAGCCGCTGCGCCCGCAGCGTGGCCGCCATCGCGTTCACCTGCTGCATGACATCGCCCATCGGCTCGCCGACATGCGTCACGCGCCCCCGGATCGAATAGTCGCCTTCGCGCATGGCTTCGAGCAGATTCGCCAGCGTGCGCAGGGAACTGGCAACCCGCCCGCGCGCCGCGACGGCGAATCCCAGCCAGCAGAGCGCCACGACGACATCGATCGTCCACTGCGCTCGCGCCGAATATCCGCCGAGGGCCAGCAAAAGGATACAAGCCAGCAGCGCCGGGGCGCCTGCCGCCAGAGCCAGCAGAAGGATGCGAACGTCGTGAGTGGCGATCGATTTCACTTGTGGGTTCTAGTGCTTCAAAATTACAAGCCGCGAAACAATCCTACCCGATCCCGGATCTACTCCCTTGGTAGTTTATTCCCACTACGAGAGGAGCTTTCATGAGAATCAAACTATTGCAGGCGGCCACGGTCGTGCTCGCGCTTTCCGGCACCGCCGTGTTCGCAGATTCGCTTTCGGCGACATATTACACGATGGCAAACAATGATCCCGATGCCCACAATTCCATCGGTTACACCGTCACAAATACGCTCGGCCCGAACGGCTTTCCTGTTTTCACCAGCCCCAACCCGGGCTTGAGCGACGTAAATGCGAGCAACGAAATCCTGTGGTGGACTCCTTCGTCCACGATCACGCTGGAGGGTACCGGTACCGCCAGCTTGCCTTTCAGCAACAATCACATGTACGTTCCGGAAGGCACCGGAACCAATGACTCGAACGGCTTCCTAACCGCGATGTTTACCGGAACGTTAAACGTGCCCACGGACGAAACAGTCACTTTCCATCTGGGATCGGACGACGATTCGTTCCTCTATGTCGATGGCACACTGGCGACCCAGAACCCCGGCATCCATGGGGTTACATTTGCACCCGTAACGACTGCAACCCTCACGGCGGGTACACACACGCTCGATCTCTTCTATGCGGACCGCGAACAAGTTGGTGCCGTGCTGGATCTCACGCTCGACACCTCGGGCGTCACGGTTGGTCCGCCCAGCGGGCCGCCTACGTCCGCCGTCCCCGAACCGGCAGCTTTTTCGCTGCTGGGTTTCGGCCTCGCCGGCCTCGCTGTTCTCCGCCGCCGCCGGAGGACCTGATGCGGCCGCAAGCCACGAATGAACACGAAATCTGTGTCCATTCGTGGCCCAAGTCCGCTATGGCCCCGCCTCGGCCTGGCTCTGATTGACTTCGGTTTTCGTAACCTGCTCGCGGTTCAGCTCCGCGGCACGGCCGATTATCCGGCGCGCATATTTGGCGATCATTTCCACGCGCGAGGCATATTGCGCGTTGGGATTTCTGCTCCCGCCGTTATAGGCCCCCACCGCCAGCGACACGTTGCCGTGAAACCGGTCCAGTAGATTGCTCAATAGCAGCCCCGCGTAAGTGGTCAGCACATCCTGGCTGACATGATTCACGTCCAGCTTTTTCGGCGGCCGCATTCGCTCGGGAAGCTGGCTGTAATCGTGCTTCTTGTCGCGTAAATAAAGACGGTGCGCGTAGCGCAGCGACTGCCGCGTGATCTGCCAAACTCCGGACGAGTCGTTCTTCACCAAAACTCTTCCCCGCCGCCGCTTCAGCACGACATCCCCGGGCTGCGCATGGCGCTTCCAAACCGTATTGTTCGAATCGCCCGGCACACTCATAAAGTTGTTTTCCATCGCTCCAATCCCGATGAGCAAGTCGAGCGGTATGTTGTAGAATTTCGACACGGCGATCATGTCGGCGGCCAGCCGGCTCGCCTGCTTTCGCGTCAAGGGCGAAGGGATCGGATCCAGGTTCCGGTAAATTCTCGGATCGACGGTTGATTTGAAGCGAATGAATCGCCGCAGGTATTGCCGCAATTCCTTGCCGTGGAGCTTTTCCAGCTTCTCGGGCGCCGGCCCCTGATACGACTCGATAAAAACCGTCGTCTGGTGCCGATCCTGCTTGATCTCGTCCGCGGTGAGCCAGTTATAATCGATCCGTGCCGTGAGGCGCTGCGCTTTCAATTCCGCGAGTTCGTTGACTCCCCCAATCAAATCGTTTGGCAGCCGCAGCAGAATCCGGTACACCGTGGCCGGCCCGCTTTCGTCCGCGACCAGTATCATTTCTTTCTGCTGCAGAGCCGGGCGCGAGCGGTAATAGTCGAACATCAGATAGGCAAACAAGCCATCGTCGAAGCCGGCCAGATTTGCCACCAACGTGCGGCCGGCCATGTACAAGCGGACGCGCCGGCCCCCCAATTCAACCTGGAAAAGACTGTGCGGCGGAGAGAGTGCCTCGACCGGCCAGTAGTAAAAGGTCACCGCGCCCGCCAGCCCCAACAGCGCCAGCACGAAAACCGTCCAGACGAAATAGATAAACCGGAATCCGCGCCCTTGCTTCTCAAGAAGCTGCAGCGTTCCTGTCAGTACTCTTTCTTCAGGGGCGATTTGCTCTTCGAGCGCCATGCTAACGGTCTGCCGGATCTACTTCGTATATCGTGCCGGCTCTGCCACCTCCTTCTCCATTTTGCCCGTCTCTTCAATGCGCGACACTGGCGCTATGGCGGAATCCATTATCGTACGGGATCCCGATATCCTTGGCTGCGAACCGGTATTCCGTGGCACGCGGGTACCGTTTCAGGCATTGCTCGATTATCTCCAAAGCGGACGGCACAACCCGAAGGATTTCCTGGACGACTTCCCAACCGTGTCGCGCGACATGGCTGTGGCGGCGCTTGAAGAGGGCATAAGAGGCGCCCAATCTGAGGGGACGCGAGCGAACAGATTGAAGCAGACCTCGCTGACGCTCGGGGCTCAGTATCGGCATGTACCCAGTTTGAGCATCAGGCGTGAAGTGAACTGTGTTGCCGCCCGGTTCTCCGGTCCTAGTTCGTATACTGTGCCGGCTCTGCCATCTCCCGCTCCATTTTTGGAGTTGCTTTGCTGATCCGCATGCTGTAGAACGAGCGCCACACGAACACCAGCGCAATCAATAAGAACACTCCCGAAAGCGACCAGCCCAGCGGGCTGCCGCTCTCGCCCGATAGCGATACCGATAGTTCGACGGCCAGCAGCCCGAACAGGGTGGTGAACTTGATGATCGGGTTCAGCGCCACTGAAGAGGTGTCTTTAAATGGATCGCCTACCGTGTCGCCGATCACCGTCGCATCGTGCAACTCGGTTCCCTTCTGCTGCAGTTCAGTCTCGACAATCTTTTTCGCATTGTCCCAGGCGCCGCCCGCATTCGCCATGAAGATCGCCTGATACAGACCGAACAGCGCGATCGAGATCAGATAGCCGATAAACAGGAATGGCTCCAGGAACGCAAATGCCAGGGTGAAGAAAAACACGCACACAAAGATATTGAACATGCCCCATTGCGCGTAACGCGTGCAAATCTCCACGACTTTCTTGCTGTCGGCGACCGAAGCCTTGGTGACACCTTCCAGCTTGATATTGGCCTTGATGAATTCGACCGCGCGATAGGCGCCCGTGGTCACGGCCTGGGTCGAGGCGCCGGTGAACCAGTAGATCACCCCGCCGCCCATAATCAGTCCCAACAGAAACGGCGGGTGCAGAATCGAGATCTTCGCCAGCAGATCCGGCCGCAAGCCGTGTGTGAGTGCTACCACGATGGCGAAGATCATAGTCGTCGCCCCGACCACGGCGGTCCCAATCAGCACCGGCTTGGCGGTCGCCTTGAAGGTGTTCCCGGCGCCGTCGTTCTCTTCCAGGTTCAATTTCGCCTGCTCGAAATCGGGGCGAAAACCATAATTGGATTCGAGATCCCGTTCGATACCGGGAATCTGTTCAATAGTTGAAAGCTCGTAAACCGATTGCGCGTTGTCGACGACCGGCCCGTAGGAATCCACCGCGATGGTCACCGGAGCCATGCCCAAAAAGCCGAATGCCAACAGCCCGAAGGCAAACACGGCCGGAGCAATCATGGCGCCGCTCAGTCCCGCGGTGCTGATGCCAAACGCCGCGCCCATCAGAAGCAGAATCGCGAAGCCCACCCAGAACGCGCTGAAATTGCCGGCTACAAAACCGGACAAAATGTTCAGCGATGCTCCGCCCTCGCGCGAAGAGATCACCACCTGGCGCACATGCCGCGAGCGCATCGAGGTAAACACTTTCACCAGTTCCGGAATCACCGCGCCCGCCAGCGTGCCGCAGGCGATCACGCTGGAGAGCTTCCACCACAGCGTCCGGTCTCCGCCAACGCCGGGAATCATGGCCGCCGAAACTCCGTAAGTTCCTGCGATTGAGATCAGCGATGTGAGCCACACCAGCGAGCTGAGCGGCGCCTCGAAGTTCATCTGTTCCGCGTTCTTGTACTTGGCCCGCGCCCAGGCGGCGTTCACCCAATAGGAGATGCCCGAGGAAATCACCATCATCACGCCCATGGCGAACATCCAAACCAGCAACTGAACCTGTACCAGCGGATTGGGCACGGCCAGGACAATAAACGTGATCAGCGCGACGCTAGTGACCCCGTAAGTCTCGAAACCGTCCGCGCTCGGCCCCACCGAATCGCCCGCGTTGTCGCCGGTGCAGTCTGCGATCACGCCCGGATTCCGCGCATCGTCTTCTTTAATCTTGAAAACGATCTTCATAAGGTCGGCCCCGATATCCGCGATCTTGGTGAAGATGCCGCCCGCCACGCGCAGCGCGGCCGCTCCCAGCGATTCGCCGATCGCAAACCCGACGAAACACGGCCCCGAATACTCGCGCGGCACGAACAGCAGGATGATCAGCAGCAGCGCCAGCTCCACGCTTACCAGCAGCATGCCGATAGCGATGCCGGCCTTCAGCGGAATGTCGTGGCAGGGAAACGGTCTGCCGCGCAGGCTCGCAAACGCCGCGCGCGAATTGGCGAAGGTGTTCACGCGGATGCCGAACAACGCCACACCGCTCGAGCCGCAAATCCCGATCACACTGAACAGCAGAATGATGAAGACGCGGAAAGCGCCGTAATGCTCCAACACGCCGAAATAGAAAATGATGATCAGGCCGACGAAAATCTCGAGCAACACGAGAAACTTGACCTGCTGAGCCAGGTAGGTCTTACAGGTTTCATAGATCAACTCGGAGACTTCCAGCATCGCCCGATGCACCGGCAGACGCCTCAATTGCCGGTACATCGCCAGCCCGAACAACAGCCCCAGAGCCACAAAAATCAGGCTGTACAATAGCAAGGTCCGCCCATCCACCAGACCGCCGAAAAACATGGCCTGGCTCAAATCGGGAACCAGGAGATTCGCTTCGCCGCCGGTGTGCGCGGGGGACATCTAACTGTTATAGTCGAACTGCGCTGGATTTGCATCATTATTATTCGGGGGCGCATCTGCCCGCTTTCGGATTGATACTCGTCCCGCAGCGCGGGAAACATTACCGGGAGCGCTTCGCAGCCGCTATCACCCGCGGCCAGCCGGCAAGGTCGTGAGTGACCGCCATATCGCGCCAGCGCGCGGCAAGCATCTCGCGGACCCCCGCAAGCGATTGATAGCCGAGTTCCAGCAGCAGCCGCCCGCCTGGTTTGATCACCGATTCGGCGGCGGCGATAAGCCGCTGGTAAATCTCCAGGCCGCTTGGGCCGGCAAAGAGCGCTGTTTGCGGCTCCCAGTCGCGTACTTCGGTTTGCATGTTCGCCGCATCCACTGCCGGAACATAAGGCGGATTCGAAACCAGCAGATCGATGCTCGCCGGGCGGACCGCAGCGAGCAGGTCCGAAGCGAAAAAGCGAATCTGCGCCCGATAGGTGCGCCGGTTGCGTTCGGCAACCGCCAAAGCCGGAAGTGAGATGTCGGAGGCGAGCACCTCGCCGCCGGTTTCAAGCGCCAGAGTGATCGCAATGGCGCCCGATCCGGTTCCCACGTCTAGCGCGCGCGCGCCGGGGTTTTCTTTTGCATAAGAGAGCGCCGCTTCCACCAGGTGTTCGGTTTCCGGACGGGGAATCAATACGTTCGGATCGACATAGAAGTCGCGGCCGTAGAATTCCTGCCGGTGAGTGATGTACTGAGCCGGCTTGCCTTGAAGACGGTCGTTTAGATAGCGCCCGTAATGAATCCACGGAAGCTGCTTCAACTCGTCCGCACCGTGCGCATAGAGATACGCCCGCTCGCATCCGAGCGCATGGCAGAGGAGGACTTCGGCCGTAAGCCGTGGCGACGGAATGGCGGCCTTGTCGAGGATCTCCGCGCCTTGCAGCAGGGCGGTCTGTAGAGTCACGGAGCGGATTATGCGGGAACGGCCTGCAGCCGCTCGGCCTGATAAGAGCCAATGAGCGCGTCGGTGATCGGCTGCAGCTTGCCCTGCATCACTTGATCGAGCTGGTGCAGCGTCAGGCCGATGCGGTGATCGGTGACCCGATTTTGCGGGAAGTTGTAAGTCCGGATTTTTTCGCTGCGGTCGCCTGTACCCACCATGCTCTTGCGCTCGGCACCGATCTGCGCCAGTTGCCGCTCGAGTTCCATCTGGTAGAGCCGCGAGCGCAGCACCTGCATCGCTTTGGCGCGATTCTTGATCTGCGATTTTTCGTCCTGGCAGGAAACCACCGTGTTGCTCGGCAAATGCGTGATACGCACGGCGGAATAAGTCGTATTCACCGATTGCCCGCCCGGGCCCGAGGAGCAGAACGTGTCAATGCGAAGGTCTTTCGGATCGATCTGAACGTCCACTTCGTCGGCTTCCGGCATCACCGCCACGGTGATGGTCGAAGTATGCACGCGCCCTTGCGTTTCGGTCGTCGGTACGCGCTGCACGCGATGCACGCCGCTTTCGTATTTCATCCGGCTGTAGACTCTATTGCCGCTGATGAGCGCGATGACTTCGTTCAGGCCGCCAACCGACGATTCGCTCATCGACGTGATCTCGACGCGCCAGCCCTGTTCTTCCGCGTGCCGTGTGTACATGCGAAAAATCTCCGCCGCGAATAAGGAAGCTTCGTCTCCGCCGGCGCCTTTGCGGATCTCAAGCACGACGTCTTTTTCGTCGTTCGGATCTTTCGGCAGCATCAACACCTGCAGCTCGTTTTCGAGCCCGGCAAGCTCGGGTTCGAGGCGCGTCCGTTCCGCTTCGGCCAACTCGCGCAGATCGGCGTCGGATTCGTGCAGCATCGTTTTTGCGTCCTGCAGTTCCTGATCTTTCCGCTTCCAATCGCGGTATTTCCCGACCAGTTCCGCCAGTTCGCTCTGCGCCTTGGCTACCTTGCGATATTGCTCGGAATCGCCGATTACGGCCGGATCCGCCATTTTTGCCGTTAGTGCATCGTAGCGCACTTCAGCTTCTTCGAGCCGGTCTGTATATTGCATCTACTGTTACGATCTCCAGGCTGGAAATGCTTCAAGCGATTACCAGTTCGCCGCCGTGGCTTCTCTCCATTTCCATCGCCTGTTCGAGCGCGCGAATCGCGACCGCGGTCTGCGCATCCGAAGGGGGCTGCGTGGTGATTCGCTGCAGCCAAAGCCCCGGCTGGGTCATCACGGCAAGCAACGCGTTCTGGCGTTTCGCCGCGAATCGGATGATTTCGTAGCTGACTCCCACAAGAACTGGAAGCAAGGCAATGCGCCAGACGAACTTCGCCCAAAAACCATGGACCGGCAAAATCGCGAAGACGATCAGCGCGATGATCAGCACGACCATGAGAAAGCTGGTCCCGCAGCGCGGATGCCAAGTGATAAATTGCTGCGCGTTTTGCACGTTCACCGGCTGGCCGGATTCGAAATTGAAGACCACGCGGTGTTCGCCGCCATGGTATTGGAACATCCGATGCATGTCCTTCAACCGCGACAGCAGGTAAATGAACCCGAGAAAGATGGCAATACGCACGGTCCCGTCAATCACGTTCATGGCGAAATTTCCGCTAAAAAGCGGAGAAGCTCGGCCCAGCAGTTTCGCCGCATAGAGCGGAACAAAATTGTAGAGCGCAATGCCGAAAGCCAGCGAGAAAACCAAGTTCGCTGTCATGGCCCACGATCCGCCGTCTTTTTTTCGTTTTTCGCGTTTCCCGTGCGGCTTGTCTTCGTCAGGAAGATCTTCCATGGCGCAGTTGGCGGAAAAACGAAGCGCTTTCATGCCCAGCCACATGGCGTGGCCCAACGTGGCCAGCCCACGCAGCACCGGAAGCCGGAAAGTCTTATACCGGTCCGAAATGCGCGGCAGCGGCGATTGCTCGGTGACGATCTCGCCGTTGGCCCGCCGCACCGCGACACAGTAGTTGTGCGGCGTGCGCATCATCACGCCTTCCATCACCGCCTGGCCGCCGATCAACGTGGTCTCTTCGCCGTTCTCCAGCACAGGAAGCAGTTGTATGTATTTGAAAAGACGAAGAAAGCCTCGCAAGTTCACGCGGACGCTCCCGATTAATTATATCCTTTACGATGCGCGGAGGACGGTTAGTCGGCAGCTCATTCAGGCACTTTCAGGCCGCGTCTTCGAAGGAAATCATCATATTTTCCTCCCTACGACCAGAAACTGCCGTCCGAAGATCCGCCAGGCAAGGGGCATCTTCAGATACAGCCGCACGGTCCAGAGCGGAGGATGGAAGCCGAGCGACATGGTGTAGGGGAGGAAGCGCGGAATCGCCAGCTCGATGCGAAAGCCCTCTAGCCGCAGCGCCTCGGCCAGCGAGCGCTCGGTCAGTGGCAGGTAGTGATCGAAAAAATCCCAATACGGGCCGGAGATCGCCTTGACGTTCGGCCCCATAGCTACCAGGCAGCCGTTTGGCTTGAGGCAACGACGGGCTTCGCGCAGCGTGGTCCGAAGGGCAGCTTTGCTGGGCAGGTGCTCGAAGAAATTGCTCGTGAAGACCGCGTCCAGGGACCCGCTCGCGAGCGGCCAGCGGGCGCTCGATTCCTGCTCGAAGAAATGAATGCCGCCGGCCAGACACTCCTTCGTCGCCGGATTCAGGTCCATGGCGAATTTGTGCTCTGCCGCCGCGTGATTGATGAACTCTCCATGCCCACAGCCCAAATCGAGTACGGAATCCTGTGGCCGTATCCATTTACTGAAGAAATCCGCCGCCAGAATTTTCCAGACGCGCGCGCGGTAATCGTGCGTGCCCGCAAATCGCAGTGCATATATCTCTTTCAGTTCCGCTTGCGCGCCGACGCTCTGCAACTCCGTTTGGGTGTCCGTCATGGGGTCGTCCAGCGCTATTCGGCTCTCCGGTAATCGCCGCGGCTGAAATACTTTTCCAGCCAGACATAGAGGCAGATGAAAAGATAGCGGCTGCCCATTTCCTTGATTTTAAGCTTGGGCACTCCAGTGCGCCGGTTGCGCCAGGTAATCGGGATCACCGTCCAACTATAGTCCCGCACTATTGTCTTCAACGGCAACTCGACTGTCAAGTTGAAATGCGGCGAAAGCCACGGCCGGCAGCCTTCGATCACGCTGCGGCGATAGGCTTTGAACGCGTTCGTCGTATCGTTCAGCTTGATGTGGAAGATGGAGCGAATGAACAGGTTCGCCAGACGGTTGAGCTTCAGCTTCACCCAAGGATAATCGATGACGCCGCCGCCTTTGGCGAACCGCGAGCCGAAGATGGCATCCCAGCCCTGGTTCAGCAGTTCCCAATAGCGCACCACATCGCGGCAATCGTCGGATTCGTCCGCCATCATGATGACCACCGCATCGCCCTGCATGTGCTCGAAGCCGCAAATGATGGCGCGGCCAAAGCCGTGCATTTCGCGGTTTTGCACTGGCCTGAGAGTCGGCACGCGCCCTTGCAAGGCGAGCAATTGCTCCCAGGTGGAATCGGTGCTGCCGTCGTCGACAACCACGATCTCGTGCGGCACGTTGCGGAGCCGCAGTTCGATGTAAAGATGCTCGACGCTGGAGGCGATGCAGCCCTCCTCGTCGCGCGCGGGAATAACGATGCTCAGCAATTGCAGCGGAGGGCGCGAGCGGTCCGGAGGCCTGGTTCTCATACTGCTCCTGTGCGCGCCAGCCAGCCCGGATTCTGTCTCACATGGTCGGCGATCTCATCCAGGATGGAGGCGAGCGATCGCGTGGGCGCCCATTGGAATTCGCGCGCCGCACGACCGAAATCCATCACCAGCCAGGGAATATCGAACGGCCGCGGATGCGGATCGGCCTCCGGCTCATGTTGGCCAAAGCGGGAGTCGCACCAAGCCGTCAATTGCGCGAGCGACATAGCGTTGTGACTGCCGCCGCCAAGGTTATAAACCGGATCGGGCGGCGGGTCGCGGCGCATCTGCAAACGAATGCATTCCGCCAAATCGTCCGGATGAAATGCATCGCGGACCTGGTAGCCCTTGCCGCCGAATCCGATATAGCGTAGCCGCAGACGCGAGGCGTGCGCGTGCAGCCAATAAGAAAAGATGCCTTGCTCGGCGGTGCCGAACTGTCCCGCGCCCGCCAGCACGCCGCAGCGGTTGATCCACACCGGAAAGCCGAACGCCGTGCCATATTCGATCGCCATGATTTCGGACGCAAGCTTCGTCGCCCCGTATAAAGATACCGGCGGCTTTACCGAAAACGATTCGTCAATGCCCGCCGCGCTGACTCCGCCTGCCGAGGGGCCGTCCAAATCGGGCACAAATGCTCCGTTGCGCTCGGTCATCGGCAGGCCGGCAAGATCGCGCACCGAATAGACCCGGCTGCTGCTCAAGAGCAGGAAGCCGGCCTTCCGCTCGCGGCAATATTCGAGCGCGTTGAGGGTGCTACCCAGATTGTGTTCGGCAAGCTGGCGCGGACTGGAGCGTCCGTCGACGCCCGCCAGCACGCTCGGATTGGCCGCCGCTTCGATCACCCAATCGCAGGCGGGCGCCGCTTCCCAATCGCTGCGCATGCGCACGTCTCCGTGCACGAACTCTATGCCGCGCGAGCGCACCAAGCTTCGGTTTAGCTCCGAGCCGGGGCGCAAAAGGTTATCGATGCCGGCGATTTCGCATCCCTCAATCCGCTCCTTGAGCGCCAGGGCCAGCTTGCTGCCCACGAAACCGCAGATCCCCGTAATGAGGATTTTCATGGTCTAAACCGCGGTTTCCAGACGCGCTCTCCACGATTCGGCGATCTCGCGAATGGTCTCGCCGAGCGAGCGGGTAATGTCCCAGCCTGGGTAATGGCTCTTCATCTTGCGCAGATCGCTGTAGTAACAGATATGATCGCCGATGCGGTTCTGGTCGAGATACTTGTACTTTTGCGGTTTGCCGGTAAGTTCTTCGACCATTCGGAAGGCCTCCAAAATCGAGCAGGAGTTGTTCTTGCCTCCGCCAATGTTATAAACCTCCCCGCTACGCGGAGCCTCGCAGAAGGCGTGCATGAAGCGGGCCACGTCTTCCGAATGAATGTTGTCGCGCACCTGCTTGCCTTTGTAACCGTAGACTTTGTATTCCCGCTCCTCAAGATTGCAACGGATCAAGTAACTGAGGAATCCGTGCAGCTCGACGCCGGCATGATTCGGTCCGGTGAGGCAGCCGCCGCGCAGGCAGCAGGTGGGCATGCCGAAGTAGCGCCCGTATTCCTGCACCATCACATCGGAGGCCACTTTGGAGGCGCCGAAAATCGAGTGCTTCGATTGATCGATCGAAAACGTCTCCGGTATGCCGTGCTCGTACCGCGGGTCGGCGTACTCCCAGCGGGTTTCCATTTCGCGCAACGGAATCGTGTTAGGCAGATCGCCGTAAACCTTGTTGGTGGACATGTGCACAAAGGGCGATTCGGGGCAGGCCCGGCGCGCAGCTTCGAGGAGATTCAGCGTGCCCACCGCGTTGGTATCGAAATCGTCGAAGGGAATGGCGGCGGCGCGGTCGTGCGAAGGCTGGGCCGCCGTGTGGATAATCACATCCGGCCTGGCCTCGGCGATTAGGCCCAAAATGCCGGAGCGGTCACGAATATCGATGTCGAAATGCGTGTACTTTGCGATATTCGAGCGCAGCCGGCTCAGCGACCAGCGCGTGTCTCCTTCCGGCCCAAAAAAGACCGCACGCTGGTTATTATCAACTCCGTAGATTTCAAACCCATTCCTGCCGAAGTAGAGAGAAACCTCCGAACCGATCAGGCCACAGGAACCGGTGATCAAAGCGCGTTTGCCCACACTGTGATCTTAATCGAGAGGTCCGCTGTGCGGTCTACTTGCCCGCGGGACGGCCCCCGCCGCCGCTCGGCATCGGATGGCTACTCATACTTTGGACCGGAGCACGAGACATTCCGCCTGACATGCGGGGCTGGGCGAATCCAGTGTGGCCGCTATAGTGGGTGTTGCCTCCACCAGCCGGACGCCGCCATGCTCCGTGCGTGCCGCCTGCCCCCGCGCGACGCCAAGTACCCCGGTTCGCGCCACCACCTGACCAGTGCGGGTGCGCTCCAGTGCTGGTTCTTGACCAGTGCCCGATGTGGGCCCGCCGGACGTGGTTCGTGCCTTCGTGTCCGCCATCCCAGTGCGAGCCGGGCGGAACCCAATGGCCCGAACTGGTGTGGAAGCCTTCCCGGAACGTACGTCTAGCGGCGTTGCTCGCGGCACGCTGTTCGGCGATCGAACGCGGGGCCGCCCCGGTCGCCGGCGGATGCGCCGGATTCACCGCAACCGGTACCCAGCGGCGATGCCCTCCATGCCACGGCCCCCGCCAACGTCTGCCGCCGGTCGAGGCGTAGGCGATCGGAGCATATCCAACCACCGCCGGGGCAAAAAAGCCAAAGCCGAACGGGCTGAAAAAAGACATCCCGGCACCAGGCAGCCAAGCCCAGGAAGAGAACATCGGATTCCACGCCCAACCAGGCGCAGCAAATCCGCCGAATGCGGTATACAAGCCACGGTTCTGCCAGGCGCTCTCGGCCGTTTGGTAGCTCGCCGCCGATTCGTATTCCGACCGCCCGTTACTCCAGGCATAGAGATCGTCTTCCTTTTTCTTGTTGAACTTAAGTTTTTCGATGCCTTGTGCCAGCGCAACTTCGTGGTGTTTGCCCAGCCGGACTTTGCGGCCCTCGTAAGACACTTCGACTTTGCCCTTCAGCACCGTGATCGTCGGTTGACCATTCGCGGTGAAACGGTAAAGCCCAGGCTTCCGAATCAGCACCGAACCGCTCCCCGATCCCGGCAGAATGCGGATGTCGTTGTCTTTGGTGAGTTCATCGACCTCCAGCATGGCCTCGCCGCGCTCCACGCGCACCTGAATGTCGATTAGCGAAAGCTTCATCATGCGCACGGCGCTATTGTTAGCGATGCGCAGGAATGTGCCTGGAATCAACAGAATTTCGGCTTTCCCACTGCCGGTCGAAACCACGTCATTTGGTTGGAGAAAGCTTCTGCCGATTTGCTTCTGCGCCACCGGTTCCCCGTTCACAAAAGCGGAGCCTTCGACATAATTGACTGCCCCCGGCCTGGCCGAGATGACGTACCGCTGCGCCCAAAGGCCCAGCGGCATCGCCCCCATAACGGCGCAAATCGCAAGCGAACGGGAACGCGCTTTCATGGCTCTGCAACCCCCCGGCTGTATTCTATCGAAAACAGAGCCCTGAAGTAGTACTAACTAACGAGGGATAGCCGCCCCCCCTTTACAGTCGGGGTTCTGCTTCGCACGCCTGCACAACGGACGCAACCGGCGCAGGATGGGTTTCAGCCCAGTGAATCTGGTTGCAAAGTTTGGGGGTTACATTCGCAGGTCGGCCAGATCGCGCTTGATGGCGAATTTCACCAGGCCGGCGACATCATGGATATCCAATTTCCGCATCAGGCTGGAGCGGTAGGTGTCCACCGTTTTCGGGCTGAGCGACAGGCGCGCGGCGATTTCTTTGGCGCGGACGCCTTCGACCAGCAGAGAAAAAACCTGGAATTCGCGGCCGCTGAGCGATTCGAGCGGATCGGCGGTTTGCCTGCGCCCGCTGGAATCGGTGAACAACGTCATGACTTCGATCTGCGGCGAGACATAGATGCCGCCTTGAGTAAATTGCATCAGAGCGTCCGCCATTTCTTCGGCCCGCGAAGTCTTCAAGAGAAATCCACAAGCGCCGGTGCGCAGACCTTCGAGCACCGTTTTGCGGTCCTTGCGTGCAGAAATCAGCGCACAGCGGGTAGGCAGGCCCTGATCGCGGACGCGGCGCACGACTTCGGTAGCGGCAAGGTCGGACAAGCCGAGGTCGAGGAGGGCGATTCCCGGTCTGAGGCGCTGGATTTCCCCCAGCGCGGCGCCGGCCGTGCCAACTTGCGCTACCACTCGAAACCCGGGAATCGAATTGCACAAGGCCGCGAGCCCTTCGCGCACGAGCGTCAGTTCGTCGGCAATGAGAACTGGGACGGGCAGCACTTCCGGGACCGGCAGAGCGATCGCTTGCAAGGCAGATACGGACATTTTTTTATACCGAACTTAGTGAATTTAGGTTCGTATTTCTGCCTACAGAGTGGAGGAGCGCCGCCACTTATCTCAGTTTTTTTCGCCTGCCTAGGGATGCGGCCGGTACTTTAGTACTGGTTCGGTGGAAAAAATCTATTACGAAAAACTACGGATGGCCGCAGCTTCGTCGTCGAAGACTTCGAAGACGGTGTAGAGTTTGGTGATCTGCAGCAGATCCTTGACCCGTTTCGAGAGTCCGACAAGCTTGAGCTGGCCGCCGTTATTGGTAAGCGTCGTAAAGCCGGAAACTAGTTCGCCGATCCCCGAACTGTCTATATAGGACACCTCGCTCAAGTTCAGCAGCAATTTCTTTTGGCCTTTGGCTGCCAGGTCCCGGATCGCGTCGCGGAAACGGCTGGCTCCTTCGCCCAGGGTGATTCGCCCGGCCGCATCGATGACCGTGACGTCGCCCACCTGGCGGGACGTCAATTTCACACTCACTTGTGCCTCCTGTGTTGCATTGCAAAGTTGGAAATCAAGCACCTGCCAGTTTTTTGGCAAGGCGGACTTCGGTGCCGCCGCCGGGCCGGGGATGGATGTCGAGCTTGTCCACGAAGGCGCGGGCCAGCAGGATGCCACGCCCTGATTGGCGCAAAAGATTGCCGGGAGCGAGAGGATCGGGCAGCGAGTCGAAATCGAAGCCCGCACCCTCGTCGCCGATGGTGACGGTCAGCTCGCCCGCGGAAGGTTCCATCTCCAAATGAACCTTTTTATTCCGGTTGTAGCGGTTCCCATGCACGACCGCATTGACCGTGATTTCACGCACGGCTACGGCGATGTGGTGCTGCGCTTCCTCATCGAAGCCGAGTTTTT
>DASVGP010000166.1:0-7215 GCA_036379475.1 Bryobacteraceae bacterium | reverse complement strand
CAAGGCCACCGGATGTCGATGCGGGACCGCTCCGGAAACAGCAGCCCCAGCCAGAGCAGAGCGAGGGGCGACAATGCTTCCAGAATCAAATGCCATTCCAGACGCAGCGCGAGCCACATGCCAGGCCACCATTGGAATGTTCCAACCGAAATGAACACAGATGGATAAGTGAGCAGCAGCAGGATAAGCCACGCGTTCAGGTTGAAGGGCCGCGCGAGGGCCACCCAATACCCAAGCGCCAGACATAAAAACGGGATCGCTACGTAAATGAAGATAGAAAAGGCTCTTTCGCCAAGGCCCGCTCGGTATAGGCGCCCTTCGAAACGAATGGGCAAGACCGCGTGCGCGCCATCCGCCCGGCGCACTTCCAGGCGTAACACGTCACCGGGTTTCCATCGCGAACCTTGCAATTGGGCGAGTCCCCGATAGGGCACGCCATTGATCGATTCGATACGGTCTCCCACATGCAGACCGGCACGCTGCGCCCGCGCTGTGACTCTTGCGACGGTGTCGGTTCCGGAATCGTATTGAAACGTTTCCTGGACCCATTCGCGCAGACCGAAATACGTTGTGATTGCAGAAGCCGAGGAAACAAGCTGATAGACAAAGCTAACGCCGATATAGGCGATTAGGAGAACATAAAGCGCCCACACGCGCCGCAGTTTTCGGCGTTCAGCCATCAGCGGATATTTTGACACTTCCCCCAAAGTTCGCGATCTCAGCCGCGGCTTATGAGCAAGTACACGATCACCGCCAGCAAGGCCGCACACGGCAATACCGCGCCTTTCAGCCGGAACGAGAGCGGCGCCAGTTCCAGCTTCTGCCAGAATGCCGGGAATTTGGCGGTTTGAGGCCGTTCGGTAACGGGTGGGAATAACAGACGAAGCGTCGAGACGAGCAGGACACTCACTCCGGCTCCACACGCCAACACAGACGCAGGGAGCGCCCATCGATGATTCAGTTCTACAGCATAGGTGAGGGCCAATCCGAGAGTTGGCCCAAAAAGTGGTTTGAGCGGCCACCGTTTCTTCGGATCGCTATAAGCATCGGCCAAGATGATGGCCACCACAAAGACTAGCGGCGGAATCGCGACTCGCGCGTAGCCGTATTCGCGAAAAAGCAGCTCACGGTCCAGCCACCACGCGGACATCACAAATGCCGTATACATCGAAGCCGCAGCCATCAAAGTTACAACCGCGTCCGTGGTGCGGCGGATGCGGCTATAGATGATGGATGGGACTGTGGATATGGCCTCGACGAGATAGCAAGCCGAACTCACGTTCCGTTCCCGCATGTCGCCAAGAACTTCCTCGCGGCAAGCAGGCGGAAGGAGCCAATAGACGAGGGCTTCGGCTATCTTGGACGGGCCGGATTCCATTTCGGACGCTTCCGCACTCCTTCTGCAATGCCGCCCCAAATCTCGGCGACGGCCTCACAGACTCGCTTGGCCGTAGCAGCGGATTCTTCAAGCGCTCGCTCGCCCAGTGCTTCCAATCGGTAGTAGCGCTTTGAGCGACCGCCGCGTTCGGGAGTGGGATCGGAAAGCCGCGATGAAATCAGACCCTTGTCTTCAAGGCGGTCGAGTGTGACGTAGACGGCACCAGGCGAGATTTTCTTTGGTTTGGCAAGCTCTGCGGCTTTTTCATGAATGGTCACGCCGTAGGCTTCATCGCGAAGGCTGAGGATGGCAGTCAAGATGATTTGTTCGAACTGGCCAACTGATCCTAGCATATTTAACCAACATTGTAGGGAAAATCGATATTCTTGTCAAGGCTCGTGTCGGCGTGTTCCGGTCAGCCTCGTCGCGCTGCCTCGATGATTGCTATATCGATCTTCTTCATCGGCATCATGGCCTCGAAGGCACGCTTGGCCTCACCGTCACCAGCCGCAAGCGCGTCGGTTAGGGCGCGCGGGGTGATCTGCCAGGAGAGGCCCCAGCGGTCCTTGCACCAACCGCACTGGCTCTCCGTCCCGCCATTGCCGACGATCGCGTTCCAGTAACGGTCTGTCTCTTCCTGATTGTCGGTCGCGACCTGAAAGGAAAAAGCCTCGCTGTGCCGGAACGCGGGGCCGCCGTTGAGACCGAGACAGGGAATGCCCAGAACGGTGAACTCCACCGTCAGCACATCGCCCTTCTTGCCGCCCGGATAGTCAGCCGGGGCTTCGTGAACAGCGGCTACTTTACTGTCCGGAAAGGTGGCGGCATAGAAGCGCGCCGCCTCATGCGCATCTTTATCGAACCAGAGACAGATCGTGTTCTTTGACTTCATTTTCGTATGCTCCTTGAATGCGTGGTCTTTGCGCCGGTCCCTGGCATTGGCCCGTCAGTTCATCTGCTGATCTGCTGATCTGCTGCGGTGAACGTCTCAAATTGCCGCCTGCCTGAATCATATCGCCGGCGGGGATCGACTTTGAGGTCCGAATCTGTAGCGGGGCAAATGATTCAGCGGGATGTGTCAATGGCCAGCCAACATCAGGCACCACGGCATTCCCGCGGCCTGTCTTTCAAAATGGTGCCTCGTCCGATTTTTCGATTTGCAGATGAGAAATCCCAATGGCTGGGATTTTCGCCTTCCAGACGCGCCGTGCTGTCGAGCACAGTCAGGTTCGCGGCTGAAGACCGCTCCCTTGCGCTCGCGGCTCAGTAAGTTGGCCGATCCGATTCTCGATTATCCGCTGGGAATCAAAGTCTTTGAGCTTCAATGATTCCGCATCGGTGTTCTCGAGTGCCTTTCTTGGCAACAGACCGATCAATTCGCTTTCTTCGATGGCGATACCGTGCTCGGCTGCGAGGCGCTCGACTTCGGCATAGACGACACGCAGGGGCGTTCGATCCAAGTCCGTGAGGTTCATAGATACCTGAACCAAACCGCGGGAAGAGAGAGGCAGACCCAACGCTTTCACGGCCGGCAATCCGCCGTTACTCTCACGGATTTGCCGGGCAATGGCTCGTGCCAATTCCAAATCGCCGGACTTCAAATTGATGTTATAGGCGACGAGAAACTTTCGCGCGCCGACAATGACGGCGCCGGCGGTGCGGTGCAGCGAAGGGCCGCCGAGGTCCGGCTGTTTACGAGGATCGTTGAGCGCGGCCTCGCGCAATGCTTCGAATTGCCCGCGACGAACGTTTTCGAGCCTCGCGCGCTCGGGACGCAGCGCTGCCGCTTCGTAGAAGTAAACAGGGATGCGCAGCTCTTCCCAAATGCGCCGGCCAGCCTGGTGCGCCAGATCGACGCATTCGGTCATAGCCGTGCCTTCGAGCGGGACAAAGGGCAACACGTCGAGCGCGCCCAGACGCGGATGCTCGCCGCGATGGCGGTTGAGGTCGATCCGTTCAGCGGCGATTGCCGCGGCCCGGAGCGCGGCTTCCAAAAGCGCTTGGCCCGGACCGGCAAGCGTAATTACGGAGCGGTTGTGATCCGGATCGCTGGTCCGATGCAGAATCAGCACACCTGGAACGGACGCAAAGGCGCGCTCCAAAGCATCGACGACGGAAGCGTCGCGGCCTTCCGAGAAGTTCGGAACGCACTCGATGAGCCGCGCTCTCAGGCAGCGCCTGCCTTCCAGCGATTCCTGCTGAAGACGACCGCTCCGTCGCGAATCGCGATGGCGACGTGATTGACGCCAAACTGTCGCGGCAGATCGCGATAGTCGGAAATATCCAAAACCAGGACGTTGGCGCGTTTGCCGCATTCCAAGCTGCCAGCGGTTTCGCCGCAGCCGCAGGCGTACGCGGCATTGATTGTGGCCGCTGCGATGGCCTCTTCCGCGCTCAGGCGCAGACGGAACACGGCGAGCGCGACTACCATTTGCATGCTGAAGCTCGGCGTGTGGCGAGAATCGTAACCGCTCGAGAGCGCGATGGCACCGCCGGCATCGGCCACCGCGCGCGCAGAATTGGCTTCGCCGCCCTCTAGCGCATGTTCACCTGGCGAGAAGACGGCGATGGCGGCTGACTCCGCCAACAGCCGGCACTCATGTCCGACGAGCGGCTGGGGACAGAACACGCTTTGTGGATGGAACCGGCCGAGTATCCGCGAGAGCCCATCCGGCGAACCTCCGGGCCAGGAAAGTTTGCGGCCAAGTCCCGAATCGTCGATGGCGCGGAAAATATCTTCGCCCAGCGGGGAGCCGGGGATGGCTTTGATTTCGACTGAGTCGGCCAGTTTCCGTCGCGCGATCGTCTCCAGAACCTCAAGAAAATCCCGTTCTCCTCGACCGAAGGCGACCCTCCATGTCTGGACGATTTCGCGGGATTCTTCGGCGATTCTCGCAAGCTGGCGCAACACGGCCAGGTCGGAATGAAAATCCGCCGCGTCACCGCTGGCCTTCCATGCGGCGGTCAGCGTACCGTGATGGCGGCAGGACCGCATCAGTTGCAGCGCTTCGGCATCCAACTCGGCGGCTCTCTTCCGCCTTTTCCTTTCTCCAGCCGGCTCGCGCCCCAGATTCAGACCCGGATCGCAAAAGGCCGGCATCACCACTCGCCCGTGTACCGCAATGTCGAGCGCATCGCGCGCCTCTTTCAGGTTCTCGATGCGCCGCGTCATCCCCACGTGCGCGATTTTGCCATCGCAGATCAGAACCGCACCATCTTCAATGGCGGCCAAATCTTCAAGCGCGGCGCCGCGGCGTGCACCAGCAGGACCGTGCAACGTCAACAACTGCTTGGCCCCACGAAGCAAAATCGGTTGTGGCAAGGCTGATCTGAATGGCAGCTTACAGAGCCGCCTTCTTTGAGTATTACCTTATTTGCTGGATGAGTATACGGTAAGACGCAAAATCCTGCAGAAACGCGTAGACGGCCACGATGATGGCAAGCGCCGCCAGTACCTTCCACAGAACTTCCCGAGGGCTGTTGGGAATCCCCGGCAGACCACCCAGGAGGCCGATCACGAATCCGCCCGCCAGCCCTCCCAGGTGCGCCGCCAGGCTGATACCCGGCAGAAAGCTGAGCGCGATTCCGTAAATGAGCCATCGGGTGTAGAAACTGCGCACGGCCTGCGAGATGGGATCGGAGCGGCGCAGCCCCATGGCCAGCATGATGCCAATCAGCCCGAAGCAGGCCGCCGAAGCGCCCAGCGCACCGGCTCCGGAGAAATAAAGCGCAAAGAGAAAGCCGATGAAGGTGGAAAAAATGTAGGTGACGATGAGCCGGCTGGTTCCATAAAACTGTTCCACTTCGCCGGCCAGATCGAACAGCGCCCACATGTTAAAGCCGATGTGCAGAAAGCCGGCATGCAAGAAGCCGGCGGTGATCAAGCGCCACCATTGATGAAACTGTACGATTAGTTGAGGATTCTCATCACCGAGGAGAAGCGGAACGTAAGGGCTCAGCTTCAGCGGAGAGGCATGAAACACGCTGTAGTTGACCGCCAGTTCGATCAGGAAGAAAACGATATTGATGGTAATGAAAATGGCGCCGGTCAGATTGGCCCGCGGCAGCAGCGAGGATGTGAAGCGGGTCGCGCGCATATCGATGGCGCGGGGCCCGAGTTGAACGCCGCAGTAGGGACACACGCGGTCCTTGATGGTGATGAAGGCCCGGCAGTTTGGGCACATGCGCCGCTTTTCCACGGTCTTCATTGTAGCGATGGCTGCTTTCGGCCCTGTTAGAATCGGTAAGTTCTTATGAGCAGCATGGGGCAGGATGCGCGCCAGGACCTGGTTTCGGTTTGCCACCGCATCTACGAAAAGGGCTGGGTGGCGATGAACGACGGCAACGTCAGTATCCGCCTGGACGAAGACCGCCTCTTATGCACGCCCACCGCGGTGAGCAAGAGCATAGTCGGGCCGGACGATCTGATCGTTTGCGACATGGCGGGGAAAAAAATCGAAGGTCTGCGCGAGGGCACCAGTGAAATCATGATGCACCTCAAAATCTATTCGATGCGCCCCGACGTGCGAGCGGTGGTACACGCGCACCCGCCGGTGGCGACCGGTTTCGCGGCTGCCGGGAAAGCGCTGGATAAAGCTTTGCTGCCGGAGGTGATCATTCACCTGGGCGCTGTTCCTCTGGCCGCCTATGGATTGCCAGGAACTCCCGCTCTGAGCGACGGCATGGCGCCTTTGATTCCCGACTACGACGCCCTGCTGCTCGAAAACCATGGCTGTACATCGTATGGGCGCGACGTCTGGCAGGCGTTTTTCCGCATGGAAATGGTGGAGCATTTCGCCCGCATCACGCTGGTGGCCGAACTGCTCGGCGGCGCCAAGCCGCTGCCGCGCAAAGAAGTCGAAAAGCTGGTCGCCGCACGCTCCCGGTATAACGTGCGTTCGCAATCCACCCTGGTTCCAGGTATGCCCTTGGTCGCCGAAGATCTTTAGTGTGGGCTGATAATCCGCTCGCCTGACGGTAGCGGCGGGGCAGCGGAGCCGCAAGTGAACCTGAGCCCCAAGCGTCGCAAAGAGTCGCTACGCAGCACGCATGACCGCGGGCGCCACGGAAATCGTCGCGCCGGCGCATTTTGCAAGTGGCCCCCCGTGGGTCACAAAAAGCCTCAAAAAAATATCTCCAATTCAATCAGCAGCTTAACCGTCATCTGAAGTCTCCGAAAGCTCCTGTCGATTGTACCTTCGGGTGCGAAAGGAGCTTCCATGCATTTTCCAATTTATTTCGAAGAATTGATCTCGGAATTCTTCGGAGCATAATCGAAGAATTTTTAATTTTTCGGTACTCTCCGAAAGTGATAGAGTACGATTTACCCTTAAGATAGTCCTCACGGAAAAATCTGACCCCTGGATAAAGCTACGTGGGGCGGGCACAGGTTTGGGTTTGTCTCGAACGATTTTCCTGTTGAGCCTGCTTTGTCTATCGCAGGCTGGATGGGCCGGCGCGACCTCGCGCTTGCGAACCGCGCCGGTCTCCAGTTCCGCTTCCGCAAGAATCGCCGAAGCGAGAAAGCTGGAGCGTTCGGGCCAGTACTCCGCTGCGCTTCAGGCCTTCAGGCTGGCAGCGCGGCAGGCCCGCAAATCGCGAAACCACAAACTCGAAGCGCGAGCTCTTGTTTCGGTGGCCGTCTGCCACATGCGCCTGTTTCATTACCGAGCCGGCGTCGAAGCGGCAGAACGAGCTCGCCAACTTGCCTTGGATCTATCCGATTACACCATCGCCGGGCGCGCATCCGGCAATCTGGCGACCGCGTATTCACAGCTCGGCGATTTTGCGCTTGCGGAAACGGATGCGGAGCGGGCGATCCATTTTTTTCGAAAGAC
>DASVGP010000165.1:0-24019 GCA_036379475.1 Bryobacteraceae bacterium | reverse complement strand
GTGTTCTTCATGTCTATGCACGTGACCAGCCGGATCCGGTTCGCGACTTGCTCGATCCCCTCAAATTGGCCGTATCGCTTGATGTGTTTGAATCCAAAGAAGGCGACTATGGAAAAGCGATTTACGGGATAGACTACCGTCCGCAGGATGGGGATGCCGTTTCTTTCAGTTGGCAAGACACTGGAACTTCGATGTTCACTGGGCATCTTGACAGGTCGCGAGGCAAAATCATAGGGGCTTGGCCGGGCGGAGATTGCGATGTCTTCTCACGTTTCACTCCGAGGTCCAAGTAGGTCTTTTTTCTGTCTATCGGGTGACGCGCGCCTGGCACAAATGCCGGCATCAGTATTTGTGGCCCTCATGCACGAGGTCTTTCACCTTAGGGTCGCCGAGCGTGACGCCACCCGATTTCGATCGTGTTGTAGCAAGAGATACGCTTGCCCGGCTTGCTACACGTTTACGCCGGAGGCCAGGAATCCGCCATCGACGGCGATGCATTGGCCGGTGACAAAGCTGGTGGCGTCGGAGGCGAGGAAAATCGCGGTGCCGACGAGCTCGGGGATTTTGCCGAAGCGTTTCATAGGCGTGCGCGTCAGCAACTCGCGGCCGCGTTCGCTGCCGTCGAGGAGCGCCGCGTTGAGTTCCGTGCGGAAGACACCTGGGGCAATGGCGTTCACATTGACGCCCTTCTGCGCCCATTCGACGGCGAGGCTGCGGGTCAATCCCAAAACGCCGGTTTTCGAAGCTGCGTAGGCGGCAACTTCGTAAAAACTGACGAACGAATTCAGCGAGGCGATGTTGACCACACGCCCGTGCCCGCTTGCCGCGAGCGGTTCATAGAAGCTTTGGCAGGCGCGCAAGGTTCCGGTAAGATTCACGTCGAGCAGCGTGTTCCATTCGCTCTCGCCGATGCTCACGGTCGGTTTGCGGAAAATCTGTCCCGCGGAATTGACCAGAATGTCGGCGCGCCCCAACTGCTTCAGAACTTCATCGCGAAGCGCGTCGATGGAAGCGCGGCTCGCGGCATCCACCGTGCGCCGGATGGTTTTCCGTCCCATCTTTCCGATTGCGTCGGCCAGTTCGGCAACCAGATGCTCACGGCGCCCTGTGGCGACCACATCCGCTCCCGCCTCGGCCAGGCCCAGCGCGATCGCGCGCCCAATTCCCGACGTTCCGCCCATCACAACGGCCACGCGGCCGGTTAAATCAAAAAGTTTAAAAGTCATGTTTTATAGGTGCGTCCGACAGACCACAAGAGACGATGGTCTGTCCCACTATTGTTCCAGGAAGAGCGGGCGGATGTGCCGCTCGAAGAGATTTTCGGTCACGTTTTTGGCGATTGTATCCTCGGCGGCGGAGAGCAGACG
This sequence comes from Bryobacteraceae bacterium, assembly GCA_036379475.1. Classification (GTDB taxonomy): domain Bacteria; phylum Acidobacteriota; class Terriglobia; order Bryobacterales; family Bryobacteraceae; genus Bog-105. The sequence continues at coordinate 22,652 of DASVGP010000165.1, read as the reverse complement.
AAGATAGCGATCTTCCATTTTCGCGGCGATTTTGAAGCCGACGTGGAGAAGCTGGCGGAAACTGCTGTTATAGGAAGCGGAGCGCGGATCGTGGCGCAGCGCGGAGACGAATTGCCCGGAAGACCACTTGTTAACCGCCTCCGGCGCGGGAAGCGCGGCGGGATCGATGTCAATGACCGCGGCATAGGGCCCGCACAACTCATCCCGATGTGCGTAAGCCCCGGCATAGATCTCTTTCGCCAGAGATAATCCGTCCCCTCCGCTTTCGGCAAGACCGATCAGTTCCTCCAACCACGTGGTTCCGGCGGTCTTCAGATGCACGCCGGCATCGAACTTCTTCATCGCGCGGCGGATGGGCTGGTAGATGGAGAACTTGTCGCTGCCCGAATGCACGCTCAGCTTGAGGTTTGCCGGGAGGCCATATTCCTTAACTGCGAAGGCGATTACCGCGATGTCGTCGGAAAACTCTTCGGCGAACTTGGCGAGATCGCCTTGGTAATCGACGCCTTTATTGAAGCGGCCGGTGAATTTGGGTGCGATGGTTTGGATGGGAATGCCTTCATCGGCAATGGCCGCCAGAATCAGGAGCAGTTCCGCCGGAGTTTGGGGCGCGTCCGTCTCGTCCATGGAGACTTCCGGAATGAAAGCGCCGCGGCCCTTTTTCGATTCGATGTGCCGATAGATGCGCCCGGCATCCTGCACCGCGGCCAGATATTTGTTGGCGATTGCGGCAGAAGATTCGGCTGTTGCGGGAAGCGAACGCTCGATTCCGTGAATGCTCAGTTCGCGCGTGAACTCGGGATGGTTTTTGAGGAACGATGCGAGGGCGGCGTTTTCGGCCGGCTTACCGATGAGATCGGCAACATCGATGGTGAAGAAATCGCAAGGCTCCAGATAGCGGCCCACGGTGCCGAGGTTGATGTGGTCGGCATCCACATGATAGGGCTTGTTCCAACCGAGCGCGCGGACGGCGGCATCGGCCTGGGCGCGCGTTTCGCTTGGGCCCGAGCCGATGATCATGTGCTCGCGATTGGATTTATTCCAGACCGGGACGACGTTCACGCCGCGCTCGGCGGCCAGCATGCAGGCGCGCAACTGCGCCTTGGCCTGATGCGCGAAACGGTCACCCACACCGAACGAGTATTTCTCCAGAACAAGATTCGACATAATCATCTCTCGCTAAACTTGCAGCGGTTTCCCATTTATTGTTGTATCCCTGATATCCACCGACTTGACGTGCTCGAAAAATGCGCCTTTCGCAGCGGCCTTGAAGGCGCAATGGGAGATGGTCACGCCGCTGATGGGATCATTCGCGTACCCGCGCAGGAACACGGCGTACTTGCTCTTTTGGCAGGTCACATCGGAAACGGCGATGTTCTTTACCGAAGGCGCGAACGGTCCGCCTTCGCCTTCTTCGTAAAAGAAATCCACCGAAATGGCCGCATCGGCGACCTGCCCGATGGTGACATGCGCAAATGTGATGTTTTCGATGACACCGCCGCGGTAGGAGTTGGTTTTGATGCGCAATCCGCGCTGGAGGTGGGGGCTGCTCATGCGGCAGCGCTCCACCACGATGTTCTTGATGCCGCCGGAGACTTCGCTGCCGATGGAGACGCCGCCGTGGCCGTCTTCCATATGGCAGTCCTGAATGAATACGTTTTCGCAAGGTACGCCGACGCGCCGGCCATCGCGATTGCGCCCCGATTTCACAGCGATGCAATCGTCGCCGGTGCTGAAGGTGCAATTCGAGATGAGAACGTCGCGCGAGGCTTCCGGATCGCAGCCGTCGTTGTTCGGCCCATGGCTGTCGATGTGAATGTTGCGTACTGTGACGTTACGGCAAAGCACCGGGTTCAATTCCCACATCGGCGAAGCTTTCACGCGGAAGCCGTCGAGCAGCACGTTGGTGCAGCGGTAGGGCTGGACAAAGTTGGGACGCAGGTAATGGCTTTTGCCGAAAACGCGGCGCTTTACGGGGACGTCGCGCTGGCCCATGGCGAATAGTTTCTTGCGGTCGTGGTGGAGGTTCGGCTGGCCAGGCTTCCAGCCTCCGCGCCTGCTGCCCGACCAGGGCCACCAATGCTCTTGATCTGCTTGTCCATCGAGCATGCCCGGGCCGGTCACGGCGACATTTTGTTTTTCGAAAGCGTAAATAAAAGGCGAGTAGTTCATGCACTCGACGCCCTCATAGCGTGTGAAGACGACCGGTAGATAGTCGCTTGGATCCTGGCTGAACAGCAGCGTGGCCTCTTCGGTCAGATGAAGATTCACGTTGCTTTCGAGGTGAATCGCGCCAGTGAGAAAACGGCCCTTGGGCACCACAACGCGTCCGCCGCCGGCTGCGGTGCACGCCTGGATTGCCTTGCGGATAGCTGCGGTGCATTTCGTACCGCCGGCGACAGCGCCGAATTTTGTAATGTCGAAGGTCCGCCGGGGAAAGCTGGGCGGCCGGATGCGCGGTTTCCCGGCGGCCGGGGCGGCCTGCAGTCCGCAAGCAGCGGTCAGGGCCAAGGCGTCTTGCAATAAAGCACGGCGTGTAAGAAAGAGGCTCAAACGAATGAACTATAAAGGGTGCGCGCCCTCAGCGTCAATCAAATGAACTGAATCCGCCGTTTAGGAATGCTAAACGGCTTACCCGGCGGAACTGGCCAGGGCGCGGTTGATTTCGTCGCGGAGACCGAGATTGCGGACCAATCGCAACAAATAATTGGGGTGCAGCCCGAGCAGGCGCGCGGCTTGCTTGTAATCGCCATTGCCTTGGGCGTAAGCATCGAGGATGGCCTCGCGCTTGGCTTGGCCTACCGAATGATGGTACTTGGCGCCGCCTTCGCGCGGGGCGGTTTCGAGCAGGATCTCCGGCAAATCCTCGGGCAGCACCACTTCCGAGACGCCGAGCACGACGGCGCGCTCCATGGCATTTTCCAGCTCGCGCACGTTGCCGGGCCAGGAGTATTCGAGTAGCAGGCTCTCCGCTTGCTTCGAGAGGCCCGAGACACGGCGTTTGCAGTGTTCGGACGAGCGCTGGAGAAAATAATGGGCGAGCAGCGGAATATCTTCCGAGCGCTCGCGCAGCGCGGGCGAATGCAGCGCGACCACGTTCAGCCGGTGATAAAGGTCCTCGCGAAACTTGCCCTCGCGGACATCGGCAGGCAGGTCGCGATTGCTGGCGGCGATGACGCGGATATCGAGCGCGTGCGTTTGGGCACCGCCGACGCGCTCGAATTCGCGCTGCTGCAGGACGCGCAGGAGCTTGGCTTGCAGAGGCGACGCGAGCTCGCCGATTTCGTCCAGAAAAATCGTGCCGCCTTGCGCCAGCTCGAAACGGCCGCGCTTGAGCGAGATAGCGCCGGTGAAGGCGCCCTTTTCATGGCCGAACAGCTCGCTCTCGAAAAGGGATTCGCTGAGCGCGGCGCAGTTCACGGCGATGAACGGACGCTCGCACCGCGGGCTTTTTTCGTGCAGCGCGCGCGCAATCAACTCTTTCCCGGTGCCGCTTTCGCCGGTGATCAGGACCGTAGTATCGCGCGCGGCGACGCGATCGATCATCCGCAGCAGCTTCCGAATCGCCGGGCTGTTGCCGAGGATTCCGGCCCTGGCTGCAATCTGCTCCTGAAGCAGAGCGTTTTCGGCTTTGAGCATTTCGACCTCTTGATTTGCCTCGAAGCCGATGGAGGCAAGAGAAGCGATCGAAGTGAGCGTTTGAAAATGGGTGTTCCAGTGCGGCTGCTCGGCGGACGATAGCCGTACCAGCAGGGCGCCGGCAAGCGCTCCGGAAATGTAGAGCGGAACGGACATGATGCCGGATTCGACAGCGGCAAAGGCTCCTTCGCGGCAGACACGCTGGAGCGCACTTTGAAAATCCGCATGATTGCTCTCCGCATACGCGTCCAGAGCCGTTATGAGTTCCGCCTCGCTTGCGCCCAGCAGCAGTAGACTTTCCTGCAACGGAATCAGGTCGCCCACCAGACGCAGAATCTGCCGTTTTAAGACCTCCGACCGGTCGCCCGAGGCTCCGGCTGCTAAGGCGCGGAACAGAAACACGAGCGAACAGGCCGCCAGCAGGATGGGTTTGTTCCCGGCGGACACCGGAATGCGCTGGCCGCTCTCGGCCGACGAGCGGAACATGAGAACGGTTTTGCCGATCCCGATCTGATCGCGGTCTTCGAGCCAGCGCTCGACCGACCGCATGCCGTTAATGTAGGTTCCGAGCGAGGTTCGCAGATCGACGATCGTGAACCGCCCGCCTTGGCGCTTGATCTGACAATGGCGCCAGCCGATCTCGGGCTCGGAGAAAACGATGTTGGCATTGGGAGCGCGCCCGATGAGCAGCTCTTCGCCGCCGAGCGCATAGCGGGCGCCGGCGAGCGGTCCGTTCACCACAATTAATTCGGAGTCCAACTTACGAATTTTATATCGTGCCGATGGTTACTAGCGCATCCGTCGATTCGGCAAGCTCCGGCTGACCCACGGCGCCGTCGAGCTCGAGAAAGCGTGTGTCCAGCAGACGCGCGGTATCGATGCGCCCCATGGCCGAGAGCAGAGTCTGCTTCAGATAAGGATGTTCGCGTTCGAGATCGGCAAAGAAGTCGCGCAAACCGCGGCGCACCGTGCCGGTTTTCTGCGAACAGCCGCAAGGGATGACGGGCGCGCCTAGACTCGCTGCAAACGCGCGCGTGAGGTCTTCCGGCACGAACACCAGCGGCCGGATCAAGCGGAATTCGCGTTTGCTCGACCAGGTAACCGGCGGCAGCGCACTGATACGGCCGGTGAAGAGCGCGTTGCGCAGAAAGGATTCGCAGAAATCGTCCGCGGTGTGCCCAAGTGCGATGACGTTGGCGTTGAGCTTGCGCCCGATTTCGTATACCGCGCGCCGACGGAAGCGGCTGCAGACGTCGCAGCCATGGTCCGGCTGTTCGGAGAGAAGATTCAGCGAGGGCGTGTCTTGGACACAGGTCCAGGGGATGCCGCGGTCGAGCAGCCATTTCCCGACCGGCTCGATGGACGAAAGGAACTTGCCTTGTTCGATAGTGAAAGCGAAAACATCGAAGCGAACCGGCGCGCGTTCCCGCAGGCGCAGAAGAGCTTCGAGGAGCGTCAGCGAGTCCTTTCCGCCGGAGATTCCTACCGCGACGCGATCGCCTTCCCGGATCATGCGGAAGCGCGCGATCGCCTCGCCCACTTTGCGCAAAATGGCTTTCTCCAGGTCCACTCACTTACGATAGCGGATCGGACACCCTCCCTCACGATCGGGGTTCTGTTGCGTAAGGATCGGAGCAGCCCCGGATGTCAATGGCGATGGCGGCGTCCGCGTTGCCATTTGCCTCCGCGGCGCACCCAGCCGTGCTTGTGGCGATGCCAGGTCGGCGATACCCAGCGATCACCGCGGTGCGGCGGCCGCCTCCATTGGCCCTGATGCCATCGCCAGCGGTTACCATTCAAGTCATAGTAGCCGTTGGTCCAAATGAACCCGACCCCGGGAGCCACTCCGACGGGGCCATAGACAGGGGGCGGTGGCGGCGGGCCTACGGCGACTCCGTAGTAAGCCCCTCCTCCGCCGCAACCGATGAGTGCTACGGCGCCCAGCAGTAAGATTGACAACACAGCCAGCCGGAGCTTCGCCATGAACACCTCCCTGGTACCTGGACCAGTTTGGGCGACGGGGGGTTTCCCCCTTGGTGCGGCTCCGCAGTACTGGTACTACTTCAGTTCCGCTGGTCTCCAGTTGAGGTGCTCGGACCCGCCATCTTCGGCCGGTTTAATGAGCTTGCCGAACTGCCGTTCGTTTTCGATTTCGAGCGGCATCAGGGTGACTACGCGCCGGTATTCGAGGTAGCCGACATCGACCGCCCGCACCACAGCCCAGAAGAACCGGACGGTTCTGTAAAGCAGATGGATAGAAGCCTGCCCGATCGAGCGCCGTTCTTTGGCCGGCCGCACGCTGCGGAGCAGAAAGAATGATCCTGTCGCCAGAGCGATACCCAAAGTGACCCACTGAGAAGCTTGTTGTTCCACGGACTTAATCCTCCTTGAGATACTCATTGGCAAAAAACCAATGAGCCTCCGATGTCAAGATAAGCGATGAAGGCAGGCCGTGACTAGTCCCCTCCCCGGCAGATAGGGTTCTGGGCTAAGGGGTTCGGCTTATTCCGGTTCGCACCTGCCGGGGGAGTGTTCCCGGGCCCGCGGCGGGCAAGTTACGCTCGTGTTACGTTAGCGAAGAGTCGCGGACACGGCGATTCTCGCGCGGGCCCTTAGCTCAGCGGTCAGAGCAGAGGACTCATAATCCTTTGGTCGTAGGTTCAAATCCTACAGGGCCCACCAATTTCGTTTTGCGCGAGCAGTTTTTCCAATTTCGAGCCGGGGACGATCATGGTTTCGTCGCGTTCGGGGCCGTTGGAGACAGAGCCGATCTCGACGCCGGTTTTTGCTTCGAGGAATTTGAGATAACCCGTCGCTCGGGCGGGCAGATCGCCGAGCCGGGTTATGTTGCGCGTCGATTGCTTCCAGCCGGGCAGGCGCTCGAAGACGGGCTTGATGGCTTCCATGCCGCGCGTGCTGGCAGGCATTTGCGTCATCACCTCGCCGCCCACTTCGTAGGCGACGCACACCGGAATCTCGTCGAGATCGTCGAGCACGTCAAGCTTGGTGATGACCAGGCTGTCGAAACCGTTCACTTCCGCGGTATAGCGCAACAGCGGCACATCGAACCAGCCGCAGCGGCGCGGACGTCCCGTTACCGATCCGAATTCGTTACCGGCACGACGAATCTGTTCACCGAGTTCGGTCAGGTCTTCGGAAGGAAACGGGCCGGCGCCGACGCGCGTGATGTAGGCTTTGGAGACGCCAACGATGCCGTCGATCTTGGTCGGCGGCACGCCCGTGCCGGTACACGCGCCTCCGGCGGTGGCGCTGGAGCTGGTGACGAAGGGATAAGTGCCGAAATCGATATCGAGCATCGTCCCCTGCGCGCCTTCGAACAAGATGCTCTTGCCTTCGCGGATCATCGTGTTCAGCAGATGGGCGGTGTCGCAGGCGAGCGGACGGATCTGCTCGGCGAAGCTGCGGTAGCGGTCGAGGATCTCATGGAAATCGATGCGCTCGGCGATGTGGAACGCGTCCGCGATGAGCTGTTTGTCCTCGGCGAGCGCGCAATAGAGAGCGTCGAAATCGGCATCGACGAGATCCGCAATGCGAATGCCGCGCCGGGCGATTTTGTCTTCGTAGCAGGGCCCGATGCCGCGCGAGGTGGTTCCGATGGCTTTGCGGTTGTCGCGTCCTTCCGAAATTTGTTCGAGCGTGCGGTGGAAGGGGAAGATCACGTGGGCGCGATTGCTGACGCGGAGCTGCGATTTGACATCGATGCCCATGGCCTCCAGCGCCGAGATCTCCTCGAGGAGCGCCGCGGGATCGATGACCACGCCATTTCCGATCACCGCCAGAACGCCGGGCCGCAGCACGCCGCTCGGGATCAGTTTCAGGATGAATTTCCGCTCTCCGATGAACACCGTGTGCCCGGCGTTGTGCCCGCCCTGGTAGCGCGCGACGGCGGCGAATCTTTCCGACAGCAGGTCGACGATCTTGCCTTTGCCCTCGTCGCCCCATTGCGCGCCGAGAACGATTAAATTGCTCATGAAATTGCGAGGAAACCCAAAACCTACGATCTTACCGCACCGCGCCTGCTGTGTTACTCTTGGCACGATGCGCATGTGCGACGTGTATCTGGGGCTGGGGCCGGAGGTGTTCGGCAAGCTGATACGCGGGATTTCCATCGGCAAACTGAAGACGTTTAAGATCTATGAACGCTTCAAGCTGCGCGCGCGCCTGGTGAAGCTGAACTCCGAATCGCTGCGGAAAGCGGAACCGAAGCTCTGGGCGCGCATTGAGGCCGGGGAGGAGGATTTTGCCACCGATCTTTCGCAGGTGCTGCTGCTCTCGCATATGGAAATGATTGGCTCGGTTTTGGATTTCCTCGCCATCCCGCATGACAACGGATTTTTCGACAAGGATCTGGAAGCCGGCAAATATTTGACCGAAGGCTGGAAGCAACGCGTTTTTCAAGAGTTCTCGGAAAAGTATCCGCGCGCGGTTCTGCTTTTCTATATCAACCATCTCGATTGGGAAATCAGCAAATCCGGCGAGGTGTTTGTTCCCGCGGCCTGAGCATGGTGGATTTGCATTCGTTTCACGAACAGGTCAAGCGCGGCGATCTGGCGGGCGTGAAAGCGGCGGTCGCCGAAGACAGCGCCTTGATCGATGCGGCTAATGAGGAGGGTCAAAGCGCCTTTCTGCTGGCGAAATATTACCGCCACGAGGAGATGGCCAATTATCTGTTGTCGTTCGGCCCCAAGCTGGACCTGTTCGCTGCTTGCGCGGCCGGGTGGACTTCCGATGTGCTGGAACGAATCGACAGCAATCCGGCGATGCTCGGCGAGCATAGCAGCGACGGCTGGACAGCGCTGCATCTGGCGGCATTTTTCGGACAGACCGAGCTGGCGAAGGGTTTGCTAAACCGCGGCATGCAGGTGGACGACCGCTCGACCAACATGATGAAGAACACGCCGCTGCACGCGGCCGCCGCGGGAGGGCAGATCGAAGTCATGCAGCTGCTGCTCGAGAACGGCGCCGATGCCAACGCGCAGCAGCACGGAGGCTGGACGGGTTTGCACACCGCGGCGCAAACCGGAAATCGCGCCATGTTCGAACTGCTGCTGGCGCATGGAGCCCACGTCCATGTGCGGGCGGATAACAACCAGGCGCCGCTCGATCTGGCGCTGCTTTACGGACACGAAGAGATCGCCAATCTGCTCGACCGTCAGGGGGCGAAGCTGTCGTAGACGGAATGGTCGGAACCAAGCTGGAAGAGCTGCGGCGCTCGACGCTTGCGGCTTTCACGTCTGCTCTCTCCGCCGATGAATTGGAAGAGGCGCGAGTGCGCGCGCTGGGCCGCAAAGGGGAGCTGGCGCGCATTACCAAAGAATTCGGCAAGCTGCCCGCGGAGGAGCGCGCCCAGCTCGGCAAGCTGCTCAACGCGGTGAAGCAGGATCTCGAGGTCGAATACGAGCAGAAGCAACGCCACTTCGAACAGGCGGATTTAGCCGGCAGACTGTCCGAAGAATGGATTGACGTCACCTTGCCCGCCCCCGGCGTGCGGCCCGGCAGTCTGCATCCGGTGACCCAGCTTCAGGAAGCGATCGAAGACCTGTTCGCTTCCCTGGGATTCGCCGTGCTCGATGGACCGGAGGTAGAAACCGAAGAGCATAATTTCGATGCCCTCAACATCCCGCCGACGCATCCGGCACGCGACATGCAGGACATGTTCTGGCTAGAGGGCGGGCATCTGCTGCGCACGCATACTTCGCCGGTGCAGGTACGCGGGATGCGGAAATACGGGCCGCCGCTGCGCATGATCGCGCCCGGCCGCGTGTTTCGCAACGAAGAAGTGGACGCATCGCACGAGCACACGTTTTACCAGCTCGAAGGCATGATGGTGGACCGCGAAGTCTCGGTCGCTAATTTGATCTATTTCATGAAGACGCTGCTGAGTTCGATTTTCGGGCGCGATGTGAAGGTGCGGCTGCGCCCGGGGTATTTCCCGTTCGTCGAACCCGGATTCGAGCTCGATATTCGCTGCCTTATCTGCGACGGCGCCGGATGCCCGGTTTGCAAGCAGAGCGGCTGGGTGGAGCTTCTGCCATGTGGTCTGATCCACCCGAACGTGCTGCGCATGAGCCGGATCGATCCGGACGAATGGAGCGGCTTCGCCTTCGGGCTGGGCTTGACACGGCTGGCCATGATGCGCTATGAAATCGACGATATCCGGCAGTTGCAGGGCGGCGATTTACGCTTCCTCACACAGTTCTGATTTAGCTGTAGGCTCTTTAGAGGGGAATGAAATTCTCTTATCAATGGCTGCGGGAGATGGTTCCAGGCTTGGCGGTCGAACCGCACGAGCTGGAACATCTGATCACGATGAAAACCGCCGAGTGCGAGGGCATTGAGCCCGCGGGCGCGGACTGGATCATTGAGATCGACAATAAGAGCCTGACGCACCGGCCCGATCTGTGGGGACATTACGGAATGGCGCGCGAGGTGGCGGCCATTACGGAAGGCAAGCTGGTGGATCCGGTGCAATCCAAGCTGCTGCCGAAGCGCGGGAGCAGCGCGAGTCGAATCGAAATCGAGGATTACCAACTTTGTCCGCGTTACAGCGCGCTGCTCTTGGAGAACGCCACGGTTGGCCCGTCGCCGCATTGGCTGCAGGAACGGCTCGCGAGCGTCGGCCTGAACCCGATCAGCAACCTGGTCGATGTGACGAATTACGTGCTCGCCGAGCTGCCGCAGCCGATGCACGCTTTCGATGCAGATAAGCTCGCGGGCGGAACGATTTTTGTGCGCCGGGCACGCGCGGGCGAGAGCATTCGCGCTTTGAACGGCGAGACCTACAAGCTGGATCGGGCGGATCTGGTCATCGCCGACGCCAGCGGCCCGATTGCGATTGCGGGCGTGATCGGCGGGGCCGATAGCGCGATCTCCGCGAGCACGAGGCGCGTGGTTTTGGAGAGTGCCAATTTCCAAGCCGCCAGCGTGCGGCTCACTTCGACGCGATACAAATTGCGCACCGACGCCTCGATTCGTTTCGAGAAGGCGCTCGATCCGGAGAACACGGTGCGCGGGATCGCCCGGGCCGTCGAACTGTTCCACCAGGTTTCGCCGGGCATTGTGGCGGCAGGCGGCGTTGCGGATGATCGCGGGCCGATGCCGCTGATTCCCCCGCTAGCCCTGTCGGCAGATGTCGTGAGCAGAAAACTGGGCAAGCGCGTTTCGCAAGCTAAGATCGTGCGCATCCTCACGGCTCTGGGATTCGGCGTGGAGGAGACCGCCGCCGGGCCGCTCCTGGTGACGATCCCCACGTGGCGAGCTACTAAGGATATTTCATGCCCGGAAGATTTGGTCGAAGAGATCGGCCGGATCGTAGGCTACGACGAGATTGCGCCGGCAGCGCCGCTGGTTGCGGCTACCGTGCCGCCGGCCAATCCCATGCGAAGTTACCTCAGGCAGGTGCGGCGAACGCTTGCCGCGCAAGGCTTCACGGAATTACACAACTATTCGTTCGCGAACGAGGCCGATGCGCAACGCTTTTCGCTTGAAATCGCAAAACACGTTTCGATTCGGAATCCGATTGCTGCAGATTTGACCCACCTGCGCGCGAGCCTGCTGCCTGGACTGTTCCGCAACATCGCCGGCAACGTCCGGCATTTTCGTGAATTTCGCATTTTCGAGATCGGCAGCGAAATTCATCCCCAGCCGGCGCCCGCGCTGCCGAACGAGATTGAGCACGCCGCCGCGGCGCTCTATAATGCGCATGGCGACGAGCGGGATTTCTTCGAGCTCAAGCGCGTCGTCCAATGCGTGTTTCCGGGCGCTAAGCTGGCCGCAACCAAACCATGCCCCTATGAACATCCCACGCGCACCGCGGAAATTCTTTGGCGGGATACGCCGATAGGCCGCATCTTCGAACTGCATCCTTCTTTATTGCAGGCCGAAGATATCGAGGGCCGCGCCGTGCTATTCGATGTGGATCTGCGCATTGCCCAGCAGATTGCGGCGGCGCGCGGCATCCGGTACAAACCGCCGCGCAAGTATCCGACCAGCGGCTTCGATCTCTCGGTTGTGACGGATGTCAGGACCCCGGCAGCCGAAATCGAAAACGCATTGACGAACCTTGCCGGCGATGCGCTCGCCTCGATCGAGTTTGTGCGCCAATACTCCGGCCCGCCGCTGCCGGAAGCTAAGAAGAGCGTTTCCTATCACATCGAAACCGGCGCGCTCGATCATACGCTGGATAGCGATGAAGTTTCGACGGTTCGCGACCGCATGATTGCCGGAATGCAGCAGCGGGGGTTTGAGCTGCGGGTGTAGTGGGGAGTGAGGATATGCGGTTACGGATGACCGGATAGCGCCTTAGGCTCCGCAGTACGCTTCGCATACCCAACCTCCGCCATCCTCGCGCCCATTTCGTCGTAGAGTTGGGTGTCCTGGGGCGTATACGCCGCCAAGCCGTCCACGTATCGGTTGTACATGCAAAACGCCGCCGCAATCAGCACCGTGTCGTGGATCTCTATGTCGGTGGCGCCTTCCTTGCGCGCCCGTGCAATATCTTCCGAAGTGACATTCTTACCGCTCTGCTGCACCTTGCCGGCAATCGCGAGCAACGCCTTGAGCTTGGCCGATACCGGCGCGTTTTCGTAATCGAAACGCACCGCATCCACCAGTTCGTAATCGCAGCCGTCATGATGGGCCGCCGCGGCCCGGTGGCTGGTCTGGCAAAAATAGCAATCGTTCCGGGTCGAGACGAAGCTTGCGATCATCTCGCGCTCGCCGCAGGTCAGGGAGCTTGAGCCGCGCAGCAGCACTTCGGCCAGTTCGCGCATCGGCTGGGCTGTCTCCGGGCGAAAGGCAAATCCGCTCGTGATTCCAGGTAACCCTTCAGGGAGTGCAATATGTGGCATGGGTGAAAAATCTCGGAGCCGCTAAGAGGTCCAGGGGGGAAGGACCTCTCAGCGATCCGCTTTATCAGCTACTCAAACCGGGATTGAGACCAGCTTAAAGGGAAACCGCCGTTCTGTCTTCCCTCCAGAGGCGGGTTGTGAAATACAACCAAAGTAGGAGGCAAAGAGCCGGCCGCTTCCATTTTTTACAGTCCGGGCAATCCCCGATTCGGGCACAATGGGAGCATTATGGCTACCAAAGTTAAACCCATTCCCGACGGTTTTCATACTGCGACGCCTTATTTGCTGGTGAATGACGGCGACAAGCAGATCGCATTTCTGAAGCGAGCTTTCGGAGCGGCGGAAGTTCATGTCTCACGCCATCCGGGTGGTAGTTTCATGCACGGCGAAGTCAAAATTGGCGATTCGATGATCATGATTGGGCAATCCCGCGATAACTGGAAAGCGATGCCCGCCATGATTTATCTGTACGTCGAGGACGTGGACCGGACGTTCCGGCAAGCGATTTCGGCCGGCGGCAAAACCGTCCGCGAAGTTAAGACCGAATTCTACGGCGACCGCAGCGGCGGCGTGGAAGATCTCTGCGGGAACACGTGGTGGATCTCGACGCATGTCGAAGACGTTTCGCACGAAGAACTCGAGCGCCGCTTTGCCGCCATGGGGCAGCAGCATTAGCGGTTCAGTGAGGGTTAGTCGCGAAGTGGCGGCTTGTTCTTACTAAGTACATATAATCCGCCCGCGGCGAGTAAGCCAATACCTGCGGCTGCTGTAAGTGCCGGATAAGAAGGTTCTTCCTGGATCCAGCCGGTCTCGATGAATTTCTTCGGCGGCGGCAAGGGCTGGTGCAGCGCCATTTGGATCACTTCAGCGAGGTGCATGCCGTGGCGGCGCGTCGCGTGCATAATCTGCTCACGGCAACTGAAGCCGTCGGAGACGATCAGCGTATCGCGCGGGGCCTCGCGCACCTTCGGCAGCAGAACACGCTCGCCGATCTTCATCGAAATGTCGTAATGATGCTCTTCATAGCCGAACGATCCGGCGAGGCCGCAGCAGCCCGAATCGAGCAGATCCGCCTCCACTCCCATCTGCGCCAGGATCTTTTCCTCCGGCGACATGTCGAAGATCGCTTTGTGATGGCAATGCCCGTGTATGAGCGCTTTGCGCCTAAGCGCGGGCGGTGCATACTTGGCATCCATCAGGAATTTGCCGAATAATTGAGTCTGCGAACGCAGCCGGTGCGCATCCTGGTTCCTAGGCAGAATGTTGGTCAGCTCATCGGCGAAAACGGAAGCGCAGCTCGGCTCGAGCACAACCATCGGCACGCCTGTCGTGATCTGCGGCGCGAGCGCGTCCAAGATATCTTCCAGATTGCGCTTCGCCTGATCGAGAAATCCGTAATCGTAGAGTGGGCGGCCGCAGCAAAGGGAGCGTCCGGGTACTTCGACCCTGTATCCGGCCGATTCCAGCACGTCTACCGCCGCTATCGCGGTGTGCGGGAAGAAATGATTATTGAAGGTATCGGGCCAGAGCAGAACGGGCGGCCGGTCTTCGTGTTTGCGCTTGGTGCGCTCGCGGTGGTCGGCGAACCAGGACTGAAAGGTCTGCCGGGCAAACGCCGGCATCTTACGGCGCTGGGTGACGCCGCCGAGCGATTTTGCAATCGAAGCGAGGCCCGGTGTCTGAGTAAAGAAATTCACCAGGTCGGGCATTTTCGAGGCAAGCTGCGCCCAGCGAGAAATCTGGCCCATGCTATAGGCCGCGGGCGGACGCACGCTGCCTTCGTAATAGTGATAGAGAAACTCGGACTTGTAAGTCGCGACATCTACGTTGACCGGGCAATCGCCCTTGCAGCCTTTGCATGACAAACAAAGATCGAGCGCTTCCTTAATGTGCGGGTCTTTCCAGCCGTCCTGGAGGACTTCGCCGCGGAGCATCTCGAACAAGAGGCGCGTGCGGCCGCGCGTCGAGTGCATCTCTTCGCGCGTGGCATGAAAGCTCGGGCACATGGTGCCGCCGTCGAGGCGCCTGCATTTGCCCACGCCGAAGCAGCGCTCGGTCGCTTCCGCCAAGCTGCCATGGTCGTCCGGGAATTGAAAGACGGTGAGCACCGGCTTGGGCTTGTAGTCGGGCCCCATGCGCAGGTTCGTGTCGACCGGAAACGGATCGATCGCCTTGCCCGGGTTCAGCTTCCAATCCGGGTCCCAGGCCGATTTGAATTCGCGGAACGCCTGGACGATTTCGGAGCCGTACAGGATGGGCAGAAACTCGCCGCGCTGGCCGTCTCCGTGCTCTCCGGAAAGCGACCCGCCAAGCCTCCTGACGACATGCACCGCTTCGGTCAGGAAGGCTCGATACTGCCGGACGCCTTCCGCCGTTTTCAGATTGAACGTGATGCGCGTATGCAAGCAGCCATCGCCGATGTGGCCGAACATGGTCATGGTGTAGCCATGCTTGTCGAGCAATTTTTGCAATTCGCGCAAGTAATTGCCGACTTGATCGACGGGAACCGCGGCATCTTCCCAGCTTGGCCAGGCATCTTCCACGCCGGGAATGCGGCTGGCGCCCACGCCGTTTTCCCGCACTTTCCAGATCAGCTTCTGGTCGTGCTCATTTTCGATCAGCCGGATCTCGGTGTGCTTGTTGTCGATCTCACGGATCTTACCGACGGCCTTTTTCGCCAGCCGGACGGCTTCGTCTTTCGATTCCCCGCCGAATTCGAGCAGCACGTAAGTGTCCGCCTCGGGCAGCAGCTTTTCGCCGGGCATCTTGTTGCCCTTGCGATGTTCGTTTTGGATCACCTTACGGTGAAAACATTCGAGGCCGATGGGGCCGAGCTCGCGAAAGGCCGCGGCGCAATCGCCCGCCGTGAACATGTCGGGGAAGCAAACGATGGCCAGCGCGCGGTGAGGCGACCGGTGTACCAGTTTCACCTTGGCGCGCAGGGTAATCGCGCAGGTGCTCTCAGTTCCAACCAGCGCGCGTGCGACGTGAAAACCGTTCTCGGGAAGAAGTTCGTCGAGATTGAAGCCGGAGACGCGCCGCGGAATTTTGGGGAAGCGGGCGCGAATCTCGTCGGCATAGCGGTCGCGGATGCTCTTGAGTTTTGCGTAAATCTCGCCGCGCCGGCCGCCGTTGCGGATAATCGCTTCCAATTCCGATTCGCTGGTGCGGCCGACAGTCATGCGAACGCCATCGTAAGTGAGGATGTCGAGCTCCTCGACGTTATCCGCGGTGCGTCCGGCCATCACGGTGTGGACACCGCAGGAATTGTTGCCGACCATGCCGCCGATAGTGCAGTATTCGTGGGTTGCAGGATCGGGGCCAAGCATTAGATGGTGCTTCTCGGCATCCTCCTGTAAGAGGTCCAGAACCACGCCCGGTTCGACCCAGGCATACTTTTTCTTCGGGTTGATTTCGAGAACTTTGTTCAGATACTTGGAAAAATCGATCGCGACCGCGGTGTTGCAGCATTGGCCGGCGAGACTGGTGCCGCAGCCGCGCCCGAAGATCGGCGCGTGGAACTCGCGGCAGAGTTCGACGGTGCGGATCACGTCCTGGTAGGTGCGCGGGATGACCACACCGATGGGGACCTGACGATAGATCGACAAATCCGACGCGTACAGCGCGCGCGAGCCGGAATCGAAGCGCACTTCGGCCCGCGTCCGCCGCCGCAGTTTCCGCGCAAGCTCTTGCGCTTCCTGTTCCGGCAGGACTTCCTTGGAAGGAATCAACTCTTGTCCTCCTTCTTATCCTTGCCCGTGATCTTCTGCACCGCGCGGGCACCCACGCCCCAATCGCTTGCGGGAAACAGCGCTTCATCCATCGCTTGTCGTCCGATGGTGAGGGAAATGCGCGCGCGGTCGCGTTCGCCTCGAGCTAGCGCTTTTGTCAATTTCTTGATCTCATCCTTGGTGGCCTTCGGCGGCATCGGCGGTTCGTTCGGATCGGTGATGCATTCGATGACAACGGGGCCGTCCGCCGCCAGCGCGTCCTTTAATTGCTGCTTGCAATTCTTAGGGTTCTCGATGCGCACGCCTTTTAGCCCGCAGGCTTCGGCGACTTTGACGAAATCGACCGGATACAGATCGACGCCGTATTCGGGATTGCCGAGATAGATCATCTGCTCCCACTTAATCAGTCCGAGGGTGTTGTTCTTGATGACGACCACTTTGACCGGCAGCTTGTATTGGGCGAGCGTGACTAAGTCGCCCATCATCATGGTGAGCGAACCATCGCCGGTAAATGTGATGACCTGGCGGCCCGGATAGGCGATCTGCGCTCCGATCGCATAGGGCAGGCCGGCCGCCATGCTGCACAAGGTGCCGCTGAAGGAAAACTGCTGCTGAGCGCGGAGTTTCATGCGCGCCGCCCAGGTGGTGACGGTCCCCGAATCGCCTGTGACGATAGCATCGTCGGTGAGCAGTTGGCTCAGGTTCCAGGCGACTACTTGCGGCTTCATCGGTTTCTCGGTGCGCGTGCCGCGTTCTTCCATTAAGTCCCACCACTCTTCCATGCCTTTTTGCGCTTGCTTCAGAAACGTGCGGTCGTCATTCCGCGGCAAATAGAGTAACCATTCGCGCAGCGTCGCCTGTGCGTCGCCGACCAAGCCGATATCCACCGGATAGCGCAGGCCGATGCGCTCGGGTTTGTGATCGATTTGGACGCCTAGAGCCTGACCGGGTTTGGGCAGAAATTCGATATATGGAAACGAGCTGCCGATGACAACCAGCGCTTCGCAATTTTCGAAGACATCGGAGGAGGGCCGCGTACCGACCACACCGGTGCCGCCGGTGGTGTAGGGGCTGTCGTCGGGAAGAACATCCTTGCCGAGCAAGGCTTTCACGACCGGCGCGCCGAGGCGGTCAGCGACCTGCTCCACCTCCTGGCGCGCGCCACGTGCGCCGGAACCGACCAGAATCGCGATCTTCTTTTTGCCTTGGAGGGCCCGAGCCGCTCGCTCCAATTGTGTTCGTTCCGGAATGCGCCTGGGAACGGTGAAGGCTTCCGAAGTGTGGCCTTTGAGGTTGCGCTTGAACCGTTTCTCGGTTTCCATCGAGGCGGCCTGGTAATCGATCGGCAGCGCCAGGTGAGCCACGGCGCGGTTGCTCAAGGCCGCCCGGCAGGCGTAATCGACGATGTTTTTCGCGTGCGCCGGGCCCATGAGCCGTTGGTTGTAAATCGCGACGTCCTGATACAGGTAGTCCTGGTTCATGTCCTGTAAATAGTGCGTGCCGATGAGGTCGTGGTAGGTCATGCCCGAAATGGCGAGCACGGGTGCCTGGTCGATTTTGGCGTCATAGAGGCCGTTCAGCATGTGGATCGCGCCCGGCGCCGCGGTGGCGAAGCAGACGCCGAGTTTGCCGGTGAACTTCGCGTAGCCGCAGGCAGCCATGGCGGCGGTCTCTTCGTGGCGCACGTGGATATAGCGAATGCGGTCCTGGTGCGTGCGCAGCGCTTCCATGAATCCATTGATGCCGTCTCCGGGCAGACCGAAGACCGTATCCACGCCCCAATCGATGAGGCTTTCTACCAAAACATCCGATGCCGTCATGTTGTTTTCCGTGGAGGTGACGCTGGAAAAATTATTTGCAACTACTGGCACTATTTCGCTGTGAAGTTTCCCGGCTCAAAGCACGATAGCTCTGTAGCTGCCCATGATCTTCTTCACCCGCATCGCCGCCGGCTTGCTTGCCGCCGCTATGCTCGCCTCCGCCGCCGATTATTCCGGCGCTGTTCTTGACTCTGCTAGCGGGAAACCGATCTCCGGAGCGATGGTGACCGTCGGGTCGACCGTCGCCCGCGCCGATGCGCACGGGCATTTCGCCATTTCCGCGGATGGGCCGAGTGTCCTGGCGCGAGCTTATGGTTACGGACGCACACGCGTGACCGCCGACGCGCGCGGCGCGAAGCACATGCAATTGAGACTCGCGAGGGTAACGCCGCACGCGGTTTACCTTTCTTATTGGGGCGTCGGATCAAAGGCCGTTCGCGAGCCGGTGCTGAAGCTGGCTTCCGATACGCCGATCAACGCCGTGGTGATCGATATAAAAGGCGACCTCGGCGACCTCTCCTATCGCGCGGCTGTGCCGCTTGCGGAAAAGATCGGCGCAGAGAAGATTGCGACGATCCCGGACGCTCATGCCTTAATCGACCGCCTGCACAAGCAGGGCATCTATGTGATCGGACGCATCGTCGCTTTTAAGGACAACGTACTCTGCACCGCCCATCCCGAATTCGCGGTGCGCAAGGGCGGCAAGGTGTTTCGCGATCGCGAGGGGCTTGCGTGGTGCGATCCGTTCATCTCTCAGGTGCGCGCGTACAATATCGCGATTGCAGTCGACGCGGCCAAGGCCGGTTTCGATGAGATTCAGTTCGACTATGTGCGCTTCCCGGACGCGAAAGGCATTACGTTTTCCCGGCCGAGCACGGATGAGTCCCGCCCCAAGGCCATCGCCGGCTTTCTCCGCGAAGCGCACCATGCGCTAATTCCGTACAATGTCTTCCTCGCCGCGGACGTGTTCGGCTATATCTGCTGGAACAAGGGCGACACCGGAATCGGGCAGAACATTCTGGATCTGGAAAGCGTGCTCGATTACATCTCGCCGATGCTATATCCCTCCGGCTTCATGTACGGGATTCCGAAATACCGCGATCCGGTCGCGCATCCGTACGAGATTGTGCGCCTCTCGCTCGATCGGGCGCGTGAACGAACGAATCTCGATCCCATCCGGTTCCGGCCGTGGCTGCAAGCCTTCCGGGATTACGCCTTCGACAAGCGCCAGTTTGGGAGAGCGCAAATCCAGGCCCAGATCAAGGCAGCCGACAGCTTTGGGTCCGACGGATGGCTGCTCTGGAATCCGCGAAACGTCTATTCGGCCGCGGCGATCGCCATCAAGCACCATCCAGGGATTTGAAACGGATAGTTCCCGCTTGCCCGTCTCTATACCATTGTGGTGATGGGAAAATCGCGGATCGACGCACTCGGTTTATTTCTGGCGCTGGTCGCCGGAGCTTTCGTCTTTGGGTTCCTCCAGCCATTCGGCTGGATGGCCGGCATCGGCGGGCTGGTTCTGCTCTTCGTGCTGTTCGCCTACGATCAGGAGGGCGTGCGCTCCTTTTTTCAGAGCCTGGCCTTTTCGTCTGTCTGCGGATTCGCGCTGGTTCTGATCGTGATGGCCTTTTTCGAGAGCGGCGCCTTCGGGAGTCCGGCCAATGTCCTGATCTACACCGAATATCTGCCGGCCGCCTGGATTTGCGCCACCATCATGTTTACGATCATCGACCGCGCGCGGATGGGAGGCCGTTTTCAGGAGTCGCTGGGTCCAAGATCGCTCGGCATTCCTCCCGTGACTGCGCGCTACGGGCCGCCGTCGCCTCCGGTCGCCCAACCCGCGCCGGCACCCGAACCGCAAGCCGCACCTGAGCCCGAATCCGAACCCGTCCAGGCCGCACCTGCCGAATCGACCTCGGAACGCACCGCTATGTATGGAGCTCCTGCGCCCGCTTCGCCGGATGCTCCCCTGGCCGCGCCTCCTGCTGAGCCTGCCACCGTTGCCGAACGTGCCGTTCCGGTTGTTCATCGCAAGGAGGTCAGCATCTACATCAATCTGGTGGGCGAAGGGATCGCGATGATGCGCACGGTTCGCGCCGAACACATGGGTAAGGATTTTTATCTGATCACCGAGCCGATGCCGGAAACCGAACAATGGGAGTTCACGACCGGCCAGATTGTCCGCTGCAAAAAGAAAAATCTCTCCCACGGCAAAGGCCTGGTCGCGGTGGAAGAAGCCCCGCGGGCACAAAATCGACCGGCGTAGGCTGATTTCGGAGCTGAAACCCGCGCCTCACGCGGCCTGAACAAGAGAGTTCCTCTGTTCGGTGGCGAGGTGGGCGGCGCGGGCGCGTTTGAGATGGTTCTCGATATCGACAGTTGAAAAAACGAACCCAAATGCGGCGGGATCGAAGGGCTGATTGTCTTTTCGGGCGGCAAGGTAGAGTTCGACGGCGGCCTCCATCTGCTGCTTTTTCTTTTGGATACGCTCCTGCTGAAGCTGGCGCAGTTCCGCCGTGTCGTTGGCGCGCTGGCGCTGGAGGCGCGCTTCCTGAATATGTAGATTGCGGATCTGCTTTTGGTAGGTCAGGAAGGTGTGGGCTTCGATGAGGGCAAGGCGGTCTTCCGGTTCTTCGCTTTCGAACCGGCCGGCGAATTCGATATAGCCGTGGCCGAAGATGGCGGATTCGAGCGCGGGGATGCGGAGGACGCGCCACATATTGTCGGCGATGGACTGGGCGAGGCACTGCTCGCGGACACCGACCGGTTTGAGTTCTCTCATGAACTCGCGGGTGTGGTGCTCGTAGGCGGCGACGTCCTCGGTGGGCAGAAGGACGGTGCGGCCGGTGAGTCCGGTTTTCACAGCGTTGAGGCGGGCGGGAGAAGGCGGCGTTGATTGAGTCTTCGGCTCGCTGATAAGCGCTGCCTCATCCGCAGCCTGAGGCGGCAGAGGGGGTAGGGCCAGAAGTTCCAGATCGGGTTCGACTGCCAGAGATGGCATATCGGGTTCGGGGACGGCTGTTGCTGTTTGCGTTAGGAGTTGTTGCTCGGCTTTACGGGCGAGTTTGCGTGCTTTGCGCTCGGCGGCGCGACGGATGGAACGAGCGGTCATAACGAGGTCAACATAAATCAAGGTAGAGCGCGAAGCGGCGGAAGAGGGCGCTAACTCAGTGAGAAGACAAAAAATAAAAATTTTCGTTTCGTGTGTGAATGGCCAGGAGGAGAGCGTCGCGTCGATTTCTCTGCGGGCAGTTGGGCGGATTCGATGCGCATTCCCGTACGGCCGAGATTCGGCGTGTTCAAACTGCAGACAATCATCATTCCCGGCGATCCACACAATGCCTTAGTGGGTCATGGCATAGACGATGTAGTTAATTCCGATCCGAATCCCTAATGCGGAATACTTTTCGGGGTAATACGGATTGTCGGCGTGCTCCCACGAATCGCCGAGATCCATGTTGTAGCAGATGGCGACCATCAATCTTCCCCTGTCGTCATAAATCCCTCGCCAATGCGGCTGATAACCGTCTTTTTCAAAAGTCCGGTGCGACCAGATGAACTGCGCGCCAGGCACCTGATAACGACCGCTAAGGTCATAGATCGTGTGAAAAATCGGGTCATCGTCGGAAATTTCCACGATGGGGTGATCCGGAAAGACCTTTTTCATGCTGGCGACAAAGGTATCCCACTCCCACGTGCCATGAAAATCGTCGCACATGAAGAAGCCGCCTCGTTCGAGATAGTCGCGCAGCTTGGCAGCCTCAAGATCGGTCAGGTCCCAGTGGCCCACTTCCACAGCATAGAGCCACGGCCAGTTATAGATATCGTCGTTATCCTCCGCTGCGACGGGTTGCTCAACTGAGCGCGCGTCGATGCGCGTGAGGCGGCGCACGGCCGCCGAAAGGTGACGGTCAGCGCGCGGATAGTCCGTCGTCCAACTCGCGCCTCTGCCGTAAAAAGTGGACACTCCGCGGTACATGAACCGCGCGAAAACCCATTCACCCGGGACATTGTAGTCGGGAGGAATGGGGTAATGCCTGTATTCCCGGCCGGGGTACTCACGGAACGCGCGGGGCTGCTGAGCTTTGCGATTGGTACGACGCCCGACGTGTGAGGCATCGTTGGGCAAGGGTTCAGGATCGGAGAGCGGATCGATAGCGCATAGTGCGCTGAGCAGAGCGATGCTCGACAGAGCCCACGCCAACACGCAGCGCGGCCCGAAGCGTCGATGACGGCCGAGGCGCCGAACATCTGCCATTTATTCATCATTGCTGATGACAATTGAGCCTGGGGAGCAAAGCCGAAAACCAGGCGACAGGCTGACGAGGTGTGAAGGCTCTCGCTCGCCTCAACGGCGATTATCGAGAGTTGTGACAGCCGGTTTTTGTCTCGGATCTCTCACTTCCAGGTTCGAGTGCTGGGGATGGCATCTCGAGTACGGGGCTGCTGCGGTCTATATTAAGAGTGCTTCTCGGCTTTACGGGCCAGTTTGCGGGCGTCGCGACTTCGCACCGATTGTTCGGCTCGTCTCTGGCGACCCCATCATTTGGGACTGGAAATTCGAGCGGGGCGGGAAAGTAGTGGCCTACTCA
>DASVGP010000164.1:0-16851 GCA_036379475.1 Bryobacteraceae bacterium | reverse complement strand
TTCCGTTGATCGAAAACCTGCTGCGGGATATCCGCTACGCCGTGCGCCGCTTGCGCAAGTCGCCGGCGTTTACGATCACGACGGTCCTGACGCTCGCGCTAGGCATCGGTGCAACCACTTCGATCTTCACGTTAGTACATGCCATTCTGCTGAAATCGCTGCCCGTCGCGAATCCCGACCAGTTGTATCGCCTGGGGAAAGAATCGCGTTGTTGCTATTGGGGAGGCTACAGCCAGGAAAACGAGTGGTCTCTTGTCTCCTATCCTCTATATAAGTATTTCCAGGATCACACGAGGGGGTTTTCAGAGTTAGCGGCCTTCCAGTCGTCGGAGCCGCAGTTTGGTGTTCGGCTATCGGGCGGGTCGGAGGCGGCTCAGAGCTATCCCGGCGAGTTCGTGTCTGGTAATTACTTCATGGTGTTCGCCATCAATGCGTATGCCGGACGCATGCTTACCGCCAAGGACGATCGCCCTGGCGCTGCGCCCGTGGTAGTAATGAGCTATCGCTTATGGGTGCAGCGATATGGATCAGCCCCGTCCGTCATCGGCGCTACTTTCGATTTAGATGGGAAGCCGTTTACCGTCGTAGGAATTACTCCGCCGGGCTTCTTTGGCGATCGGCTGCGCAGCAGCCCCCCGGATTTATTTGTGTCGCTAAGCACCCAACCTTACCTTGGCAGAGGTGCCGATCTGAATAATTCTGATAACTCCTGGTTAGAATTGATCGGCCGCATTCGGCCGGGAGCTAAGTCCGCATCCATTCAGGGTCGGATGCGTGTGGAGCTTAAACAATGGCTGCGTTCGCACTGGGGCCAAATGGACGCCCACGATCGGGCGGTATTTCCTCAGCAGACTCTCTATCTGCAGCCCGGAGGGGCCGGCATGAGTAGCATGCGCGATCAATACGGGCATTGGCTCCAGATCCTGATGCTGGCTTCGGGATTTGTGCTGCTCATCGTCTGCGCCAACGTGGCTAATCTCGTGCTGGTTCGAGGCATGGAGCGGCGGCGGCAGACGTCGTTGAGCATGGCGCTAGGAGCACAGGCTTCGCGGCTGGTTCGACAGGCTCTGACGGAAAGCATTGTGCTCTCGCTATTAGGCGGCGCGGCTGGTCTCGGCGTCGCCTACGCTGGCACGAGCCTGATTTTGCACTTCGCTTTCCCCTCAGGAAGCGTACCGATCCAGGCATCGCCCTCCATGCCGGTCCTGCTCTTCGCCTTTGGTGTTTCCTTGATCACAGGAGTGGTTTTCGGCATCGCTCCCGCATGGATGGCCACACGTGTAGATCCGATTGAAGCTCTCCGCGGAGCCAACCGCTCCACCGCGCGCACGGGCTCGCTCGCGCGCAAAACACTTGTGATATTCCAGGCTTCACTCTCGCTAGTCTTGCTTTCAGCCTCGGGACTGCTCACTGCCGCGCTGCACAAACTGGAGAATCAACACTTCGGATTCGATCAAAAGCGGCGCGTTGTGACGAAAGTGAATCCGATGCTTGCCGGCTACGGTGTCGCGCAACTTCCACAGCTTAACCGGCGCATCCATGATTCCCTAGCGAGCATTCCCGGCGTCTCCGCGGTGGCTCTTTGCAGGTACTCGCCGCTAAACGGCAACGATTGGGGTAGCGGCGTCTGGATATATGGCCACCCCGCTCCCGGACCTAATGCCAACAATGCCGCTTTGAATCGGGTCACGCCGGGATACTTCCAGGCTATAGGAACTCCAGTAGTTGAAGGACGCGGCATCTCCGAACGGGATACGGCAACGTCGCGCCACGTGGTGGTGATCAACGAGGCGTTTGCGCGCAAGTACTTTAAGAATGAAAACCCCATTGGAAAGCACTTCGGCCGGGATGGCGTTGCGTCCGAGCGCCAATACGAAATTGTGGGCGTTGTCCAAGACGCCCGCTATTTTGCTTTCAACTTCGGCAAGCCGGTCACTCCAATCTTTTTTCTGCCGGAGGCGCAGTGGGACATCTTCCCGAAGACTGGAAAGGTGATGTCTTCGGGCTCGTATTACCTGAGCGACATTGTTCTGGTGACCAAGCCTGGTGCCAGACTGTCAGATGCCCAGATCCGTAAAGCCATAGCCTCGGTCGATCCCAATTTGCCGATCATCTCGATTCACACGCTGAAGCAACAAGTAGCCGGCGTCTTCACCCAGCAGCGGCTCATCGCACGACTTACTTCGCTGTTCGGATTTCTTGCCCTCGTCCTAGCTTCCATCGGACTGTACGGAGTTACTGCCTACAACTCCGCATCCCGAACCAATGAAATCGGTATCCGCATGGCGCTCGGCGCCATTCGCAGGCAAGTGATCGCTCTCGTCCTGCGCGGCGCATTCGGCCTGATTCTCACTGGACTGATCATTGGATTACCGCTTTCGTTCGCCGCAGGCCGCTTCCTCGACAGCCAGCTTTATGGCATGAGTCCATATAACTCCGTCGTGACGCTAATAGCCGTCGCGGCGCTCGGCTTATCGGCGTTGGTCGCATCTCTCATTCCGGCCATTCGGGCAAGTTTGATTTCGCCGCTGGAAGCCCTGCGCGTAGAGTAAGGACTAATTCCTACGCCAAAGCCTGCGTTTCCTTCTGGCTTCGGCAGCCGCTTCGGTTGCTTCGCGGCGCAAACGGCTCATGTTGAAACCGGTAATCAGCAGCACAATAAATCCCACGCACATCAGCGGCAGCATCAGCATGGCCCACAGAATCAGCGAGAAGCGCTTGGCATGCGCCGCGGCCACGCCAAACATCATCATGATGTTGGCCGCCACCCATTGGAACGAACCCAGACTACCCGGCGCCTGCGGCACCACGCTGCTCAGACGTAGCAGAACCATCGCAGTGAAGGAAGCCGCCCAGGGCGAGGGCAGCGAACTCGCCTTCACCACCGCATAGATGGGCAAAGTTTCCGCCATCATATAAACGCCGCTGACCAGGAAGGCGAAGTACAGGTAGCGCGAATGACCAATCAAGTGCAGATCTTCCAGCAGCGTATTGAACCAGCGCGGAATGCGCAGGCCGAAAATGTGATCGAGCGACTGCGTTTTGGCATACATGCCGCAGGCGATCAGGATGGCGCCGACGATCAAGGCGATACCCGCAACGTAGCCGCTCTTGACCAGCAATCCCGGCAGCTCGCCCAGGTGCAGGCAGTAGAGAAAAGCGGCCATCATCCAAACGCCGTCGAAAATACGCTCGATGACCGCCGAGGCAAAGATCACCGAAAGCGGAATCTTGGACGATCTCGAGAGCAGGAAACAGCGGATCAGCTCGCCCGCCCGCAGCGGCAGCACTTCGTTGGCAAACAATCCGACATAGACTGCCTGTGCCGCATGGAGAAAGTGCACCGGAGCCACGGGCCGTAGCAGCAGTTTCCAGCGCCAGCCGTCCAAAAGGTATACACAGGGGCCGCACACGATGGCCACGCCGACCCAGCCCCAATGCATGTGCCGGATCTCATTCCAGAGGCTCGGAAGGTGTGCGCCTGAGAAGACCCACCACAGGCAGGCTGCCGAAATGGCGATGGTGGCGGCGAGGATCGCCCAGGATTTGACCTTGCCGGTGCGCTCGACACGCCGCAGAGGCTCAGTCTGCGTACTCAAAGTACTCATCTTATCGTCTGCCAACGAGGCGCCTCCGCGCTTTTCTTTTTCGGTACACTTGCGCTGAGATGCTGAAACTGGAACGCGCCGCCGTATTGGGAGCCGGCACCATGGGCGCGCGGATCGCGGCGCAGTTCGCTAATGCCGGAATTCCCGTTCTGCTGCTGGACGTGGCTTCGGAGGGAGACCGCGGCGCCGCCGCCCGCCGCGGCATCGAAAGCGCGCTCCACCAACGGCCTCCGGCTTTTTTCACCCGGGCCGAAGCCGCCTTGGTCCATGCCGGCAACTTCGAGGAGGATCTGCACCGGCTGGGCGCCTGCCAGTGGATCGTAGAAGCCGTTACCGAAGACTTAGAAATCAAGCGCGCACTCTGGGCTCGTGCCGACGATTACCGCCATCCCCGCGCGGTTCTTTCCACCAACACCAGCGGAATCCCCATCGCCGAAATTTCGCGCGGCTTTTCCCACCCCTTCCGGCGCCAGTTTCTCGGCACGCACTTTTTTAATCCGCCGCGCTATCTTCATTTGCTCGAAATGATTCCAGGTGCCGAAACCGACAGCGCGGTGCTCGATTTCGTCTGCGATTTCGGCGAGCGCCTGCTCGGCAAAGGCATCGTGCGCGCCAAAGACACACCCAATTTCGTCGCCAACCGCATGGGCGCGTTCTATAGCGCCGCCATCCAGCGCGCCATGATCGAGCAAGACTTCACCATCGAGGAAGCCGACGCGCTCACCGGCCCGCTGCTTGGAATCCCCAAGACAGCCGCCTTCCGCCTCATCGACCTCATCGGCCTGGATGTCTGGGCCTCGGTATTCGCCAATGTCTACACGGGCGTAAACGATCGCTGGCGGGATTGGTTCGCGCTGCCGCCCTATATGCAAGAGATGATCGCCCGCGGCCGGCTTGGCGATAAATCCGGGCAGGGTTTTTATAAGCGCGAAGGTTCGGAACTCTGGGCTATCGATTGGAAAACTCTCGAATTTCATCCGGCGCGGAAAGCTCGCTGGGACAGCGTCGAACGCGTGCGTAAGCTTCCACTTGGGGACCGCATTCGCGCGCTGCTCCACCAGCCGGACCGGCCGGGAATCTTCCTCTGGGCCGTGCTGCAAAACGTGTTCGCTTATGCGGCCGAAATGATTCCCGCAGCCGCGGATCGCATCGTCGAAATCGACCGCTCCATGCGCTGGGGCTTCGGCCACCAACTCGGGCCATTCGAACTCTGGCAAGCCATCGGCTTCGAGTACATCGCCCGGCGAATCGGGACGGAACTCCCTGAGAACATCCGCCGCATGCTCGCCTCCGGCGCCGAATCCTTCTACCGTCTGCGGCAGTATTTCGATTTGCCGCGCACGGCTTGGAATGCGCTCGAACCGCGGCCCGGCATTCTGATCCTCGCCGATCTCAAACAGGAGCGCGGCACGCTCGACGAAAACGCCGAAGCCTCGCTCACCGATTTGGGCGAAAGTGTGTTGTGCCTCGAATTTCATAGCAAGATGAACACCCTCGGCGAGCCCGCTATCCTTCTGATGCGCCGCGCGCTCGACCTGCTGCATGGGAATTTTTCTGCGCTTGTCATCGGAAACCAGGGCGACAACTTCAGCGCGGGCGCCAATCTCACCGCCATCCTCGCGGCCGCAGAAAACCGCGATTTCGGCTGGATCGAGCGCTTCATCCGCAACTTCCAAAACGTTTTGCTGGCTATTAAATACGCGCCAAAACCTGTAGTTTCAGCCGGTTTCGGCCGCGCACTCGGCGGCGGCTGCGAGGTGCTCCTGCACAGCACCCGGGTGCAGGCTTTCGCCGAACTCTATATGGGCCTGGTCGAGCGAAACGTCGGCTTGATTCCCGCCGGAGGCGGAACCAAAGAACTTGCCATGCGCTTCGCCGATCCGATGCGAGGGCTCGGCTTCATCGCCAACGCCACGGTTTCCAGCAGCGCTGCCGAAGCTCGCGAGTTGAAACTGCTGCAACCTGCCGATCGCATTTCCATGAATCCCGAGCGCCTGATCGAAGATGCAAAACGCTTTGCGCTCGCACTTACGCCGAACTATCAATCGGGCGAAGCGAAGATCGAGATCGTGGTCTCCGGCGAGGCAGGCTATTGCCGGATGCGCGATGATTTACAAGCGAGGCTGCAAAACAGCGCCATCACCGAACACGATTTCACCATTCTCGAAAAAGCGGCCTACGTCCTTAGCGGCGGCCGCATTGCCAATACTGTCGTCACTGAACAACACCTGCTCGATCTCGAACGGGAAGCCTTTCTCGCCTTGTGCGGCATGCCTCTCTCGCAGCAGCGCATCACCTCCATGCTGCAAACCGGCAAACCTCTTAGAAACTGAACCGGCCGCACAAAAGCAAGCTCAGTTTGAAAAAGACGCTTGCATTTTCCTGAATTTCAGACTAATCTACATACACTACAGACCCGGGAGGACTTCCATGAAGAAGTGCGGTGTGTGTGTACTCATCTTCGTCCCTCTGATCATGAGCGCGGCGCCGCCCGCCAGTCAGGAAGAAACGGAAGCTCTGCAGGCCTGCGCCAAAATGGTGCTTGCCGGTTTCCGCAAAATCGCTCCGTCGCGAGACCTTCGGTTTGAAGGCAAAGTAGCGGAAGCGACCGCACTTTGCAGAGGAGGACACCAGGCGCTGTTGTTCCGCAATACGCCGTGGGTGGATTGGTCCCATTATTGGGGAACCGGCGACGAAGCCTCGCTGCCCTCTAAATTCCTTTTAAGTAAAGTCGTGGCCCAGCGCGGCGTCGCAGGCGCGCTGCTGGACCTGGAATATCAACGCGTCGAGTTAATCAAGTTCAATCTCTTCGACAATGCGGGAACGTACAAGGACTACATCAATGGGCGCGATGGAGTGGGAGGGCCGGCGCTGAAGACATGGCCCGAGATGCGTTTGAAACCCGGCGATCCGAACTATAAGGCCGTCGGAGGAGCCGGTCCGCAGGTCTGCAAAGGGGAGCTGATTCGGTTTCGCACCGTTACCGGAATCTGCAACGACATCGTGAATCCCGCGATGGGATCTACCGGGCAGTTGTTTGCGCGGAACGTCGAATTTGAGACTACTTTCCCCGAATCGAACCCGGATCCGCTCACACGCAACCGGCACGGCAACCGGTTGTCGCTGCTCCAGCCGGATCCGCAAGTTATCAGCCGGCGGCTCTTTACCCGCATACAGTCCAACCCGGCGGCCTGCCGCGACGGTTTTGGTCTGCCGAACGATTCAAAGGAAGCCAACTGCGATTACAAGAAAGCAGATTTCTTCAATGTGCTCGCCGCGTATTGGATTCAATGGATGACCCACGACTGGTTCTCGCATCTTGAGGAAGGCCACAACCAGGACCAGTTCATGAAAGTGGGATGCGAAACAAAACTGGTGAACAACGTTCCGCAGCCGCTTACAGCCGAAGATATTCGTAAACTCGGCTGCAGACCTGACGACCGCATGGACAAAGGCTATGTCGCCCAGGACTCCGCTCCGGCAACATTTTCAAAAGGCGGAAAAACCTATCTGACTCGCGCCCCGAAGACCATGGCCAACACGAACACGGCGTGGTGGGACGCGTCGCAAATGTACGGCTACGATGCCGTTTCGCGGAAGCGCGTGAAGCGCGATCCAAAAGACCCGGCCAAATTCCTGCTGATCCCCGTCGCCGGACAGCCCGGTCCAGGTTATTTGCCGCTTCTCGGCCCGAAGGATCCCATGAACCCGGAATGGCTTGGGCAGGACGCGACCGCGTTTCCGGATAACTGGAGCATCGGCCTCAGCTTCTTTAGCAATCTATTCGCGCGCGAACACAATTCATTTGTCGCCGAATTTCGAAAAGTCGCCGCCCAAACGCCGAATGCCGATTGCGGGCTGCGCGATCCCGCGGACCCCAAACGCGTTATCCGCTACAAGGACGTCACACCGGACGAACTCTTCGAAGTGGGCCGCCTGGTAGTAGCGGCGGAAATCGCGAAGATTCACACCATCGAATGGACCCCGCAGTTGCTCTATGACGATCCGCTTTATAAAGGCATGAACGCCAATTGGAACGGCCTTCTCGGAGAAGATGGCGGCGAGGTTTCCAAGGCCCTGAGCAACATTGTCGTCACCAGTTTCGGCAAATCCAAGGACGTTATCAAAGCCTCACAGTGGTATTCGGTCTTCGCTTCCGGTCCGGGCATTTTCGGGCTGGGCAGCAAGGTTCACGGCTACGACATCACCAATCCCAAATACACCAACGGCGGCATTAACCATTTCGGTTCGCCGTTTAACTTTCCCGAGGAATTTGTGAGCGTTTACCGGCTGCATCCGCTGGTGCCCGATCTGCTCGAATACCGCGAGTTGAGTAATCCGAACAAGATCGTCAGCAAAATTGCGGTCGTGAACACGTTTCAGGCGAAGGCAACTCCCTACATGCATTCGCGCGGGATGGCGAATTGGGCGCTTACGCTGGGCCGGCAGCGGCTGGGCGCGCTCACTTTTCACAACTCGCCGCTGTTCATGCAGAATCTGAAGATCGGCCGCCTGAACAGCAAGACGCAGCAGATTGACGTGGTGGCTTTGGACATTATTCGCGACCGCGAGCACGGTGTTCCGCGTTTCAACGAATTTCGTCGCCAGTATGGGTTGCGTCAGTTGACCAGCTTCGACGACTTCGTGGATCACTCGCTGCCTGCAAACTCACCCGAACGCCGCGACCAGGAAGATATGGTGAACACCCTCCGGGGACTCTACGGGCAGCACGTCTGTCACGCATCAAAGGTCATCACCGACGCCCAGCGCAACGAGGACGGTACGCCCATCAACGACTGTCTCGGTCACCCGGACGGCAGCTTGATCGACAACATCGAAGATGTCGACACGGTTGTTGGGTATCTGTGCGAATCGACCCGGCCCCACGGCTTCGCCATCTCGGAAACACAGTTTGTCGTGTTCATCCTGAACGCGTCTCGCAGGCTCTTCAGCGACCGCTTCTTCACTTCGTCGTTCCGGCCGGAGTTCTACACTACTCTGGGCGTGAATTGGGTGATGCACAACGGCCCCGGTCCGGAAATGATGGAACGCGGAATGCCGAACGGCCACAAACAACCCGTGTCTCCGTTGAAACGCGTTCTGTTGCGAAATATACCCGAGCTCGCTACGGAACTGGGCCCCGTGGTGAACGCCTTCGATCCCTGGGCGCGGGACCGCGGCGAATACTACAGCCTGGCATGGAAGCCCCGTCCCGGCGCCGAATCGGACGACGCATTCCAAAACAAATAGTCCGTCTCTTCGCTTATCTCACTTCATCAGCAAGGAACTGCTCATGCCAGATCTGGTTGTGACCAATTGGTTCGGTAATCTCACTTCCTCTCCGGGCGCAATCGCAGAAGCACACTCGGTTCAGGACATTGTCGCCGTCTTGAAAGACCCCGGGAAATACCCCTCGCCCATCCGCGCGGTGGGTTCGAATCACTCCACGACACCATGCGGAGTGGTGAACGGCGGCACCCTTATCAAAATGAAGATGAATCGCATCCTCAATATCGGATCCGATTCGCTGACAGTCGAAGCCGGCGCGATTCATATCGATCTGGCCAAGCAATTAGAAACCCGGGGGCTGCAGGTCTACGTGAATACCGAGATTGGGAGCCTCTCGGCCGGAAGCGCCGCTTGCGCCGGAACCAAAGATTCCTCCATGCCCGGTGAATACGGGCAAGTGGGTTCCTATATCACGGGCGTCAAAATGGTGCTACCCGGTGGAGACCTTCTGGAAGTAACAGAAGACAAGAACCCGGAGCTCATGCAACAGATACGGTCCAGTTATGGCACCTTTGGCATCATCTATGAGGTGACGTACCGGGTCAGACCCCTGATCCCTCTCGCGGTCCATCACAAGACCTACAGTCTGGACGAATTTGTCGCCGCATTGCCCGATCTGAAGGCTCTTGGCTACTCCATGATGTTTTACATATTCCCGTTTGACGACAAAATCACCGTGGAGTTCCGGAGATACAACCCGAATGCAACGGGCGAGCCAAACCGGACCGCCTGGGCGCTGCGCAATCATATTTGGGGGACGTCGGGACCAAAACTCGCTCACGACATTGACAAACTCTTTCCCAATTCCACGATTCGCCACGGAGTGCTCGACAAATTTAATGCGCTCTGGCGGTTCCAGCTTGAAAACCTCGTGACGAGCGACAACACGCACGCGTGCGACCAGATCATTCGTTATCCCACGGTCTCAAATGATAGCCGGTACACGTTCAGCCTGTTCGCCTTTCCGGAAGAGCACTATCCGGAGACGCTCAAAACATTCTTTCAGTTCTCCAAAGACTATTACTGGCAGAAAGGTTATCGAGTCGATCTGTTAAACGTCGGCTACTGGATTTCACAGGACCAAAGGGCGTTGCTGTCCTACTCCTGGTCGGGACCCGTAATGACAATCGATCCGGTTTCCACCGGCGGCTCCGGTTGGTCCGAGTTTTTGGGTGCTTACAACCAATTTTGCAGTGAACAAAACGGCAAGCCCCTGCTCAACCAAACACCGGGGCTGACTCCTGCAATTTTGCAAAAGGCCTTTGGAGACCGTCTGCAGCTATTTGCCAAAACGGGGCGGAGCTACGACCCAGGAGGCCGGCTCCTTACAG
This sequence comes from Bryobacteraceae bacterium, assembly GCA_036379475.1. Lineage (GTDB taxonomy): Bacteria > Acidobacteriota > Terriglobia > Bryobacterales > Bryobacteraceae > Bog-105. The sequence goes on along the minus strand of DASVGP010000164.1, from coordinate 6,623 downwards.
ACTATTTTAAGGCGCTGTTAGGCGAATAGCTGTTCTTTGCCGTGTGTTTATCCAGCACTCATTTCACTGTGTCGATACTCATTCGCCGAACGCAAAAAGCATCGTAGGGAGCTAACCCGGAAAAGATCAGGGTCATACCGCGGCCGTCGCGATCTATCCACTTAGACGGCAAACGGTATCCGTGCGTATGACCAAGGCCCCAGCTTTCCGCGTGAAACGCCGTAGACCACGGACCCCACGGCTCGGGAGCATCGTAAATCCCCCAGCCTCCTTGCTGGTTGTAAGCGAGCGCGAGAAGATATCGCTTCAGAAAGCGATCGTAGACCGCATCCACGCGCCCGCAGTGGCGCGGATAGCGAAAGACTTCACCGCGCCGGTTGATATCGGAGGTCCAGACCGGATGGCCCGCATTGTCGAGAGATTCGAAGAACTGCCAAGCGCTCCGGTCGCGAATCCGATCCTTTGGAACCCTCGCCAGCAATAGCGAGTCGTCACTTCGATAAGCACTGGGCCCATCCTGCGAGTAAGTGTACACGTAGTCATCCCGAGCGCCCTTATAATTCCTGCCAAAGTTCAAAAAAGACGGAGAGGCAAAGCTGGTTTTGAAGCGGAATCCCCACTGCCATGTTTTGCCATGGTCTTTCGACCACGCCAGCTGCGCGTTATGCGCGTTGCGCACCCAGAGATAAAGAACGCCATCCACCATCAGCATTCCACTTGCTTTGAGCCCTTTGGGGCCATCGCCGACGCGTTCTCCGGTTTGGGAACGAATATTGCCTCCGCGAAAATGATTCGGCGATCCCTCAATCCGCGCGAACCCGAGGCTTAACTTCTTCCCGGTCTTCGGATCGAAGCCCTTTCCGTCACCGTATGCCGCATATTGCCGGTCGTCGTCTCCCCAGGTGATGGGCCAGTTGTCGCTGCCGATTGCTTTGCGAACGATGCTTTTCGCATCGGCGAAGTGAATGGCGCTAATCACAGTGCTGGGCGGATACGGTGCTTTCTCGGTAATCGCTTCAATGATTGGCCGCAAAACATAGTTAACGATCGGCGGCCAAAATGGCGCGCCATGCTGCCCAGGGTCCAAAACCTGGCCGTTTCGAACCACAATCAAATCCAGACTGGGAATGACCGCGAGCAATTGATGGCCGGCGCCGGCGCCTCCAAAAGCATCCTTCGGAATGCCTTTCCAGCCGCCGTTGGTGTTGATCCACCAGCCCAGAGCGGAGGCCGGAGCGTCTTGATCTTTGGGTCCGTTCGGAAGCGGTGTATTTGCATAAGCCAATGCCCGGTCCACCCACTTGCGCGCGACTAACTGCCTGTGGCCCCATTTACCGCGATCGAGCATCAGCAGACCGATCTTTGCCGCTGCCCTGGGTGTGAACGCGGCGCCGCCCCAGTTCGCATACAGGTTCAGTCCGTCGGTCTTGTAAGCGCGCCCATATCCAATGAACCATTCGGAATCTCGAATCCCGAGCGGCCGCATGATTCGGTTTTCGAGCAGCGCTTTGACATCGGGCAGCGCCGTCCCTCGCAGGCTGGCAGTAACCGCATAGGACAGCGCGGCCATTCCCGGATTGCTGTAGGCGAAGCCTGTTCCCGGCTCGAACAATACCGGGGCCTGCCGGATTGCGATCGTGAATGGATTGGGGTCGCGCCGCCAGAATGCTCCTTTCCAGCCGGTCAGCTTGCTATGCGGTAAGCCACCCTGCTCGGCGTCTTCAATACCGGCGGTGTGGGTAGCGAGTTCGCGAATGGTGATGCGCGCCTTCATCGGGTCGTCCTTCCAACCCGGGATGTACTTCGATGCCAGATCGTCCGGCCGGATGTGGCCGTCATTTATCGCAACCAGAAGGGACATCCCTCCGATTAATGCTTTGGCAAGCGACGCGGTGCCTTGCCGTTTTTCGGGACCGTTCCCCGGCGCATACCATTCGAGCACGATCTTGCCATGGCGTATGATGAGCAGCGCCCTTGTCCCACGATGCGCAAGCTCCTGTTGAACCGCTTCAAGTTTGGCCGGATTAAAACCGGCCGCGCCTGGTGCGATCGTCTGCCAATCCCATTGCTGTGCTGCTTGGAGCGGCAGAGCCGCCACGGCTGCGAGCGCGGCAAGCGAAGTCCAACCTTTCACATGGAATCTCATGAGGCGCACGGCGAATATATCATGACTCGTGGAATGGGCTTTTGGCCTGTCAAAGTGAGGTCGCTCAAGGATTAGTACTGCTTCCGGTTCGGCATCTGCTCCTCATAGTTTCCGGTTGCCTGACTCATGCGGCTTTGGTGTCCGCGCTGGTGGGGCTCATAGCGGCGGAAAAAGCCCGATCGAGAGAAGAGATATCGAAATCGGGAGGAAGCATTTTGGCGATGGCGTCGCCAAGTTTCATTTCTTCGCGTTGTTTGCGCAGATTGGCGGTGGCGATCTGGACGGCGTGCTTTGCGGCTTTGCGGGATTCTTCGGCTTCAGCCCGTTTTTGCGAAGCAAAGCCAATTTCGGCTAACTGACGTGCTTTCTGGCGTTTCTGAAGCTCGGCGGAGGCGCGCTGATAGGCACGATCGTGGGCGGCGTGGTAACGAGCATAGTATTCGAGGTAAGTTAAGTCGACGCCGACCGGGATTTCGGCTTTCTTCACCTGCTCGGGAGATTTTGGTTCGAGCGCAAAGCATTGGTTCTGGAAGCGCACGGGTTGTTCGTCTTCCATGAGCTGGTTCAGAAGAGCGTCGAACTCTTCCTGCTTTTCGAGTTCCGGGAGGACGCGGAAGCGGGCACAGAGGCCATGTTTCACGCCGTTCTGGGCGACTTTGGCCTTGGTCTCGACGGACTTGGGCCACAGGATTTTTGAGAGTTGCGGCGATTGGCCGCGATTTGTTTGGCAGTTGCCATGGCGAGTGCTCCAGAAATGGAAAACACCGGATCAGCCGCGGCGGGCGTCCGGCGTTTTCGAGCTTTTAGCTGTTAGCTTTTAGAGGAAGTAGAACGGCTTCTAAAAGGCCAGTATACGATGCGGTTCCAAGCGATTTCGTGTAAGTAATTGAAAGATATGGGAATAGAGGTTGTGACTGTCGAAATGCCGGAAGCAAAAAGGTCTGGAGTTAGTTCCCAAGTTCCGGCCGTCAGATCGTACAGCCCATGGCGCGCTTGGCTTTTTGAACCGTATCTTCGGCCAGCGGCAGTACCTGTTCCCGGCCTTGCTGCAAAACCGATTCGATATAGCCGCGCTCGGCCACGATTTCGCGATAGCGCCGCTGGATCGGCTCCAACCTCGCAATCACCGCTTCGGCCACCAGTTTCTTGAACTCGCCATAGCGCATGCCCGCGACCTTTTCCTTCGAAATCGAATCATCGCAGGCCTGGGCGATCGTCAGCAGATTCGCGATGCCCGCGCCCATGTTCTCCGGATCGACCGCCGGCTGGGAGTCCGTAGTCGCGCGTGCGATCTTCTTCTGAATCGCCTTCGGCTCGTCGAGCAGCCCGATCGCATGGCCCGCGCCGGTCGCCGATTTACTCATTTTCTGTGTGGGATCGTCGAGGCCCATGATGCGCGCGCCCACCGCGGGCAAATATGTTCGCGGCATGGTGAAGGTTTCGCCGTACAGTGAATTAAAGCGCTGCGCGATATCGCGCGTAAGTTCCAGATGCTGCGCCTGGTCCTCGCCGACCGGCACAATCGCCGCCTGATAGAGCAAAATGTCCGCAGCCATCAGCACTGGATACTGCAACATCCCGTCGCCCACAGTCTCCTGCTTCTCAGCTTTGGCCTTGAACTGCGTCATGCGATAGAGCCACCCGATCGGCGTGACACAAGTGAGCAGCCAGGCGAGTTCCGCGTGCGGAGGAATCGCCGATTGCACCACGATCGAAGACTGCGTGGGGTCGATGCCTGCCGCGATAAATAGCGCCGCTGTTTCGCGGATGTTCGCCGAAAGCTCGGCGGGTTTCTGGTAAACGGTCACCGCGTGCAGATCGACAATGCAGAAAATGCATTCGTACTGGCTCTGGATTTCGGCCCAGCTTTTCAGCGCGCCCAGATAGTTGCCGATGTGCAATTGACCGCTCGGCTGCACCCCGGAGAGAACTCGTGTTTTCATTCGAATAGAAGGAACCTTTATCGTAAGGGATGACCCTCACAATCGAAAAGCTGGTCTACGGAGGCGACGGCCTGGCGCGTAGCGACGGGCAGGTGGTGCTGGTTCCGTTTGTGCTGCCGGGCGAGCGCGTCTCCATCGCCACCGAACGCGTGAACTCGGGTTTGCTGCGCGGCTCGCTGCTTGAGGTGCTCGATCCGTCGCCCCAGCGCATCGTGCCGCGCTGCGAATATTTCGCAGCCTGCGGGGGCTGCCATTACCAGCACATCGGCGATGAATACCAACTTGAACAGAAGCGTGCCATCCTGCACGAAACGCTGCGGCGCATCGCGGGCATTACCGATCCGCTGGAAACGCAGCTCATCGGTGGCCCGCCCTGGCACTATCGCAATCGTATTCAACTGCATTTCACCGGACGCAAAATGGGCTTTCGCGAGCGCGCTTCGCACGGGGTGCGCGCCATCGGCCATTGCGAGATCTCCTCGCCGTTGCTCAACGACGCCATTTCCCGCTTGCAGACCGCCATTCGCCAGCCGCAATGGCCCGAATTTCTGCGCTCGCTCGAACTGTTCACCAATGAAACGGACCTGCAGCTTACCGTGACCGATTCCGGCCGGCCGCTCGCGGCGCGCTTTTTCCATTGGTGCCGCTCTTTTTTGCCCGCTTTTGCTCCGGACGCCATCGACTACAATGCCGCCGGTTTCACGTTTCGCGTCAGCCGCGGATCGTTTTTTCAGGTCAATCGCTTTTTGATCGATGCGCTGGTAGCAGAAGTTCTGTGGCCGGCAAACGGCAGCTATGCGATCGACCTCTATGCCGGCGCCGGTCTGTTTTCGCTGCCTTTAGCGAGCCGTTTCGAACGCGTGGATGCCGTCGAGCGCGGCGGCCCGGCATTTCGCGATCTCGAATGGAACGCGCGACAGGCGCCCGGCAAGCTGAGGACGGTCAAAGACTCTGCCGAAGGCTTTCTCGCTGCCTGCGGCGAAACCCCTGACTTAGTCGTCGCCGATCCGACGCGCGCCGGCCTCGGCCGGGCCGCCGTGGACCATTTGCTGCGTATCCGGCCTCGCCGCATCACTCTGGTAAGTTGCGATATCTCGACCTTTGCGCGCGATCTGCGTAAGTTACTCACGGCATACCGAATGGCGCGGCTTACGCTGGTCGATCTATTCCCGCAGACCTATCACTTTGAAGCTGTGGCGCACTTGAACGTGGGGTCATAAGTAATTGCGCGTCCGCTCCCTTGAAGATGCCCCTCCCTGACGGTCGGGGTTCTGTTTTGGCGGCCAGCAGAGCATTGGAGATGCAAAGGAGGTCCCCACGGCTCGTTATTGTGGTGCCGGGCCGCGCACGACCTGAACGAAATTGTTCGGATCGACCCATTTCACAAAAGCGGCGCGGATTTGATCGGCGGTCATATGGAAGTAGCGTTTTGCCGCGAGTTCCGGCTCGTTGAGCGGAAGGCCAATCATGGCGCGGCCGATGAAGCCGCCGGCCACCGCATCCTCGCTCGATTCCGATAGTGGGATCTGGCGCAGCAGCAGCGCCTTGGCTTGCTGCAACTCCGCCGGCGAGACATTGTATTTCTGCATGTCGGCGAGCTGCTGCTCGATCATCGCGCGCGCCTTGGATACGTTCTTGGGATCGCATCCATAAGTCACGCTATAGGATGCGCGCGTCTGGCTGGCGTTGAGCGAATCGTCGACGGTATAGACTAAACCGGCCTTCTCGCGCAATTCGCGATAAAGCCGCGTGGCGTAGAAGCCGCCGCCGAGGACGTGATTGCCAACCTCGAGCGCATAATAGGCTGGCGAGAAGCGGTTCATCTCCAACTCCTCCGAGAGCTCCACCAGGTCCTGCACCCGCCGTGGATCGGGCACATGGACGGCGCTCGGCTTGTTCGCCGGAACCGGCGGCAGCACCACTTTCGGCGGCTTGCCCGCGGCCTTCCAGGAACCGAAATATTTTTCGATCACTTTCTTTGCTTCGGCCGGCGTCACCTCTCCGATCACCACCATGGTGGTCAAATCGGGCCGATACGTTTTTTTGTAGTAAGTGCCAAGATCTCCATAATCAAGCGACATCACGGTCTTTGGCGTGGTTTGGCGCTGCAGCGGATCGTTGGCCGGCAGCAAGGCGGCGGTGAGAGCGCGGTTGAAGCGATAGCCGGGACTATTCAACTGGCCCGCGGTGAACTGTGCGGTCTGCTTCTGGACCACTTTGAAGGCTTTCTCCGGCAGCGCGGGATGCAGTTCGTTGTCGGCCAGCAACTCGACCCCACGATCGAAGTATTTCTTCAGAACTTTCAGATGGAAGCTGGGTCCGGCCGATTCGGAAGCCGCGATGTCGTCCAGCGCCTTTTGGAACGCCAGCCGGTCCAGCGTCTTCGTGCCGTAGGAAAACAAGCCTTCGAGCACATCCGAGACGCCTTCCTGGCCGTCTGGAGTTTCCATTTCGTCTTGTGTCTTGATGCCGCCGATCACCGTGACTGTGGGGCTGGCCGATTCGTGCTGCACGATCAACCGCAAACCGTTGGG
>DASVGP010000163.1:0-31849 GCA_036379475.1 Bryobacteraceae bacterium | reverse complement strand
GAGCGAACATCGTGAAAGAGGGCGCGAACCTGACAATCGTTACTTACGGCGCCTTGGTGCAAAAATCGCTGCTCGCGGCGGCTCGCATCGAACAAGCGCGGCCGGGCGTTTCGGTGGAGGTGATCGACCTGCGCTCGCTTTCGCCTTACGACTGGGAAGCGATCGCCGCGTCGGTAAAGAAAACCAGCCGCGTCATCGTGGCCCATGAGGATATGCTGTCCTGGGGCTACGGCGCCGAGATCGCCGCGCGCATTTCCAGCGAGTTATTCGCGTATCTCGATGCGCCGGTGGGCCGCGTGGCCGCGCTCGACACCTGGGTCGCCTACAGTCCCCGGCTGGAAGAGGCGATTCTGCCTCAGGTTGGCGATCTGGTCCGCGAAGCCGAGCGCCTGCTGGCGTTTTAATGCCATGATTCTTTTGAAACGAGTCCGCGACAAGGCCTCCTCAGGCGACGGCACGCGATTCCTTGTGGAGCGCTTGTGGCCGCGCGGGGTGCGCAAAGAGGATCTGGCGGCGGACGCTTGGCAGAAAGATGCCGGGCCAAGTACGGAACTGCGGAAATGGTTCTCGCACGATCCGGAAAAATGGCCCGAGTTTCAGCGCAAGTATTTCGCCGAACTCGATACGCGGCCGGAGGCGTGGGATCCGATCCTGAAGGCCGCCCGGCATGGTTCGGTGACGCTGCTCTACAGTTCGCACGATGGCGAACACAACAACGCCGTCGCACTGAAGCGGTACTTAGAATCCAAGCTATCGCACAAAAAGGGCTAGTCGCGTTCCGCGGCTCGTTTGCTCGCTTGAAGGTTGGAGTTCCGGTAGACTGGCGATAGTACCTGATGTCGATTGTTCGCCTTCTTGCCGCTGTCCTGTCTCTCGCCGTGTGCGCGTGGTCTGCGCGGTTTTACAATGGGCAGGCGGCGCGAGCCGTCATTGGGCAGCCTTCGTTCTCCGCGGCCGGGACCGGCGTTTCGATATCCAGTATGTGGATCGCTCACGGGCGGCTGTATGTAACCGACGCCGCGCAGCAGACGGTCGCTTTCGACCTCAGCGCGATCTCGGCACCGCAAGCCGAGCCGGCGGGGCAGGGAAGCGGCTGCGCGGTCTGCGGTTTCAAGCCGGTTGCTGCGGCCGCGCACTCGTCGCCGTTGCCGGCGAATCTCGCCACGTTCGGCAAAACGGTCGTGCTGGCGGATACCCCGAACCACCGCGTGTTGATTTGGCGCAATACCCGCGCGGTTGCCCGAAGCGGCGCTCCCGACGTGATCTTAGGCGGTTCGGCCGCGAATACCGGTTCGCTTTCCTCAACTACCATCGAAGATCCGGTCTCGGTTGCCTTCGACGGTCACCGGCTGTTTGTGGGGGACGCCGCGCTGCATCGCGTGCTGGTCTGGAATTCGCTTCCTGAAGCGGACGATCAGCCTGCCGACGCCGTGCTCGGCCAGCCGGATTTTGCAACCGCCGATATTCCCGAAGCACCCAATGCAGAAACCATCGGAGATCCGGTTGCGCTGGCTTCCGACGGAACCAACCTGTTCGTCGCCGATTCCACTTACCATCGCATCCTGATGTTTTCCGTCGCCGATACTTCGCTGAAGGACGATGCCGTAACGAATGCGGCGAGCTTTCGGCCCGGAACGCTTGCCGCCGGCACGCTCGTCGATATCGGCGGCACAAAGCTGGCCGATGCCGCGGTTTCGGCCCCGGACGATGGCATTCATGCACTGCCGGCAAAGCTCAGCGGAGTGGAGGCGATCTTCGACGGCGTCGCGCTTCCCCTGCTTTCGGTATCGCCCGGCGAAGTACGCGCGCAGCTTCCCTACAAGCTGGGCAACGCCACCGCGGGCAGCATTTACATCCGGACAGAACATAGTAACGGAACCGTGTCGGTGAGCAGTGCGGCCAATGTGACCATTGCCGCCGCCAGCCCTGGATTGTTTGCTTTCGGCGGTGGACAGGAGCCAAGGAGCGGGTTGGTGGTTCACGCCGGTGCGAAGGGCCAGTCGGGCGCGCCGGTGACGGGCGAGAATCCGGCCGCTCCCGGGCAAGTAGTCGTGTTGTGGGCCGCGGGGCTGGGTGCGCTGCATTCCGGGAAGAGCGCCGCGCGGATGGGAGTGCCGTTCGCCGGCCAGCAAGCTCAGACAGCGGTTCCGGTTCAGGCCATTGTTGCGGGCCGGCACGCGCGTGTGCTCTCGTCGGTGCTGCCCGCCGGTTCTATTGGCGTTTACGAAATTCGCGTGCTCCTTCCGGCCGATCTGCCTGTAAGTTTGAGAACTCCGCTGCTCGTTGTGCAGAATGGAACCGTCAGCAACACGGTAACTTTTCCGGTGATGCCTTAGCTTATGCATCAGCTCCGATGGAATGCTTTGCTCGAGCAATGGGTTGCGGTTTCGACGGGGCGGCAGAACCGGCCCCAGATGCCTGCCAACTGGTGTCCGTTCGATCCCGGTTCCGGCCGCGTGCCCGAAAATTACGACGTCTATCTGTACCCGAACGATTTTCCGGCGTTCGTACCGGATGCGCCGCCGTTCGAGCCGCAAACCGGCCTGTTTGCCACCACCGGCCCGCGCGGCGCCTGCGACGTCGTCTTGTACTCGCCCGAACACACACTTTCTCCCTCGAAGCTCACGGTCGAAAACTGGCGCAAAGTCATCGATCTGTGGGCGCAGCGAACCGCCGGGCACGCAGCGAATCCCGATATCGCTTTTGTCGCGGTATTTGAAAACTGCGGCGAAGCGGTGGGCGTAACGATGCCCCATCCGCATGGCCAGATTTACGCCTTGCCCTTTGTCCCGCCGTTTGCGGAGAAAGAGATCGCCTCGGCGCGGCATTTTGCGGCCGAGAACGGCGGAGCTTGTCTGCACTGCACGCTGCTTGCGCAAGAGATCAAGGAGCGGATCCGCGTCGTCGCCGCGGATGAGCATTTCGTCGTGTTCGTTCCCTTTGCCGCTCGCTTCCCGGCCGAACTGACGATCTATCCGCGGCGGCATGTGCGCACTTTGCTCGATCTTTCCCAAGCGGAACGCCAAAGCCTTGCGCAAACCATCAGCATGGTGCGGCGCAAATACGACAACTTATTCGGCTTCGTAATGCCGTTGATGATGGCGGTAAGACAGGCTCCGCTGCGCGATGCGGAAGCGCCGCATCATTTATCTGTGCAGTTCATGCCTTTACAGCGCAGCGAAACCAAGCTGAAGTATCTGGCCACCATGGAAACCGGATTCGGCACCTTCCTCGCCGACACCGCGCCCGAAGAAATGGCCGAACGCTTGCGTGAATCTGAGCCGGAAGCGTAAGCGCCCAGATTGCGGCTCAATACAACGGTTCTTCCCCCGCTGGCCGTGTCTTCCAGCGCCGATGAATCCACATCCACTGGTCCGCGTGCTCGCGGATGATCTCTTCGAACAGCGAATGAATCCGTTGGGTGTCGGCAGCCGCATCGCCCGTGAGCGCTACCTCGGGATAGAACCGCAGCACGTAGCGCTGCCGCGATTCGTCCCAAAGCGCGAAGCCGGGAACCACCGGCGCTCCCGAGCGGTACGCAAGCTTTACCAAGCCCGGATTCGCGCAGGCGGATTTCCCGAAGAAATTCACGAACACGCCTTCCGAAGCGCTGGTGTTCTGATCGATCAACACGCCAACGGCTTCGTTATGCTGTAAGGCTTTCAATACCGGCCGCGCCGCTTCCCGCTTCACAATGAGCCGGTTGCCCGAAAGCTTGCGTCGGCTCTCCACCATCCGGTCGATGAGCGGATTGTCCAACGGCCGCACCATGACGTTCATAGGCTCGGTGAGCAGGGCATGGGCGAAGGCGCTGAGTTCCCAATTGCCAAGATGCGCCGTGGCGATGAGAACGCCGCGTCCGTTCGCTTTCGCCTGGCTGTAATTCTCCAGCCCCTCGTAGCCGATCCATCGCCTAATATTTCCGCCGTGCAGCGAAGGAAAGCGCGCAAACGCGACCAGCAGGCGCGCGACATTGGCGAACACGCCGTCCACAATTCGTTTGCGTTCCGCCGTATCGAGCTGCGGAAACGCGAATGACAGGTTTTGCATCGCGATGCGGCGCAGGCGCGGAATGCCCCAATCCATCAGACGCACGGCCACCCGCGAGAGTGCGCCCGCCAGCGGCATGGGCAGCCGCCGCAACGCTCCGACCAGCGCCGCGGCAATCGCGTATTCGGCTCGTGTGCGGATCGCGTGCCCCGAGGACCCGGCACTCGGGAGACTCAGAGTCTGCGCCACGGTTTGCGGGGTGCTCATGCGAGATCCAGATCCAGACGCGTAACCGAAGCCGGCGCGAACGAATAGGTGAGCGGCGAAGCGATGGAGACGTTTTGATTCCGCACCGGCTCAATTCCGGTCGGCTGGTCGAGCGTATTGTGCGCGTGGATATCTTTCGAGGTCAGAACCGTTGCCTTCGCACCTGTAACCTGGCGGCCGCGAATCGCAATCTCTATCTGCTGCGGATTCTGCGCATCGGCGTTCGTTACGGTGAGCGTACATCGCTTGCCGCGCAGCGATGCCGATCCCGCCAGCGCCGCCAGGCCGCGCGCCGATTTCTGCTCAAGAATCGGCCCGGAGATCACGGTGCGCAGCGAGGTCGCGCCCTGATGCGCCTTATACATATCGAAGACATAAAAATTGGGCGTCACGATGAACTTGTCTTCCACTCCGATGAACAGCGCGTTGATGTTATTGATGAGCTGCGCATCGTTGGCCATCGCGATCTTATCCGCGTTGCGATTGAAGATATCAAGCGTCAAGCCGGAGACCAAGGCATCGCGCAGGCTGGGGTAGTAGCCAAACAGATAATTCGGAGCAATGCTCGGATCGGTTTTGTGCCAGGAGCCCCATTCATCCACCACCAGCTTCACTTCGTGCTTTTTATCCGTCTGGCCCATGATTCGCCAATGATTGTGCACCAGATCCTCCATGACCACCGCATCGGCAAGCTGCGAATACCATTGATCCACGGAAAACTTGTCCGCCAGACCGTTATTAGGCCCGCCGCAGTAATAGTGCAGGGCTAACCCAAAGATATTGCCCAGCTCGCGCGGTCCCTTTTCAGTTACTTTGCGAAAGAAACTTTCTGTCCAGGAGTAATCGTTCCCATTCGGACCCGAGGCGACGAAGTGCAGATCCAGGCCGTAGCGCGGCACCCACGTTGTGTAGCGCCGAAACTCGACGGCGTATTCGTCGCCGGTAAAATTGCCGCCGCAGCCCCAGCTTTCATTGCCTACGCCCCAGTAGTGGACATCAAACGGCTGCGCGGAACCGCCCTCCGCGCGCAGTTTGGCGAGTGAGGTGCTTCCCGCCGGCGAGTTGCAATAGGCGATCCATTGATAGAAATCGCGCGCCGGAAGACTGCGCAGGTCGCCTGCCATGTACGGCTGCGCGCCCGCCAATTGGCAGAAATGCGCGAATTCGTTGGTGCCGAACGCATTGGGTTCGTATTTTTGCGGCCCATTCGGCCCCTTCCATAGATAAGGAGTGTTGGCCCAAAAGTTAGTCCGCGTGGGACGTTTGTCGCGCGGCCCCACGCCATCGCGCCAGTCGTAGCTATCGGCGAAACAGCCGCCTGGCCAACGGATCACCGGCGCTTGGATCTGGCGCAGTTTGTCCACCAGAGCCTTACGAATGCCCCCCACGTTGGGGACCTTCGATTTCTCTCCCACCCAAACGCCGTCGTAAATGACTCCGCCGATATGTTCGGTGAAGTGGCCGTAGATCGTGGGTGCAATCTTCCCGATCGGTTCGTCCGGCAGGATGTCGATCCGGCCCGAAGCGCACAAGCCGCTGCGCGGCGCCAGTAGAGGCAGAGCAAGTCCAGACAGCAGAAAGTTTCGACGGTTCACTTGGATATCGTATCGCTAAGTGCTAAACAATCCGGGCCGCGACGCTAGTGAGCGGACTTCGCGCGCATCTCTCGAAACTTCGAAACCGAGCCGGAAGCGTAAGCGACCAGATCAGAGCAGACCTCGCTTATGCTCGGGAGTCAGTAACGACGATGTTTCAGCCCCACTGCCCTAGTGCACCAGCCCGGCGGCGAGATAGTTCCCGTAGCCTACGATCACAGTCGAGCCCACCAGCAGCACAAGCGCCAGCGTCAGCAGACACCACGCGCGCACACCCGCGCCTTTCCATTCCTTGAAGCCGATCCCCCACAGGCTGCCAAAAATGATGATGCTGGCCATGTGCAGCGTCCAACTCGAGAATCTATAGCGTCCCATCTGGCTTTCGCCCATCGTGTAAAAGAAAAACTGGAAATACCAGCAGGTGCCGGCCAGCGCGCATAGCAGGTAGTTGGCAAGCATGGGAACGCGCCGCGTCCGTTCCACGGCGGGAATCTGCGCCGCAAGAACGGCCGAACCGCCGACAGCGTCTTCCCGCCGGCCGGGCGAATGCTCCACCACTTCGCGGCTCGGCGCGTCGATCGCCGTCTCCACAGTGGTTTCCCGCCGCCCCGCCGCGCCATTGCGCGTCCAGCGCCGGAAGTATTCTCCGCCGCTCCTGTTGCGAATGTGGAGGATCACGCACCAGATGAAATTTGTGATAAATCCACCCACCAGCAGCACCGGCAGGATCGCCAAGCCCTGCCAAATCGGCGGAGTGCCATGCTCCAGCGTGAGCTTGCTGATGGGATCGCCCCAGCTCAGGCCCAGCGCGAAGCAGCCGCTCATAATGCCGGAGAGGATGGCAACGGCGATTCCCTTGCGCAGATTGAATTCCTGAATCACAGCTTTACGCTGTTCGGGAGACATGACGCGCTCTTTGCTGACGCCCGCCAGGCCTGCTACCGTGATGCCAACCAGGCAAACCAACACGCCAATCAGGATGATGCGCCCCGAGAGAGTCCCAAGAACTTTCGTCGCGAACACGCCGTGCAGAAGCGGCGGCATCAGCGTCCCGAATGCCGCGCAGAGTCCCAGAACCACCGCCATCCCGAGCGAAAGCCCCAAATAGCGCATGGTCAGACCGTAGGTAAGGCCGCCCACGCCCCAGAGCAAACCGAAGAACGCAACCCAGAACAGCGTCGCGTCCGGCGTGGCGCGCAAAACCGCAAACAGGTCGCGCGTGTTCAGCCAGGCCACGAACCAGGGTGCGATCAGCCAGCTAAAAATTCCGCCCGCCAGCCAGAACGTTTCCCACGACCAGACGCGCACCCAGCGGTAGGGCACGTAAAAGCTAGCCGACGCAAGGCCGCCCAGCCAGTGAAAAACGACGCCTAGCGCAGGATTGGGGATCATGCCGGAAACGAAGAAATGGAAGACTCCGGTTTCAGCCTATCGCACTCTTCGCAATTCAACCTCACCGTGTGCTTGCCGCCGCGCTCCGGTGGACCGCCTGGATGTTCACACAGCACTCCCCCACTTCGGTTAGTTTCGCCGCTGCTTTTTTCTCTTCATCGAGGATTTGTTCTAGAATGCAGGCTTCATCCTCGTCGCCGAGCACGCGCGCGAGCGCCACCAATGATCCATAGCAGGCAATTTCCAGGTGTTCCACCTGGTTTCCCGCGATCACTAAAGCCGCGTCCCGAATCGGCGAGGGTTCCGTGTTTTGAATCAGTTCAGCGATTTCCAGGCGCATCTGTTGCATTACCCGGTTTGGCTCGGCCGCTGGCTGCCGGTCGAAGCGCTTGAACAATTCCAGCGCTCGCGCCGCATGTTGTTTGGTTTCGGAAAGATGCTGCTCAAAGGCCGATCGGAGCTGCGGACTGGAGCTGGCATGGGCCATAGCGGGCAGTTCCTCGGTAAGCTGCTGTTCGACATCGTAGATCGAATTAAGTCCGTGGAGAAACAGATCCTCCGGCGTATGTAGCTGCATATTCACTCCTTTCACTAAAGATATTAGAAGTTAGACTGAGCGCGGCCAGCCTTCGTTTCGGGACACAAAAATCCGTGCCCTCACCGCACCGGTGGCGTCCACCCCAGTGGAGGGCAATTTCGCGACACCAGAACAACAGATCCATCATCCACCGGAGCGGCTGCCGGATAGCAGGCCCACGCTTGTCGCCGCGCGCACCGCCGCAACGATCTGTCTGATCTTGGGTTGCTGGTTCTTTGTCTCACCCTGGGTTTATGGCGCTTTGCCGGCAGGCTCCTGGAACTGCTGGATCGCCGGCGCCTTCATTATCTTCTTTTCCGCCTTTCGTGTGGGGAAGGCAGCTTATTCCACCGGACTAAGCTGGCTGGTGATGATCGCCGGCGCCTGGGTAGCCGGTTCGCCCTGGATCTATAGCTACGTGGGCGACACGCCGCGCTTCTTCAATAGCCTCATTCTGGGCATCATCGTATTTGTGCTGTCCATCTACTCGGCTTTCATGAGCATGCGCAGCAACGTCCCCGGAATGGCTCAAGTGCACTAGTTCTCTTCACTTTTCTGCTCCCGATGTGCCTCAACGATCTTGGCCGCTAGCTTCTGCGCATCCACCTGATACGTCCCGGCAGCCATTTCTTTCCGTAGCCGCGCGATGCGCAAAGCGCGCTGCTTGGGAGTCTCACTGCCGTTCGATTTTTTAGCCATCGGCCCCCGCTTGCTGAGGAATATCCCGCCGATTCCATGTTAGCTAAGGCGTGAAAAAAGTTAAGTAAGGTGTGTAAAAACGCCCTGCCGCAGGTCACTCTAGCCCTAAAGGCATAAACATTCCTACGAGCCGGATCGATATGACTGCATCGAAGACATTCAGGCATTGAAGTTTTGGCCGGAATCGGCCGAAGGCTTCTATGGCGGCGCAAGTGAAACGCTCAGGGATCAAGAACAAAGAGGCTGCGATGACGGCTCGTCAAAAGACCGGGACACGAGGGGGGCTGACCCCGGAGATGCGGGAGCAGTTGATCCTGGAACACTTGCAACAGGTCAAGCTGATTGCCAGACGCATCCACGAACGGCTTCCCGTCTCAGTCAGCCTGGACGACTTAATCTCCACCGGAGTAGTCGGGCTCATTGCAGCCATCGATCGCTACGACGCCAGCCACGATGTAAAGCTGAAGACCTATGCCGAATATAAGATTCGCGGCGCTATTCTGGACAGCCTGAGAGGGCTGGACTGGGCGCCGCGGCAGCAGCGCAAACGCGCCAAACAGATCGAGGCTGCCATCGCCGTGCTCGAGCAGGAATATCAGCGCGTGCCGGCGGAAGAAGAAATCGCGGCTTATCTTGGTCTTTCCGTGGCCCAGTATCAGGACTGGCTGTCGGAAGCCCGCGGCCTCACGTTAGGAAGCCTGGAGAACGCGGGCACCGAAGAGGAAGGATGCGACCTGCTGCGTTATATCGCCGATTCGGACGAGCAATGGCCTTCCCGTATCGTCGAGCGCGGGCAACTGGAGCAACTGCTGGCCGAATCCATCGACAAGATGCCGCAGCTCGAAAAAACTGTCCTCAGCCTCTACTATTACGAAGAAATGACCCTGCGCGAGATCGCCAAGATCGTCGATCTGCACGAATCGCGCATCTCCCAGCTTAAATCGCAAGCCATCTTGCGGCTGCGCTCCTTCATGCAGAAGCGCTGGCCTCAGGAAGGCGCCGGCGCCGAGCCGCAGGCCAAGTCTACTCCTCGCCATTCGCAGATGGCTTGATCGTCATCTGCATCTGGCGGTGTTCCCGTGTGACGGTCACCGGAATCGGCTTGCCCGATCGGTTTGCCCGCAGGATGCCGGTCACGTCCTTAGGCGAGGAAACACTTTGGCGGCCAAACATCGTCACGATATCCCCGGCCCGCAAACCCGCTTTCTCGCCGGGCGAATCCTGGTCCACCGAGCGTACCAGCACCCCATGGCTCACGCCGAAATATTTCGCCAGTTGGTTGTCCAACGGCTCGCATTCGATTCCGATCGAGGTCTTCCAAAGCAGGAGCGGCGCAGGCATATCGGTCATCAGACGACGCAGCAACTCGGGTGAAGAGGGCGGAGGAGGAAACCCGCCATAGGACAGCATCCCCTCTTCGCGCGTGGCGGTAACCACAACTGCTGTCTGCTCATTCCCGTTCCGGGAGTAGCGGATTTTGATGCGGCGATCTGTGGGAGTTTCGGCCACCAGCCGGGCCAGGTGTTCCGCGCCCAGGATATTCGCACCGTTGTAAGTCAAAAGAACATCGCCCTTGCGCAAGCCTGCCTTTTCGGCTGGGCTGCCCGGCTCTACTTCAGTCACCTCCACGCCTTCGGCTTGCGGAAGCTTTAACATCTTCGCGCGATTCGCATCGATATCCGCCAGCCTCACTCCTAAATAGCTGCCGTGCATAAATACGCTGACATAGCGTAAGTTGCCTGTATCGGCCGCAACCGACTGCGCATCCAATCTCCGGTTGCTCCAAAGCGTCAAGCAAAGAACGGTGACGCACAAAGTAAGGAACCGCATATAATCTCCAGGAACCGTCTTTTCTTTGGACGAGCAACTTAGAAAATAGAAAGCTTTTAGCTTTCAGCAATCAGCGGCCCCGGCTGATAGCTGCCCGCTGACAGCTAACAGCTTCCTACCGCACGCCCATCGACGCTTGCATCTGCCCCAAAATCTGCAAACAGCGCAGCCGCAGATAATCGCCGTCCTGTGGTGATTGTGCGATGCGCTCCAGAGTGTTCGCAAATTGGGGATCGAATCCGATGCTGGGCTCGATGGGAGCAAGCGCATTGATCGCCTCGGCGCGGACTCCCGGATCGCTGTCGTGTTCGAGCACGGCAACCAGGGCCGCGCGCGCCGAAGCCTGGTGGGCAAACGGCTGCAGCGCTTCCACCGCCTTCAGGCGAACCGCGGCGTTGGGGTCGCGCTCGGCGCTGCGCACCAGCGCCTGCCGCACATCTTTGCTGTTCTGGCCGGCAAGTACTTCGACCGAATCCACGCGAATTCCCGGATCGCCGGCATTCTGAACCGCGGTCAGCAGCAGCCGCCGGACGGATTCATCGCTCACCGGCCCGATAATCTCGCGCTGGCGGATCTGATCGACGATAATGCGCACCCGATGCCCGCCCGTCCGCTGAATATCGCGCACCTGAGCGGATTCCGGCGGCATCAGGCTCATTTCCCGCGCGCCTCCGGTGAACGCGTCGGGCGCACCGGGCGCACCGTTCGAGTCGATCCAGCGTCCGGCGGTAAACCCGATAAACAGCAGGAACGACGCGGCGGCAAGTCCGCGCGACCAGCTCGGTATGGAAAAACGGAAGGCATTCGTCCAACCGGGCCATTCCCATCCCGGGGACTGCCGGGCATCGCTTGCCGATGCCGCCCGAGCCAGATCCGTGCGGCAGGAGGCCAGCAGCTCCAGCGGAATGTCTTTCTGCTCGGAATTCAGCGCACCGTGCCAGTTCTTCTCGCGACCCAACGAGCGCGCGCAGAAGGAGCATTCCCCTACATGCTGCTCAAAGGCCTCTTCCTCGGCGAAGCTAAGCTCGCCATAGAGATAAAGAGAAAGGCGCTTCTGTGCCTGCCCGCATCTCACACCAGATCTCCCAGCCCGGAACGCATCTTTTGAGTTGCCCGGAAGAGGCAATTCTTAGCCGCTTCTTCGGTGACGCCCAGCGCCTCGCCGATCGAGCGCAGACGCATTCCTTGATAATGGCGCATCTCGAACACGATGCGCTCGCGCGGCGTGAGCTGCGCCAGAATGTCTCGAATGCGGCCCCCGACCTCCGCACTCATCAGCCGGCGCTGCGGGTTCCCGTCGGCGCGCTCTTCGGGCACAAATTGAAACCGGTCCACCTGCCCGGAAGCGGTTTCGATCGCCGGCGCCTCTTCTTTCCGTACCTTGCGCTTGCGGATCTGGTCCAGACACAAATTCGCCACAATGCGGTAGAGCCAGGTGCTGAAGGCGCAATCGAAGCGGAATTTCGGCAGGTTGCGGTAGACGCGCAAAAACGCTTCCTGATAGACGTCCCGCGCATCTTCCTGCGAATGCAGGAGATTGTAGGCCATGCGCAGCACATTCTGATCGTAGGCGCGTACCAGCTTTTCAAAGCTGCCCGCATCGCCGCGCTGCGCCGCTCGGATCCACTCCGTTTCGTCGCTCCGCTCCCTCGCGCCACGCACGCGAACCGTTTCAACGGCTTCCGCTCGGGTGTCCACCTCTTCATTAGACGGACGACCCGCCCTTTGGTCTCGTAGCGCTGGCTTTAGCCTGCGGGAGACTTTAGCTCCGTTATCTTTCGATTTCCAGCTCAATCAGCTTCTTGGCCGCATCCAGGCTCACAATCCGAAAGCTGCGTACCTGTCCCGCCCGCGCGGTCTCCTGAGTCGCCGTCCCCGACCCGCCCTGCTTCCATTTCGCCGCCAGCATCGCGCCTAACGAGGAAACATCGGTTGCCTTAGGCTGATCTCCGTTCGCCGCCTTCTCTTCGCCGTGGACGATCCGGCAAACCGCCGTGATGCCTTCACCCAATTCCACCTTAGCCCGCCGGTCGCTCACCTCTACGAACCGGCCGCTCACCGTGTCCCCTTCGTGGTGTTCGGCAATGTACTGGTCGGCGGACGTGGGCTCGAGTTGCTTCATTCCCAGGCGGATTCTGCGCCGCTCGCGATCGGCTTCGAGCACCACTGCTTTCACTGTCTGTCCCTTGGCGAGTTTTTCCCGTGGATGATCGAGGCGCTTTTCGTTCGTGATGTCGCCGATATGGATCATCCCCTCCACTCCGTCCGCCAACTCCACAAAGGCGCCGAACGGCATCACGTTCGTGATCGGACCTTCCACCGTTGCACCCACGGGGAAACGCTCCGTAATCGTGTCCCACGGATCGCCGAGCACTTGTTTATATCCCAGGCCGATGCGCCGTTCCGCAGCGTTGACCTGTAGCACCACCGTTTCCACCCGCTCGCCGCACTTCAGCAAGTCACCCGGTTTCCGCACCCGCTTGTTCCAGGACAGTTCGGACAAATGAATCATGCCGTCGACGCCGGGCAGCAATTCCACGAATGCTCCGAAATCCGTCAGCCGCGAAACCGTTCCGCTCACACGCTCGCCCACATGAAAAGTTCGGGCGGCAATCGTCCAGGGATCCTCTTGCAGTTGCTTCAGGCCGAGAGAAATTTTCCCCGACTTGGGATCGACTTTGAGAATCTTAGCTTCGATCTCGTCGCCCGCATGGACCGCATCCGAGGCCTTGGCGACTCGCGAGTAAGAAATATCGGCGACGTGCAAGAGTCCATCGACGCCTCCGAGATCCACGAACGCGCCGTAATCCATCACGCTCCGAACGCACCCGCGCACGACAGCGCCCTCCTGCAATTCCTCGAAGGCGCGAGCGCGGCGCTTCGCCTGTTCTTCTTCGAGCACCACGCGCCGGTCGACGACCACATCCTCTTTTTCAATATCGAGTTTGGTGATCCGGCATTCAATCTCCTGCCCGACGAGCGCGGCCATCTGATCCATTTCGCGCACGCCGCTTCGCGAAGCGGGCATAAAAGCGCGCACGCCGATATCGACGCGAAAGCCGCCTTTGATCTGCTCAGCGACGGTTCCGGCGATGTTGCGTTTTTCGGCCAGCGCCTTCTGCAAGCCTGCCCAATCCTTGGGGCGCTCTACTTTGACCGTGGAAAGCTCGTAATAACCTTCCGCATTCCGCGGCCCGATGCTGACGGTAACCGACGCGCCCGGCTGCGGCTCGCCGGCCTCCGTCTCGCGCCATTTTTCAAGCGCAAGCGAGCCCTCCGTCTTGCGGCCGATATCGACAACGATCGCTTCCGGCCCGACGGAAATTACCGTGCCGCTCACTCGTTCACTGGCATTTTCTCTATGCTGCTGCTCGAAATCGGAGAGCATTGCGGCAAACGTGGGTGTTTCCTGGGGCGTTTCGTCTCCGGGGACGAAAATCTCCGAACGTGCGTTGCTCATGGGGTGGGGATGTCTTTATTCTGGCATAGCCGCGAGTCTGGCTGAAGGAGTAACGATGCTATTCAGCCCAGTTTTCCAGGTTCAGGCCTTTGACTCGCTCAAAATGTCTCGTATTGTTCGTGACGAGCGTGGCCCCGACGCTCAGCGCGTGAGCCGCAATCATCGTATCCATCACGCCGATCGGCGTTCCACTACGTTCCAGACCGGCTTTGACCTCCGCAAAAGCGATCGGCCGCATCCTCGTCCCAAGCTAAGGTGCGGACACGGTTCAAGAATTTTTCTACTTCCGCTTGCAAGCGCTTCGCATTCGACAGACGCCGGGCACCAAAACGCACCTCTCCGCGAGTAACGGCAGAAACGGACACCTGCCGAACGTCAACGCTTCTGAGATGAGCATCGATAGCTGGCATCTTCGCCCTGATTACATAGCTTGCAGTATCGGTATCCAGCATCAAGAGCCGGATCACTGCTCTTCCTCTTCGAAGAGTTTCCTATCCTCTCTCAGAGCCTCATTCAAGGGCCGATCCTTCATAAATTCCTCTGGCACCGCGGATGCATCCCGCAATTCTAAATATTCGTCCCATGTGCTCGATGCGGGTTTCTTAGACAAAATCACGTCGCCCGTGCGCTCATCCTTTCGCACGAACACCTCGTCTCCATCGAAACGGAATTCGGGAGGCAGGCGAACAGCTTGACTCCCGGCATCATTGAACAATTGGGCGGTTTTGGCCAGCATACGAGCGCTCCTCGTCTATACACAATATAAAATTCATTCGCTTTCGCGGAACTCCTACCCAGACGATCCGTAACTTCAAAGAGCACATGCTGCAATCAAAACCACGCCTCGGACTCGCCATCGGCCTCTTCTTTCTGGCGCCGCTGCTCGCAGAATTCCTCCTCGGCAACCTTCCGATTACCATGCTGGGCGCACTCGTCGTTCTTGCGCCGCTTTATGGGGGCTGTGCGCTCCTGATTCGCGAATCGGTCAGGCGCACCGGGCACGGCTGGCCCAGCATCGTCATTTTGGGACTGGCTTACGGAATTTTCGAAGAAGCGTTCACGACGCAATCGCTCTTCAATCCTAATTACCTGGGCCTGCACCTGCACCTGCTCGATCCGGCATATATTCCCGCGCTCGGCATCGGCGCCTGGTGGACCGTCTTCGTGCTCACGATTCACACTGCATTCAGCATTTCGGCATCCATTGCTTTGATCGAAGCTTTCGCACCCGAAAACCCTACCGCGCCTTGGCTTGGCCGCACCGGCTTAACGATTACCGGACTGCTGTTCATCTTTGGCGCGGTCGCATCCACGCTCATCGGATACATTCACGACCACTTTTTGGCCTCGCCCGCGCAACTCGTCTCCGCAGCCGTCATTTGCGTTATTCTCGCTCTCATCGCATTTCGAACTCCCCAATGGAATGCCGCTGCAACAGCATGGGTTCCAAATCCGTGGCTAGCGGCCGCATTTGCCTTGGCAGCCGGTTCCGCAATCCTCCTCATCCCTTCAAGATTGGGCTGGGGAGCGGCCACCGCGATCCTCGCCGTCGATGCCATCGTGCTCGCCGCGGTATTGTCTTGGTCGCGCTCGCTTCTCTGGAACATGCGCCACAAACTGGCACTAGCCGCCGGAGCGGCGCTGGCCTACGGCTGGCACAGCTTCTTTGAGACTCCGGCGGTTGGACAGATGAATTGGGTTCGTGCCGGCAACGCAATTTTCCTCGCCGCGGCCGTCGTACTCATCGCAGCCGCGGCCTCGCGAAACCGCCGATCGAAGTGGGCGCCCGTCGCGAAGTTTTCAGATTAGATCGGGACCAGGCCGCGGCGCATGCCGAGTGCGACAGCTTCGGTGCGGCTGCTGGCGCCCAGCTTGGCCAGGATCTGAGCGACGTGGAATTTCGCAGTGTGCTCGGAGATCCCGAGATGTACGGCGATCTCTTTGTTGCCGAGGCCGTCGGCCATCATGCGCAAAACTTGCAGTTCGCGCTGGGTGAGCGTTTCCACAAAGATGTTTTCGCTTTCCGCAGCTTGGGCGCGTAGCCATTGTCCGGCTTGAGCGGATGTCAGCACAACCAAATCGTTCGCCGCCGCAAGAATGGCTGCTCGAATCTCTTCCGCTGAAGAGTTGAGCGGCAGCCAGGCACGTATTTGCTGTCCCAATTGCCCTGGCTCCGCGGGCCGGTCCGTCACCAGCACGGCGGGCGGCCCATGCTTCGGAATTTTCTCCCAGGCGGAACCCATCACGAGCATGATGTCGGCGACGCTCACGGCGTCTACCACCTCCAGCAGATCGTCTTCGGCAAAATACTCCGCCAGAGGGTTGGCACGTCCGGCCGCAGCGATGATGGCAACTCGAATCACGCCGCAGTCTGCACGGGCGTCGCAAGCCTGGCGGTCACATGCCTGAGGACGTTGGTTCCGGAGCGATAAAAGTCGAGCGGTAAAAGGCCGTTCGGCGCTTCGTCAATTGCCGCCTGCAAATCGTCTACGTAGCTGAAACGCGAATGGCCCGCACCCACAAGAATGTCGCCGGGCAGCAGCGAGGCCATCTCCGCCGCACCGCCCGCGACCAACTCCAGGATCATCATGCCGAAGCTATTGTTCGGCACTTGCACGGGCCGCACCACGACGCCCAAGCTTCCCTGCGTGGCGGGTCGCGACAAAAATGTCTGCACCGCGCGGCTGGGAATGGCCAGCGCTATGCCGCCGCGAACGATCATGGTGTTGATTCCCATGATGCGGCCTTGGAAATCGGAGAGCGGGCCGCCGGAGTTTCCAGGCGCCAGCCGCACATCCGCATGAATCCATTGCAGCGCACCGAGGAAACGCACCGGGCCGATTCGATGCACGATGCCGCTGGATACTGCGCCTGTGAAGCCCAAAGGGTTCCCGACCGCGACAACAGGCGTTCCGACGCGCAGTCCATCGGAATCGCCCAATGTGCCCGGCGTTACACGCAGTCCCGGCACGCGAAGCAGCGCCAGATCGCGGCGCCGATCCATTTTGATCAACGCCGCGGGCAGACGGTCGCCTTCCCAGGATTCGATGACCAAGCGCTCTCCGCCAGCCACGTGCGCATTGGTCAGGACGTGCTCGCCTTCGAGCGCGATGCCGGAGCCGCCGGTGACTTGCACGCCGGAGCCGCTGCCGGCGACTTGCACTGTGGAGCGGCGCAGCATTTCCGCGACGCGCCCAGGTACGGGAAGCGGCATATTAATACCTCTTCCCCGTCCTCTCGGAGATGGTGATCGCGGTCTCCACGCGTTCGCCTCCGCGGATCAGCACAAGTCTCACATGCCGGCCGATATTTTCTCCGCGCAGAGCCTGCTGCAGGTCGTCAACATCGGCCAGCGGTTTTTCGCCCAGCCCGATCAAAATGTCGCCGAGTTGGATGCCTGCCGTTTCGGCCAGGGAATTGGGTTCCACACTCAGGATGATGAGTCCGGACTCCTGCCCGCTGCTGATTCTTTCGCGCAGTACGGCCGGTAGCGCGACAGGCTGCAAGCCGACTCCTAAATAGCCGCGCCGGATGCGTCCCTGCTGGAGCAGTTCGTCGGCAACGCGATTCAGCGTTTGCACCGGCACTGCGACGGCCGAAAACCGAAGCAGGCCGGGCACCGCCATTCCGACTAAGCCGCCCTCGCTATCCACCACCGCCGCACCGGCTTGGGAAGGATAGCTGTTCACATCCAGGCGGATGAAGTGATCCAAAGTGCCGCCGCGCCAAGTGCGCCGCGGGCCGCTTACCGCGCCCAAAATGCCCAGGCTCGCCGAAGGCCCGGCGTCCGTCGTCAGCCCCACCACCGCCGCCAGCATTCCGGCTCTCAGTTGCGACGGGTCCCGCGGCGGGAGAGGTTTTAATTGCAAGCCCGCCACCTTTAGAAACGCCACCTGGATACTGGGATCGCGGCCCAGCAGCGTTCCGGTTCCTTGTGCACCATCCGATGCATGCACCGGGATGTTTCCTTCGCGGCGCAAGCTGGGATCGGCCACGGCGATCAGATCTTCGCGGATACTCACGCCGCTCGCGCTCCGGTAAGCCGCCGCTTTCACCGCGACCACTCCGCTCATCGTACGCTCCACCAGTTCCGCAATCTCCCGCGAAAGCGCGCTTAGTTCGGTTTTGCTTGCATTCATAGCCTCAGTGTGCGCGAAATTTGGCCGCTACACATCAGCCATTTGGGTAGGCGAAGCGGGCATCGCTGCGGGTTTTCAGCCAGGACTTCGCCCGCCGCTGAGCAACAATATCGTCGAGCGCGCCTTGCAGAAAGCGGTTCTGAATCGCAAGAACGCGCTCTTCTATAAACCTTGAACGGCGCCGGGGTCGGCAACTTGTTCATGGTGACGGACCGCTTTTTACTCTGCTCGTAACGCTTGGACCGGATCAACTTTAGCCGCCCTCCTCGCCGGCAGATAGCTGGCAAGTGCCGCGGCCGAGATCAAAATAGCCGCCGTCGCCGCATAAGTAAGCGCATTCGAGGGACTGACCGAAAACAACAGTGATTTCATCAACCGCGTCAACACCAGTGCCGCCGCGAGTCCACAAGCGCAGCCGATCGCAGACAGTAACAGACCACTACGAAGGAAAAGCCGCGTAACATCGCTGAGCGGCGCTCCCAGCGCAAGCCGGATTCCGATCTCGCGCGTGCGCTGCGAAACCGAGTAAGACATCACGCCATAGATTCCCACAATCCCCAACAGCAGCGCCATCCCGCCGGCGATCGCTAGCATGATCAGCGTGAACGAGGTGCGCGCGAGCGAGCGGTCGTATAGCGTCTCCACCGTTTCCACGTTTGCCAGCGGAAGGTTAGCGTCTACGCCCCAGATGGCGTTGCGCAATTCGTTCCGAAGTGGCGCAGATTGCGGAACGTGCGGATCATGAGCCCTGACATCACGAGCAGGATGAGTGCGAGCGCCACCTGAACAATAACAAGCAAGCTTCGGACCCGATGTCTATCCCTGCTAGCGCTCATCGATCGCCCGCCGCCGCGGAGCGCTGTCAAGATGTGAGGGTCAAATGAGCGTCAGGTTAACTCAAGCATGGCCATTCACAACGAAGGCAAACCTCTATTCCGTTTCTCCTCAATGAATTACCGACACCGCCCGCCGCCTCCCGCATCGTCTCAACCTACCTTAGCCTCGTCATGACACCTCGCTCTATTCGTCGCGCCGCCGAGCGCAAAGCACGCAAACTCGCCCGTAAAGCCGAGAAACAATCTTTACTGCAGGCCGCAGAAGCCGTCCCCGAACCCGAGATGCCATTCCCGGCAGTCGATCCCGATCTGGAACTCCCCATCCCGGCCCCCGAGCCGACCGATGAGGCCGCGGTCCTCAGCGAGTCGAACACTCAAATGGATGAGGCCGCGACTCTCAGCACGCCGAAGACTCAAATAACCATTTCTCCCGCCCGCCTCGCCGCCAACCGCGCCAACGCGCAACTCTCAACGGGTCCGCGCAGCGCCGCGGGAAAAGCCGTCTCCTGCCTCAACGCTGTCAAAACCGGACTCACCGGCCGCACCGTCCTCCTGCCTACCGATGACGCCGCCGCCTACGAGCATCACGTCCGCGAGTTTATGAAAGAACTCAATCCCGTCGGCATCCGCGAGCAGTGCCTCGCCCAGTCCATCGCCGATAACATGTGGCGCGTCCTCCGCATCCCCTCGCTCGAATCCGCCATCTTCGCCCGCGGCTATATCGAATTTGCCAACCAGTTTGAGCAGGAAGACCCGGAGCGGCGTCTCGCCCTCATTGAGTCTCACATTCTCCTGACCTACGAAAAGCAGATCCGCAATCTCTACCTCCAGGAAGCGCGCCTCCAGCGCCAACGCGCCAAGGACATGGCCGAACTCAGGGAGCTTCAGCAGGAGCGTATCGAAAAGGAAAAGCAACAGATGGAAGCCGCCGCCGAGCTCTACATCGCGGCCCGAAAAGGCAACCGGCCCTTCGATCCCGCCTCATTTGGGTTCGTTTTTTCAACTGCCGATATTGAGAACCATCTCAAGCGCGTCCGAGCCGCCCATCTCGCCCGCGAACAGGGGAAATCTCTTGCCCAGGCCGCGTGAGGGGCCGAAGCTGAGCACCGAGCGTCACCAACCCACCCCACAATAGAGGACAGAGTAAACTGATACGCGGTTGGATTAGACTTATGCGAATCGTAATTTGCGCGCTCACCGCCTTGGTTGCGGCGCAACTTTGTCCGGCGCAGGCGCAGAAGAATTCGGACATTCTGAAAAATCTTCGCTTCCGCAATCTGGGGCCCGCCGCCGCGGGCGGGCGCGTTTCCTCGGTTGTGGGAATATCCGGGAATCCGAACATTTATTACGTGGGCGCGGCCGCCGGCGGAGTGTTCAAGAGCACGGACGGCGGCATCACCTGGAAAGCCATCTTTCAAAAAGAACCGGTCGCTTCCATCGGCTCGATTGCGCTTGCGCCTTCCAATCCGAATCTGGTTTGGGTGGGAACCGGCGAGTCGAAACCGCGCAACGACGTGATCGACGGCGCGGGCGTCTATTTTTCGCCGGACGCGGGGCACTCTTGGAAATTCATGGGGCTGCGCGAGGCGGGGCAGATCTCGCGCGTCATCGTCAGCCCGCAAAATCCTAAAGTGGTTTTCGTCGCGGCCTTGGGCAACGTTTGGAAGCCAAACGCGCAGCGCGGCGTTTTTCGTACCGAGGACGGCGGCAAGACCTGGAAGAAAGTTTTGTATGTGGACGATTCGACCGGCGCAGCGGACCTGGCGATGCAGCCCGGCAATCCGGAAGTCCTCTTCGCCGCCATGTGGCACTTCCGGCGTTATCCCTGGACTCTGATTAACGGCGGCGATTCGAGCGGCATCTATCGCAGCACCGACGGCGGCGCAACCTGGACGAAGCTCACCAAAGGCTTGCCGAAAGGGCCGCTCGGACGCATCGGGCTGGCCGTCGCGCCGAGCAATCCGGATCATATTTATGCCTTGATCGATGCGAAAAGCGGAATTCTTTGGCAATCGACCGACATGGGCGATCACTGGGCCAAGGTGAGCGATAACCACGCGCTCGATGTGCGGCCGTTCTATTTTTCGCGGCTGGAGGTTGCCCCTAACGATGAGAACAAGATTTACTTCCTGTCGATGGATCTGATGGAATCGGACGACGGCGGCAAAACGGCGCATCTGGCCGATCGCGGCGTTCACGTGGACCATCACGCCATCTGGATCGACCCCAAGAATCCCAAGCGCATCATTCAAGGTAACGACGGCGGCGCTTTTCTGAGCCTGAATGGCGCCAAATCGTGGCGTTTTCTCGACGGCCTGCCGATCGAGCAGCTCTATCAGGTGGCGAAGGACTCCGAGCAGCCATTCCATCTCTGTGGCGGATTGCAGGATAACGGCGCCTGGTGCGGTCCTTCGAGCGATCTGGGACGCAGTGGCGTCACCAATGCGGATTGGCGATTGGTGGTCGGAGGCGACGGCCAATACGCCGTACCCGCGCCGAGCGATCCGAATATTATTTACACCGATGCGCAGAACGGCTGGGTTTTGCGGCGGGACAAAAGCACTCATTTGGCGCCATTTCAGCGTCCGGTCCTGGAGACCTCGGAAGATATGCCGCCCTCAAAGCTCAACTATCGCTTTAACTGGACAGCGCCCATTGCCGTTGCCCGCAAGAATCCCAACGAAGTGTATCTCGGCGCCAACGTGCTGTTCCAATCGCTCGATGGCGGCAACACCTGGAAGGCGATCAGTCGAGACCTGACTCGCAACGATAAGACCAAGCAGAACAACTCGGGTCACCCGATGGCGCACGATATCAGCGGAGCCGAAAATTATGACACCATTTTGAGCATCGCGATCGCGCCCACCGACCCCAAGGTTATTTGGGTGGGCACCGACGATGGCTATGTGCAAGTAACTCGCGATGGCGGCAAAACCTGGACCAATGTGGCCTCGCACATCTCCGGAGCACCGGAGTCGGCGCGCATTAGCAAAATTGGCGTTTCGCCGTTCGACGCCAGCACGGCATACGTATCCTTTGATGCCCACATGCTGGGCGACCGGAAGGCCTATGTCTACAAAACCTCCGATTACGGCCAGACCTGGCAAAGCATTGCGAACGGGCTTCCCGAATCGCCGGTGTTTGTCGTGCGCGAAGACCCGAACCAGCGTGGCTTTCTGGTGCTGGGTAACGACCATGAATTGTTTTATTCCAGCGATGCGGGCGCGCATTGGCATAAATGGACGGCGCATTTCCCCACCGTGCCGGTTTTCGATTTGCAGTTCGATAAGGCGACGCACGATCTGATCGTCGCGACTCACGGCCGCGGGCTGTTTGTGTTCGACGACATCCGGCCGCTCGAAGAGCTAACGGCTCAAATCGCCGCAGATGATTTCCACGTCTTCCAGGGCGGGACCGGAATCTTGTACCATCATTGGCAATCGGACGAAGCGCAGCCCACGCCGTTCTCCGCCCCCAATGCGCCCAGCGGCGTGCCGATCGATTATTTGCTGAAAGCGAAGATCGAGTCAAGCGGCGAACAGAAAGCGCATCACCAAACGCCGGTGAAAATCGTCGTCACCGATAGTGTCGGGACGGCCGTTGCCACCCACTACGGCCCGTCGAACGCGGGCATCAACCGTTTCATTTGGGACATGCGCTACAGCGGCACACGCCGCCTTCCTTCGGCGATTCCGCCCGAACCGCCGCGGCCGGGCGCGCCTCCGGAGACCCGGTTCTTTACCCGCGGCCCGCTAGTCCTCACCGGCACATATAAGGTTGCGGTCACGGTAGACGGAAAGACCCAAACCACAACCGCAAAAGTGGCACCCGATCCCAACCTCCACATCCCGGAAGACAATTTCCGCGAAGTGGATGAGGCCGCGCTCCAGGAGCGCAGCGAATTCCGGGCGCTGAACGCGATGATCGAACGCCTGACTTCCCTGAAGCAGCAGCTCGATCAGTTCCGCCATACCGCGGAATTCGAGCCCGCGCTGCAGCAGAAGTACACGCCCCTGTTTTCGCAGGCGAAGGACCTGGAGAAAAAAATCGACTCGCTCAAGGCGACCGTCTACGATCCGAAAATCCAGCACAACGTCGAAGAAGACGATATCCACGCACTCACGGATTTTCACGGGCAGTTGCGCGGCGAAGCCGGAGATTTCGCATCGCGCTACGGCCAGCCGCCGAACGCGCAGGACCGGGCTCGGATGAAATATCTTTCCGCACAGTTACAGCAGCACCTTCAAGCGTTCCATTCGCTGGTGAAAACCGATGTTGCAGCTTATAACAAAGCCGCAACCGCGGTGGGCGCGCCCACGCTGTTCGCCGGACCGCCGCTCGCGGTCGAACCGGCCCCGGCTCTGCCGGGTGCTCGGGAGCATAGCCGCCGCAAGTAGCTGTCGGCTTCTTCGCTCTTTGGTTCCGAAGAAAAACGCAAGCGGTCAGTTCCTCACCGTATACGGACTGGTCACCGTGTTGAACGACCGCGAGTCCAGCCAGGGACGGGAGGGAATGATTGTGTTCTCGGGGATCACTTCTGTAGGCACCTACGGGGCAGCCGAGTATTTCACCTCTCCCCAGGCGCTCAAATCCCTGCTTGCCAAATTCAAGCGAAAGGGCATTTCCGGTTTTCCGCCGGCGTATCAGGTGGTGGTGAAATGCAAATTCCAAAACATGCTGCTGGTCAGCGATGCGTTTCAATCGCTGCAAATCTTAAAGGCTCAGTAACGGAGCGGCAACTCGACGCCCGTGCCCTAACCGGGCTGGTCGGAGGCCGGCTTCCGCATAGGAGACAATGAGATGGATGGCTCTTGGCGAGCATATACGAACGATTAAGCGCGAGGATCCGGCGGCAAAAAGTTCGCTGGAAATCCTGCTTTGCTATCCAGGCCTGCACGCGGTTCTGTTTCATCGCATTGCGCATTGGTTCTACCAACGCAGGCGGTGGGTGCTGGCGCGGTGGATTTCGCATGTCTCGCGTTTTCTTACCGGGATTGAGATCCATCCAGGAGCAAAAATCGGCGAACGGTTGTTTATCGACCATGGCCTGGGCGTGGTGATCGGCGAAACCGCGGAGATCGGCGACGACGTGCTGCTCTACCAGGGCGTCACACTGGGCGGCACGGGCAACCAGTGCGGCAAGCGACATCCGACGCTGGGCAACCGCGTGGTGGTCGGGACCGGCGCGGCGATTCTGGGAGACATCCGGCTGGGCGATGGAGTCCGGGTCGGAGCGGGGTCGGTGGTGGTGCATTCGGTTCCCGAAGGCGCCACCGTGGTGGGAATACCGGGCCGGGTGGTGAAGGGCCGCACCGAGATGCTGGGCAAGCTGGATCACGATCGGGTGGCCGCGTGCGGAGAATCCGAAGCTGCCGATGTCGAGCAGTTGAACGATCGCATCCGGGAATTGGAAGCGCTGATGCGATTGTTGCTTGAGGACCGGGTGGGACAGGCGAGAGGTTAACGTCTGCGCCGGTCTGGTCGCTACGCTTCCGGCTCAGTTTCGGCGGGTGGGATAGACGAGAGTTTAGCGAGCGGCGGTATATCGAAGCCGGTCAAGCTCAGGGCAGCCTTTATCCGGAATGTGCCGGGGTCCACAAATAGCCTTCGGCGAGGGCTCGGAATTGACTCGTTTGCTGGTGTTCCCAAGCGGGATCGCGCCGCAACTCCCGAGCCAGCAATCGCGCGGTTTCTTCCGCCGCTTCGATGGCGGCCCGCGCATTCAGAAATAAGGCTCGCGTGCGCCGCGCCAAAACGTCCTCCACCGTGCGCGCCATCTCAAACCGCGCGGCCCAAATCGCTTCCGCTTTGCGAAACGGCAGATCCGGGTGCAGCGGCGCGGCGAGTTCCGGTTCACTCGCGCTGAGTTCGTTAAGCTTCGGCAGATCGGCGCCGTAGACGCGATCCCATCCTGGCGGAGCGTTTTTTTCTGTCCATCCGTGCAGCCGAAGTTCGGCGGTGTGCGAAGGCTGGTGCGCAAGACCCGCAACGGACGCGGCGCGGTCCATCGCATCCTCCGCCATTTTTCTGTAAGTGGTCCACTTCCCGCCCGCAATGGTCAGCAGCCGCGATGGCGAAATCAGAACTGTGTGCTCGCGCGAAAGGGCGGCCGTATTTTCCTCTTCGGCCTCGCGCACCAGCGGCCGCTGCCCGCTCCAAACGCTCAGTACATCCGCCGCGCTGAGCTTTGCGCCGAGAAAACGCTCGATGTGTTTCGAGAGAAAACTGCGCTCCTGGGGCATTGCGCGCGGTTCATACTGCGGATGCGCGACCGGATCGTCGGTTGTGCCCACAACGATGCGATCGTGCCAGGGGATCGCAAACAGCACGCGGCCGTCGGAGGTCCGGGGAATCATCAGGGCGGCATCTCCCGGGAGCCAAGCTCGGGGAAGCACAAAATGAGAGCCCTGGCTGACCGTAATTGCCGGCTTGACTTGCGCATCGTCGGCGCGGCGCAGGAAATCGGAAAAGATTCCGGTCGCATTGATCACCACCTTCGCACCGCAATCGAATCGCGCGCCAGTTTCTTTGTCCTCCGCGCACACTCCGGCGACGATTCCATTCCGCTTCCGCAAGCCGGTAACCGGCGCATAATTCAGAGCGGTTCCGCCCAGATCGAGAAAGGTCCGCAACAGCGCGATGGCGTAGCGCGCATCGTCGAACTGGCCGTCGTAGTAAAGAACGCCGCCTTTCAAGCCGGACTTGCGCACCGTGGGAAGAGTTTCCAAAGTGCCGCGGCGCGAAAGCAGACGTGAGCGGCCAATACTTTCGCTGCCGGCCAGCACATCGTAAGCGGAAAGCCCCGCGCCGTAAAAAGGCAGCTCCCAAAAGGCATAAGCGGGAATCGCGAATGCGCGCCGGTGCGCCAGATGCGGGGCGTTGCGCAGCATGCGGCCACGCTCGCGCAGCGCTTCCCGCACCAGCTTGATATTGCCTTGCCGCAGATAGCGCACGCCGCCGTGTACCAGTTTCGTGCTGCGGCTGGAGGTAGCTTTGGCAAAATCTTCGGCTTCCAGCAGCAGCGTGCGGTATCCGCGCGAGACCGATTCGAGCGCAGTGCCTAAGCCGGTGGCGCCGCCGCCGGCGACAATCACATCCCATTCCCGCCCCGCGCCGATCTCGCGCAGTGCGTCTTCCCGTAAGGTGCTCACAGGCCTGCGTGGCGCACGCTTTCAGCGTGCCGTGCCCACACTCGTGTGGGCACTTGCTCTGGCGTCCTCACGCGCTCTCTCAATGACGCACCCGCTCCAACGCGCGCTGCCAGCCCGCGCGCCGCCGCCGGTTTTCCGCCGCATCAACGAGCGGAACGAAGCGCCGGTCGGCTTTCCACATCTTGGCGATGGTTTCCCGATCCGGCCAATAACCGACCGCCAATCCCGCGAGATAAGTCGCACCGAGCACGGTCGTTTCAGGATTCGCCGGCCGCGTCACCGTCACTCCGAGCAGGTCCGCTTGCATCTGCATCAGCAAATTGTTGCGCGCCGCGCCGCCATCCACGCGCAGTTCCTTCAAGCGAACGCCAGCATCCTCCTCCATCGCCTGCACCACGCCGGCGACTTGAAACGCAATACCCTCCAGCGCCGCGCGTGCAATGTGCGCGCGGTTGGCGCCCCGCGTCAGCCCCAGAATGGCGCCGCGCGCATATTGATCCCAATGCGGAGCGCCCAGCCCGGCGAATGCCGGCACCACATAGACGCCCGCGGTATCGGTGACGCTGGCCGCGAGTTCTTCGCTTTCTTCCGCGCTGCCGATGATCTGCAGTTCGTCGCGCAGCCACTGCACCACCGCGCCAGCGATAAACACGCTGCCTTCGAGCGCATACTCCGTCTTGCCGCCGATGCGCCAGGCGATGGTGGTCAGCAGTTTGTTGCGCGACCAGACCGGGCGCTCACCGGTCATGAGCAGCAGAAACGCGCCGGTGCCGTAGGTGCATTTCACCATTCCGACTTGCGTACACATCTGGCCAAACAGCGCCGCCTGCTGATCGCCCGCAATGCCCGCGATGGGCGCGCCTTCGAGCAGCCCCGATGCTTGGGCGCAGATTTCGCTGGAGCCGACAACTTCCGGCAGTAGAGAGCGTGGCACTTGCAGCAGATCCAGCAGTTCGTCATCCCATTGCTGGGTTTGGATGTTGAACAGCATGGTCCGAGACGCGTTGGTGACATCGGTCAAGTGCCGTGCGCCGTTGGTCAGGTTCCAGATCAGCCAGCTATCCACGGTGCCGAAGGCCAGTTCGCCGTGTCCGGCGCGTTCCCTGACGCCGGGAACGTTGTCGAGCATCCAGCGGATCTTGCTGCCCGAAAAATAAGCATCGCTGACCAGGCCCGCTTTCTTTTGCAAAAGCTCTTCGTGGCCGGCTACGCGCAGGCGGTCGCAGAATTCGGCGGTTCGCCGGTCCTGCCACACAATCGCGTTGTAAACCGGTTCTCCGGTTTTGCGATCCCAGACGATCGCCGTTTCTCTCTGATTCGCGATGCCGATGCCGGCGATATCGGCCGCCTTCGCGCCGGCCTGCTGCAAAACCTCTTGCGCGACGCCGATCTGCGAAGACCAGATCTCGGCGGGATTGTGTTCGACCCACCCCGGCTTGGGATAGATCTGCCGGAACGGCTTCTGTGCGGCTGCTTTTACTTCGCCGTCTGCCCCCATCAGGACAGCGCGCGAACTTGTGGTGCCCTGGTCGAGCGCAAGTATGTATCGCATATCTATTTATGCCGTCGCCTCAATGCGAACGGTGACGTCTTCCCAGTCTGCCATTGCCCGCTCCAGTTCCGCGCGCTGCGCCTCCAGCATGTTCGCGAGCCGCTGCGCTTCCTCCGGCCCGGCAAAATCGGAAAACGCCAATTCCGACTGCTGAATTTCCGTTTCCAGCTCCGAGATGCGCGCTTCGAGCCGCTTGGCGTCATCCTGCATCTGTTTCAGCTTAATCGGATTGATCCGTTTCTGTTCGCGTCGCACGCTCTCGTCCGGATATGCGGCCGCTTGCACATCATCGAGCGCCGGCGCCTGTTCCGCGCCGCCTTGCTTGCGCCAAAGATAATCCGCGTAGTTACCCGGATACACGCGCACTTCACCGTCCGCCACCTCGAAAACGCGCGTCGCCAGATGCTCCAGGAAATAGCGGTCGTGTGAAACGAAAACGATCGTGCCCGAGTATTCCCGCAGCGCTTCGAGCAGCACGTCCTTGGCTCGCATGTCGAGGTGATTGGTGGGCTCGTCGAGCAGCAGGAAATTCGACGGATGCACCAGCATCCGCGCAAGAGCGTAGCGGTTGCGCTCGCCGCCCGAGAGCACGCCAATGCGCTTGAAAGCGTCGTCTTCGCTGAAGAGAAAGCAGCCTAGCAGGCTGCGAAGCTCGGTTTGCGGCACGCGCGGCGCCGCTTCGCTCAAATCGTCCAGAATGCGCGCGTTCGCATCCAGCGCCTTGTATTGGTCCTGGGCGAAATAATCCGGCTGCGCGTTATGCCCGAGCGTATAGGTCCCAGAGCTAAGCGGCTCGATGCCGGAGAGGATACGGATCAGGGTGGATTTTCCCGCGCCGTTGACGCCGACGAGCGCGATGCGGTCGCCTCGTTCGACGATAAAATTCACGCCGCTGAAAACGTGCTTCTCTCCATAGCTCTTCGCGACGTTCTTGCATTCTGCGACCACGCGCCCGCTCGGCTTCGGCTGCGGAAACGAGAAATGAATCGTTTTCTCCTGCGGCGGAAGCTCGATACGCTCGATGCGATCCAGTTCCTTGATGCGGCTTTGTACTTGCTTCGCCTTGGTCGCCTGATAGCGGAAGCGGTTGATAAAAGCTTCGAGCTGTTGAATGCGGTCCTGCTGATTTTTGTATGCTGCTTCAAGCTGCGCCAGCCGCTCCGCCTTCTGCTGCTTGTATTTTTCGAAGCCGCCGCTGTAGAACGTAACCTTTTTGTTCCAGATTTCCGCGATCTTGGTGACCGTCACGTCCAGAAAATAGCGGTCGTGCGAAATCAGCACATAGGCGAATTCGTAATTGACCAGATAGCTTTCGAGCCAGTTGCGGGCTTCGATTTCCAGGTGATTGGTCGGTTCGTCGAGCAGCAGCAGATTCGGTTTTTGGAGCAGCAGCTTGGATAGCGCGATGCGCATCTGCCAGCCGCCCGAGAACTCTTCCGTCTGCCGGCGCCAGTCCTCGCGCCGAAAGCCTAGCCCGCCGAGCACGGTTCCCACCTGCGCTTCCAGCGCATAGCCGTCGCGGGCGCGGAATTCGGCCTCTGCGTGTGCGAAGCGGTCTGCAACCTGGCGATATTCTTCGCCTGCCGGATCGATCTCGCTCATTCTCGTCGTGAGCGTTTCCAGCTCGCGCTCGAGGTCTTTTGCTTCGGCGAACACGCTCATGCATTCGGCGAATACGGTTCGCCCGCTCACCGGCAGCCCGTCCTGAGGCAGATAGCCGATGCGCATGCCCTTGGTCGCCGAGCGCGAGCCATAATCCAGCGCTTCGATTCCGGCGAGGATCTTCAGTAGCGTGGTTTTGCCGCTTCCGTTGTCGCCCACGAGGCCGGTGCGGTCCTTGGCCGTGATCAGCCAGTCCAGGTCTTCAAATAGCAGTTTGTGACCGAAGCGCTTGCCCGCGCCCGAGAGTTGCAGCATCCTTAACTATTGTTAGCTATCGGCCGCCGGCGATCAGCTTTCAGCCACGAAGAAGTTCAGCGCGTTCGTGAGGTAGTTTTTCAGATCGTTGCGTTTCACGACGGCGTCGAGGAAGCCGTGTTCCAGGAGAAATTCGCTTTTTTGAAAACCCTCCGGTAGCTTTTCCCGAATGGTTTGCTCGATGACGCGCGGACCGGCAAAACCGATGAGCGCCCCGGGTTCCGCGATATTCAAATCTCCGAGCATGGCGAAGCTTGCCGTCACGCCGCCGGTTGTGGGATCGGTCATCAGGCTGATGTAAGGAAGTCTCGCTTCGTGAAACCGCATGAGCGCGGCGGAGACTTTGGCGAGTTGCATCAGGCTGATCGCGCCTTCCTGCATGCGCGCGCCACCCGAGGCCGAAATCAGAATGAGCGGCAGTTTCCGTTCCAGCGCGCGCTCCACCGCACGCGCAATTTTTTCCCCCACTACCGCGCCCATGCTGCCGCCGATGAACTTCAGCTCCAGAGCGCAGATCTGCACTTCGCGCCCGTTCAGCAATCCCGTAGCAGAAATCGCCGCGTCGGACAGCTTGGTCGCTTTGCGCATCTCCTCCAGCCGCTGCGTATAGGGTTTCGCATCTACCCATTGCAGCGGGTCGGTTGAGCGCAGGTTCGCATCGTGCTCGGTGTATTCGCTGTTGTCGAACAACTGCTCTAAACGCTCGCGCGCGCCGATGCGGAAATGATGGCCGCATTTCGGGCAGACCTGCATGTTCTCTTCGACGGCTTTACGCCAGATAATTTGGCCGCATTCTTCGCACTTCTGCCATAAGCCTTCCGTGCGGACGCTCTTATCGGCGTTGGCCGGCGGCTCTGTTTCTACCGACGGCTTCTGTCGCGTGAACCATGCCATGCGAATCAGCCACTAACGTAGCATGCCGTGCCTACTGAATCGCCTGGTCTAATGCGTCCCAAATGCGGATGGCAGGGATGGATACCAGTTCGGTAACCGTCTCCAATGCCTTGCCCGTCCAGCGATAAATCTGCCGGCCTTCCGGATCGACCACATAGATGAACTCGAAGCCCCATTCGTGGTACGCGCCGCACTTCTGCAGGAGATGGAACATCGGATCGTCCGAAGAGAGGATCTCTATAACGATTTCAACCGCTTTGGTCGGATAGGGGGTCTCCGCTTTGCCTTTGGTCGCGATGATGTCCGGACGGGGACGGGCATCGGGCTCAATACGAAGCTCCACATCGCCGCCGGCTTTGTACCCGGCTTCTTCCAACAGGCGCATCAATATTCCTTGCAGAAAACCGTGGGCCGAGCTTGGCATGCCTTTAGGTATGGCCTCCCCGTGCCAGTATTCGTAAGCGACATCCGACAGGCCATACTTCGCCTGGAACTCGGCCAAGGACAAGCGGTGTGCAATCGCGGCCATGTTTTCATTATCGGCCGGTTACACGAATTATGCCTGGTGTCGAAACCAGCGGCGGCGGGCGCCGAGAAAGATCAAGCCTCCGGCGGCGACGAGTAAAAACGTGGCCGGTTCCGGGATGGGCGAGGTAGTGCCGCCCGTGCCGCTGGTGGCGAGGATGCTCGTGGCGTACGAAAGGGAGGCAATGAACGGTTGTTCGTTTGGAATATCGGAGGAAATCGTTATGGATGTGATCGGACCGGAGCTGGAGAACCAGAAAATGGGGTTAAAATTACCGGCGGATGAAAACTGCTCTCCGTCTGAAAGCTCGATGTTTACTGTGTTGCTGCGATCCACGTAATAACCAGCAAAGAGGCCAAGGTTGAGGAGTATTGCGGTTTCACCTCCATTGGGCATCGTAATCTCGAGCTTCGCACCATTCGTCGTGAGGCCACTATTGCTCCCGGTAAGCCCCGTCTGGCGGACCGTGCTATTCGGAGCGGTAAAAGAAAATCCGTCGGTTGTGGTCCACGGGCTGGACGTGGGTAGGGTTGTATCCGTCTGCGTCCCCGAAATGGCGGTGAGCCAGGAAGCGTTGTCAGTTCCCGTATCAATCGTCGTCGCTCCCGCCACCCCGGCGCAAAGGCCCGCTGCCAGGCAGATCGCTATCCACCTAGTTTTCTGCTGCATTCGTAGAATCCTCCTTGTTTACTGCGAAACATGAGTGCGGAGAACTGTAGTGCAATCTGATCCAGAAAATTCTGGGTCGGCGCTCGGGACCGCGTCCGAGGAACTTCGCGGCACCGAAGGGCGCGTGCTATCCTCTCTGTGGGTGTTTGCACCCGCCTTTCCCCCTTTTTGCCTATTAAGGACGAAGAACTGTAGCAGCGTAGAGAAACCAACAGCATGGCGAAAGAGAAATTTGACCGCAGCAAGCCGCACGTGAACATCGGGACGATCGGGCACATCGATCACGGCAAGACGACTTTGACGGCGGCCATCACGAAGGTGCTGGCCAAGCACAATCCGAAGAACAAGTTCCGCA
>DASVGP010000162.1:0-6240 GCA_036379475.1 Bryobacteraceae bacterium | reverse complement strand
CAGGTTCATGGCGGTGAAAGATTTTCCTTCGGCGGGGGAGGCGCTGGTGACGACAAGGGCCCGCAAGGGCTGCAGCGTTTGCAAATGATTGAGACGGGTGCGCAGAGAACGGAACTCCTCGGCGGGCGCTTCGCGCGGATTACTGACATCCACGAGCAGCGCTTCGTTCAGGGGGTGGTAGGGAAACTCGCGGGCGCCGCGAATCGCCTCTTCGATGTTTTCGAGGTCCTCGGCATCAACCTGGGCGGCCACAATCGACGATTCCAAATGCTCTGCCGAAGCGGAGGGCGGCGAATACACCGGCGTGGAGACCGGCGGAACATTCCCGTCGCTCCGCGTGTACGCCTCCGTCCGGCGAGGGGTCTTGGGAGCCTCCGGGCTCCGTTCCTGTGCCGCTTTTCGCAGCGCGTCATGGACTCGACTCATGAATTTAGGCCTTACTCAAGTAATAGTGAGCGACCGAACCGGCGATGATCGCCACACCCGCGAGCGTGGCGGTCGCCCAGCCCACCCACATGATCTGTTTGCGGCGCTGGACGACCAAATCGTTTTCCAGCAGAGGGACACTGCCCAGAATCGGCAACTGCGTGTACAGCCGGGCATCTTTCAGGTTCTTCAGCGAAGTGTCTTTGATTTCCCGGACGGCCACCAGAACGAGGCCGATGAATAATCCTGCCACGGCGCCGATCGGGATGATTTTTTCGCGATTGGGCTCGGTCGGCTTGTCCGGCAATGAAGCCGAATCGATGAGTTCCAGCGACTGGCCCTGATTGCGCTGTTGCAGTGCGCTCGAGGCCTCCGCCAAATTGAGTTTTTGCTGGAGATCGTTGTAATGCTGCTGATCCAGGTCGCGCTGGTGAATCAAATTGGAATATTCCCTTGCGCCCGCGGGAATCTGGGCCAGCCGGTTCTGATAAGCCCCCAGTGCGTTTCTGGTATTTTGAATATGCTTTTCAATAATCTGCTTGTTGATCGCATTCGCCTTCAATTGCGTCTGGATGGAATTCACTTGGGCACGCGCACCCAGCCGGGCTTGCGAAGCATCCGAGTCGCCGTCCGAATGGCTATCGGAGGCCTTCTGCTGGGCGTATTGCGTTCGCCGTTTCTGCAGCAACGCAAGCTGTTGCTCGGCGGCCTGCAGGTCCGGATATTGTTCCGTATAGCGGTTCCTCATAGACGCAATCGTGGCCTGGAGCTGCTGAATTTCCTGGCCCATTTGCGCCAGATGTTGATCGTGCTGTTGCTCAGCAGGCGATTGAATGGCGTTCAAACGGTCCTGGGCGCTGGCCAGATTCGATTCGAGCATCATGTGCTGCTCATGGTTATTGGTAAGCGCCGCATTGAGAGAGCCGAGCTGGCTCTCTAGCGCATTCATCTGTGACATGTTCAACTGCATATCGTCGGGAAGCTGGCCCATGTGCTTCTGACTATAGTCGGCCAGCTTCTGCTCGACCTGGTTCAATTCCTGTTTCGCACTATTGAATTGGTCTTGGATGAATTCCGTTGTCGAATCGGTCAGCGCGTTCGCTTCTTGAGTATTTTGATTCATGAATCGCGTCACAATGTCCCTGGTAACCGCCTGCGCTTTATATTTGTTGCGATAGGAGAACGACACTTGTAACGCCGGAAGCGTCTGGCCGGAAACGTTCAGAACTCCTGAAACCGGCCGGATTTGAATGGCGCTGCTCATTTCGCCCAGCACATCGTCCACCGGTTCGCCCTTCAATTCGTTTTGATAGAGATGATGGGCAGCGATCAGGTTTTTGAGCGTATCGCGGCTTTTGATCATCTGAGCCATGGCCGCGATGTGGTCCGAGAGCTCCTGGCTGGTCACGTTCTGGACCAGTTTTTGCGAGATCTGTTGCGGAACAATCCGCAGCATCGCTGAGGAGACGAAGGTATCTTCCATGCTGTAGGCGATGACGGTGGAAACCACAAGTCCCAAGAGAATGGGGCCGAGCACCCATCCGAGATTGCGCCGCAGGATATCGACATAATCTTCAAAATCTAGCGCGCGGCGAGGTACAGAGAGCCGATCGAGCATAATGTTGTTTCCCTTACTCTTTCTGTCCTGCCTAAGGAACGACCACGTGATCGCCGGGTTTGAGCTTAATGTTCTGGCTCATGTTCTTGCCTTTCAGCACCTGTTTGTAGTTGAATTTAATACGTTTATCTCCGCGTAAAACATAGATATGCTTGCGATTGGCGAATTCCCGCAATCCGCCGGATTTGCTGATTGCCTCCAGCACCGTCGTGGGCGCGACAAGTGGATACTCACCCGGACGATTGACTTCGCCGTCCATGTAGTATTTCTTGCTCTGTACTTCCTGGACCGTCACCGTGACCAACGGTTTCACAACATACTTTGCGAGGGCCTTGGCAACGATGTTCTCCACTTCGTTGGGGGTTTTTCCGCCGGCGGGAAGATCGCCTACGAGCGGGAGGGTGATATTGCCGTCCTCGTGAACGGAAACCGGGCCGCTGAATCTCGGCTGGTTCCAGACCCGGATCATCAATATGTCGGTCGGCCCGATCTTGTAACGGGCGGAATCGACTGGAGCGCCAGCCTCGGTCGGCACGGGCATGTTGCTCTTCGGTGTGACGGAAGGCTGCTGCGGCTCATCCTGCGGAGCCGGAGGCGGCGTCACCGGCTTCTGCTGAGCGAGGCTGTGCATCGCAAAGATAAATAACAACGTACTCGCCGCAGCAGATGCCTGGATACGAAAAGAGGGATGACTCATGAATTTAGTTTTCGGGTTGTGGGCACCCAATATCCTTGATTCTACAAACTTTTCCCGCGTTTCACAGCGGTTTCGGCCGTCTGGTACTAGTGTCTTCTAAACTTCTTTCGGCTAATGGGGCCTGAAGCTTTAAGCGGTCTGTCGAAAAATGCCGCCCTTCCTGATGGCCCCTCCCTAACGCTCGGGGCTCCGCAACTCTTTTAAATGGCGATAAACGAGCGATACCGGCAGGCCGACCACATTTGGATGGCTACCCTCGATGGAGTCGATGAATTTCGCCGCTAGGCCTTGGATGGCATAAGCTCCCGCTTTGTCCCGCGGCTCTCCGCTCCGTGTGTACTCCGCAATCTCGTCTTCGGTAAGCGCGGCAAAAGAGACCTTAGTACTGGCGATATCGACGATGCGCCGTCGCCCGGAAAGCAGACATATGCCGGTACAAACGTGATGATCGCGGCCGGAGAGTTTCCGGAGCATGCGCGCCGCATCCTCGTCGTTCACAGGCTTGCCGAACACCTCGCCGCCTGCTACAACGAT
Organism: Bryobacteraceae bacterium; assembly: GCA_036379475.1. Lineage (GTDB taxonomy): Bacteria > Acidobacteriota > Terriglobia > Bryobacterales > Bryobacteraceae > Bog-105. Next base: position 2,965 of record DASVGP010000162.1, on the reverse strand, counting down.
CGTATCCGCACCCAGCACGATTTCGGCGGGGCCGGCCGGGACAGCGCCGGCCTTTTCTTCGGCCATCCGGCGTACGAAATCGAGCGGCGATTCCCCGCGCCGGCGTTCTTCGGATATCTCGGCCGGACGAACCACGTGATCGAGACCAGCGGCCAACAGAAGTTCGTGGCGGCGCGGGGATGCAGAAGCCAGAATAAGCATGGATTGAAGATAGCGGAAACGAGCACTCCCGGTGAGGGCGTATGATGGAAACCGTTATGACAGGCAACGTGCTTGCCTTGCGGCAATCACTTCTTTTTCTATTACTTCTGACTGGATTCGGTGCCTCGTCTGTTCTGGCAGCGGGGCAGGATTGGACCGAGTTTGGCGGCAACGCGCAAAGCTCCAGCGCCTCCAACGCTCCCACCGGCATCACCGCCAAAAACGTTGCCTCTCTGGAACGGCGTCAGGTGAAACTCGACGGCACTGTGGATTCATCCGCCATCTATCTCCACAACGTCACCGTAAAGGGCTCTAGCCACGATGTGTTTTTCGTAACTACCACTTATGGAAAAACCATCGCTGTGGATGCGGCCAACGGCAGCATCCTTTGGGAATACACGCCGTCCAAATACAGCAGTTGGGAAGGCACGCGCCAGATCACCAATAGCACTCCGGCCGCCGATCCCGACCGGCGCTACATCTATGCCTCTTCGCCCGACGGAGTGGTGCTGAAACTCGCCGTCTCCGATGGGCACGTTGTCTGGAGGACTCCGATCACCCGGCTGCCGCACCGGGAGAAGATGGCCTCGGGCCTTAAGGTATTTCAGGGCCACATCGTCGCGGTCACCGACGGCTATGTTGGCGACCGTCCGCCTTACCAGGGTCACGTCGCCATTCTCGATGCCAAAAGCGGTAAGCTGCTGCACGTCTGGAATTCGCTTTGCAGCAATCGCACCGGTTTGCTGAAGCCCAGTTCGTGTTCTGCTACCCGGTCCGCGATCTGGGGCCGCGGCGGCGCGACGATTGATCCGAAGACCGGCGACATTTTCGTCGCCACCGGCAACGGTCCTTACAATGGCAAAACGAATTGGAGCGACGCCTTGATCGAGCTGAACGCGAGCGCTACGCGCATGCTCGGTAATTACACACCCACCGACAATAGCTACATGAACGAGCAAGACCAGGATCTAGGCTCGACTGCGCCCGCGCTGCTCGGCCACGGCATTCTGGCTCAGGGCGGCAAGGACGCAAAAATCCGCCTGCTCAGCATCAAAGCCATCGCCGGCACGGCAGCACACAAAGATCATGAACTGCAAACCGTGTCCACGCCCTCAGGCGCCAAGCTATTCACCCAGCTGGCGGTGTGGCACCACACCGGAGAAACCTGGATGTTCGCCGCTGATCGCGGCGGCACCGAGGCCTGGATCTTCAGCAACGACAAGCTCACGCAAAAATGGAAAAACGGCACTGGCGGCACCAGCCCTCTCGTCGCCGGCGGCTTGTTGTATGTCTATGATCCAGCAGGGGGCCTGGATGTCTACGATCCGGCAAGCGGAAAACACATCGCCGATCTCTCCTGCGGCCCGGGCCACTGGAACAGCCCCATCGTGGTAGACGGCAAAATCGCTCTCCCCGAAGGCAACGCGAACCACCACGCGTCCACCGGCATCCTCGACATCTGGAGCTTGCCGAGCGGACATTGATGACTGCGAAATTCCCCGCGCTGCTAGCGGGCTTTTCTGTATTCGCATTCGCAGCCGCGGGCCGCGCCGCTACGGATGCTGGAGGTCCGGAGGACTTCCGGATCGAAATCATGGGTTCTGCCTGGATTGTCGATTCCTCCGGCACCATTCAATCGGGAACCACGCCGGTCGATATCGTCAGCGATCTCGGAGCAGAGCAGCGGCAGCCCGCGTTTTTCGGAAGCATCGCCTTCAAACCAACGCCGAGGCAGGAAATCGTGGTGGAAGGAATGCCTTTGAGCATTCAGGGACGAAACACCGTCCAGCGCTCTGTGATGTATCACGGTCAGACGTTCTTCGTAAACCAAACGCTCCACTCCTCCGCGAGCCTCAATTATCTTTTTGCCGGCTACCAATACGATTTCCTGAGCGGCCGCGCGGGCGATCTGGGCGTATCCGCCGGAGGCGCATACCTGAGCGCGACGGGTACGATTCACGCAATCGAAGCCGGCACATCCGCCACAAAATCCGAGACCCTCGGCCTGCCGCTCGCCGGAGTTGCTTTCCGACTATTTCCCATTCCAGGCCGCCGTTGGATTGAAGTGGAAGGCGGGATGCGGGGCATGTCTTTCGGCGGTTATGGGAGCTACCTCCAGGCAGAGGCAAGCGGCGGCATCGGGTTCGGCCCGATCGCTTTTCTGGCCGGTTACCGCGAGATCCATGCCGATCTCCACAGTACCGGAACCGCGGGCAGCGGCGTAAATCTGCGCCTGAGGGGCCCAATTTTTTCGATGCAGTGGTGCTGGTAGGCTGTCTACTGCAGCAATCCGCGGACTCTCTCTTCCAGTGCGGACCGTGCGCTTGCGGCAGGCAATAGCTTTTCGAGCAGCCCCAGATCCGCGTTCACTATCACTTCCCGCTCCGTGACCTCGACTGTGCCTTTAATCGGCGCGCTGAGAAAACCCACCTTGGCGGAAAAGGAAAATTGCAGCGTATCTCCATTCCAGTTGCACTTTTCATTCGTAATCTGCAATGGCACTCCACCCACGCCGCGGAACAAGTTATCGAAAGAGCGGTCTACGCTCGCTTTGACCTCGTCTTTCGGACGGGTGTGGGATACCGTGATGCGCATGCGTTCGCGTCTATTGTCCTATAGGGGCATATAGCGGGTGGGGCAGACCATCGGGGTTTGTGGTCTGCCGGCCTGTGAGCATTCGGCGGACTACAAAAAAAAGATCGTCTGCCCCACTTAGACGCCGATTTTCGCCAGAGCCCGTTGGGCTTCTACGCGGTCGCGAACC
>DASVGP010000161.1:0-37527 GCA_036379475.1 Bryobacteraceae bacterium | reverse complement strand
CGCCGCGCGTGGGTGGTCAGCGTGGTCCTGGATTACCTTGAAACCTTGCCTCAAGTCGACATCCAGCACGTGGGTATGTTCGGCTATTCGCGGAACGGCAAGACGGCCGCGATCGAGGGAGCGATCGAGGAGCGCATCTCGGCCGTGATTGCAGGAAGCACGGGTGTAGGCGGGGTTTTGTCATGGCGCTCGGCCGGCGAGTGTCACTTTGCAGAAAGTATCGAGACCACAACACGAGAGTTTCCCACCTGGTTTGCGCCGCAACTGCGGTTTTTCTGTGGACGCGAGGATCGTCTGCCGGTGGACGGCAACCTGGTGATGGCCATGATTGCGCCGCGCGCCATTCTGTCGGAATGGGGAAACAATGACCAGGTTTCGCAGACCTGGGGCGATGAGCAGGCCTATTACTCGGCACTGAAGGTCTATGCGATGTTCGGTGTCCCGGAGCGCCTCGGCACCATGCGGGTACCCGGCTTCCATGGTGCAAACGACGAGCAGGCATGCCTCGATTGGCTCGATATTCAGTTTGGCCGCTCGACTCAGAAGTGGACCAATAACCTGATATTCGAATGGGATTGGGAAAAATGGCACGTCAATAGCAAGGAATCCGTGGACCTAAGCCGATTTCCCAAGCACGAAGCCAACACTCTTCTGGATGCCGTGGCCTCTGCGGCGGACTGGAAGGCGAAGCGAGCCAAGCTGCGCAGATCGCTTGTAGAGATGCTGGGGAAGGAGCCGCCGGTGGTGAAGCTGCCGCCTAGCAAGCGTGAATTGGCATTCATGAAGTTCTTCAAAAGAAGAGCGCAACCTCCGCCCACAGAGCCCGGTATCTGGAATCCCGGGCAGGTCACGCCGGAGTTGGACGCCTGGGTGATCCATAATGGCGGCCACTCGTATGGCTGGCTGGAGCCGCAGAAGAGCCTCACGACCTGTCGTCGCATCACGTTCGGGGAGCGGCTCAAGGGCGATCTGTACTATCCCAGGAATACTCCAGCCGGCGCCAAACTGCCCACCGTGATTTGGCTGCACGGGTATAGCTATCCGCTCGGCTATATGTGGGTCTACCACAACGATCTGCATCCGATCCTGGCGCTGGTTGCCGCCGGATACGCCGTGCTGGCCTACGATCAGAGCGGATTCGGAAGCCGCCTTGCGGAGACCGGGCCGTTCTACGACCGCTACCCGCATTGGTCGCGCATGGGCCGCATGGTCGAAGACGTTGGAGCCGCCCTCGATGCACTGCAAAAGGACAGTTTGGTGGACTCGCGGCAGATCTCTCTTTTCGGATACTCGATGGGCGGCACTGTGGCGCTTTATGCGGCGGCACTGGATTCGCGCATACAAGGAGTTGTTTCTATCTGCGGGTTTACTCCCATGCGCACAGATACCGCCGATCGCGGAACGGGAGGTGTGGCGCGCTACTGCTACCAACGCAGCCTGATCCCGCGGCTCGGCTTCTTCGTCGGACACGAAACCCGGATACCTTACGATTTCGACGGTCTGCTGGGCATGATCGCGCCCCGGCCGGCGCTGGTGGTTGAACCGCTGCTCGATCGCGATGCGACGCCCGCAGACGTGCGGAATGCAGTTGATGAGGCGAAGAAAGTCTATGCGCTGTACGGCGCTCGGGGCAAATTGGAAATACGCGAGCCCTGGGACTATAATCGGCTTCCCAATAAAACGCTGGACGAGACGGTGCAGTGGATGCGCGCAGCGTTTGTGTAAACGTCTATCTGCTGCGCAGTCCGGTCACGTTCCGGCAATTTTTTAATGCCACCCGGCTCCCGTCGGCGGCGTGAATCTGCGTATCGGCGAAATTCCAGTTCTCCGCATCGGCGATGGAGCCGGCCGTCTTCGCGCGGATGTTTACATGATCGAAGCGAAAGTTTTGAATGAGATCGTTCGGATAGCCGCTCACTGAGAAAGCGCGGCGCGCTCCCGTGGCAATTAGATCCGAGATGCGTACATCGCGCAGATGCGGCAAGCCTTTCTTGGGTGGTACCGGTGTGGCCAGAATGCGCCAGTAACTCGGCACGTTCTTGATTCCGGGGGGAATTTTGGCGTAGCTGTAGCTCGGATCCCAATTCAGTGCGATTTTCACGGGAGTCCGCACGCCATCCAGATGGATGTCGCGGATGTCTATGTGGCTGACGGTGCCGCCGCGCGTCCTTGCCGATTTGAACAGAATTCCATTTGGAACTCCCGAGAGAACATGCAGGCCGGAGACATTTACATAATGAATGCCGCCTGAAGTTTCACTGCCGACCGTAAACCCGGCTGCTCCCTCGCGAACCGTGCAATTGCGAACCGTGACATATTCAGTCGGGCGATTCACGCGCAGGCCGTCGGCGTCCCGTCCCGCTTTCATGCAAATCGCGTCGTCGTTGTCCGAAATATCGCAATTCTCTATCGAGACGTGCAAGGAAGAATCGACGTCGATGCCATCGGTGCTTGGCCCGCGGCCTCCAATGTTGTTGCGAATCGTAATTCCGTTCACCGTCAAATGATTGGAGTAACAGAGGTGAACGGTCCAGAATCCGGAGCGTTCCAAGGTGAGGCCTTGCAACTGCACCTTCGACGACTTGTAAACCTGAATCAGCCGCACGCGCTTGCAATCGTAATCGGCGGCCCAGCGCAGACCTCTGGGCTGGTACTTCTTTCGCAAAGCCCAATATTGATCCCACCAATATTTGCCATTGCCATCGATCGTGCCTTGCCCGTAAATCTTTACGTTCGATTGCTTGTAGACGTTGATAAGTGCCGAAGGCCAGGTCATGTCGATGCCGGCGATGCGAGTTGGTCTCTCCGGATATGCCGATGTGTCCTGCACGCCACGAATGGTGGCGCCCTTGTCCACCCGCAATTGCATGCCGGATTTCAGAAACAGAGCGCCCGTCAGATAAATGCCGGGCGTGAAGACCACGGTTCCATGTGCGCGAGCAGCGGCATCGATCGCCTTTTGGATATACCGCGTGTCGATTGTCTTGCCGTCGCCCTTCGCGCCGTAATCGGCGGCCTGAAATTCGGCCCCGTGCGCAACTGCGAGCGCCGCCAGGAATACGGCCGACAGACGACGAAAAACGATCGTCTGTCCCACTGCTTTAGCTCTTGTGGTGAGAGCGTCGGACGTGATGCTTGCTGGAGTGGCGTCTGCGATGGGATCTGCGCACGCGATGCCGCACGGGGGGATGGTACACCGCCGGAATGAGCAGTACGTCGCCCGTTTCGAGCGAATCGGCGCCGCTGTTCACCGCTTCAATGCGCGAGGGCCGCAAATGGTAAGCCCGTGCCACCGTTTCAATGGTTTCTCCCGCTTGCACGTGGTGCAGTCGCCACGCCAGGCGATTCTTGGGAGGGACCGTTTCGATCGCGGCCAACGTGGTCCGCCCGGATCCTCGCGGTACATGTACCTTCACTCCCGCCGGGGCAACGGTTCTCAGCAAAGCCGGGTTCAGGTCCCGAATGACCGAAACCGGCTGCATGGCCGCATCGGCGATTAGCTTCAGGCTAGTGGGCGCGGTTACCGTGATGGTGTCGTATTGCACCGGAGAGTCCATCTCGACATCGGTGAGCCCATAGTCGGCGGGGTTCTTCGCCATGATGGTCATGGCTACGATGATGGGGACGTAATTGGCGGTCTCTTTCGGCAGCGCATGAAGCTTCACCAGCTTCCAGTAATCGGCATAGCCGGTGCGTGCCACGGCGTTATCTACAGTGCCCGGTCCCGAGTCATATGCCGCCATGGCAAGATACCAATCGCCATAGCGCGCGTAGAGCGCCTTGAGATATTCCGCCGCGGCTCGCGTAGAGGCGACCGGGTCGAGGCGCGCATCGTAGCTCCGCGTGTGCTTCAGATCGTATACGCGCGCGGTACTGGCGGTAAACTGCCACATGCCGACCGCCCTTCTGCGAGAGACGGCGCGCGGCTTGAATCCCGATTCCTCCTGCGCCAGGTAAACCAGTTCCTGCGGGATGCCCTCCTCGGCGAAGATCCGCTCGATCATGTCCCGATACTTGCCCGAGCGCTCCAGGCCGTCGAGCAAAATGCTGCGCCCGCGATCGGTGGAAAAGAAATGAATGAAGCTCAGCACCGGGTCCGTCAAATCGAGCGGGATTCCCGAAGCCGTCTCGTGCAGTTCCGCCTCCACTTTCGGCGCCAGGCTCGGATCCACCGGAAAAGTCATGTGGCTGAGTTCGTCGATCGGAGCCGTTTGGAATGTCTCGGCTGTCTGCTCTCCGGCGCCCGAACCCAGGTTCTCGACATCGAAGCGATAGATCAGATCGCAGAGGTCGTCCAGGCGCCGCTCGATCCGATCCCGATCCGGCAGGGAATCCGGAGCCTTCAACAGCGTCTCGATGGCCGCGTTGAACTCGCGCCGAGCGGCGGTCAAATCGCCATCGAAATAAAGCTGCCGCCCGGTATGGAAATGCTTGTCCGCACGCGCCAGGATATCGTCTGTTTGGCTCGAATGGATCGCCGAAAGACCGGCTTCCGGCCCATTCTCCAAATCGGCAATTCCGGGATTCGCAGGCGCGACATTCGCCGGTCCGTTGGCATCGGTATCCGCAAACGCCGCAAACTGCATCCCAGCCGTCGGCGATGAGCGGGAGGTCTGTTGTGCATACGCGATCGAGGCCACTCCCAACACCAGAACCCCCGTCGCTAAGTGCATCCGTCTCATCGGGAAATAAGCAATCGTTATCTTTTCTTAAAGAATTGTAACGGAACCATTACTCTAACCCAGCCCAAAAGGCAAGGTCAAGGCTGAAATGATCCCCGTGGCGCCCTCATAGACAACTATCGGCTGACCCCACGGCATTATTATAATCAGAGTCAATAGAAAAATAAATATCTCCAAAAACCGGAGGTATGTTAAGTAGGTTATGCTTCTGCCTCTGCCGCCCTTCGCTCGGGATTTGGCAACCGCTGTGCTAAATCTAATAGATATAAGAGACTTAAAATGGCTTACGTAATCGCCGAACCTTGTATTGGAACGAAAGATACCGCCTGCGTCGATGCCTGCCCGGTCGATTGTATTCATCCCAAAAAGGATGAAGAGAACTTCGGCCAGGAGGAGTTGCTCTTTATCGACCCGGTGGAATGCATCGATTGCGGCGCCTGCGTTCCGGTTTGCCCGGTTTCGGCGATCTTCGCCCTTGACGATCTGCCCGAAAAATGGGCCGATTTCGCCCAACGCAACGCGGCCTACTTTGGCCGGTAATGGGGGGCCAGTTGCCCGAGCGGATCGCGGTGGCGCCGCCACCACCACGCGGTAATCCCCTGCTATAGTAGTTTCAAAACAGTGCTACGGGACCCCAGGGAAATGGAGGTGCTGTGGATCACGGCCGGTCTCGGCTGCGATGGGGACACGGTTTCCATGACCGCGGCAACGCAGCCCAGCCTGGAAGACCTGGTGCTCGGGGCGATTCCCGGAATCCCCAAAGTGAATTTTCACAATCCGTTCCTCGCCTTTGAGGTGGGCGACGAGTTTCTCGAGTGCTTTCACCGCGCTGCGGCCGGCGACCTTGCTCCGTTCATTCTCGTCATCGAAGGCTCGATTCCGAACGAACAGAATAAAAAAGAGGGATATTGGGCCGCTTTCGGCACGGACCGGGAAACCGGCCAGCCGATCCTTACGACGGACTGGATCGACCGGTTGGCCGGCCGCGCCTGGGCGGTAGTTGCGGCTGGAACGTGCGCTACATATGGCGGCATCCACGCCATGGAAGGAAATGTCACCGGATGCATGGGACTGGCGGACTACCTCGGCTGGGACTGGAAATCGAGCGCCGGCATCCCCATCGTGAATGTTCCCGGGTGTCCGGTTCAGCCGGACAATTTTATGGAGGTGCTGCTTTATCTTCTGTATCAAGCCGCGGGACTCGCACCTTCGATTCCTCTCGATCAGGCGTTACGGCCAGCGTGGCTGTTCGGTCAAACGGTACACGAAGGCTGCGATCGAGGCGGCTACTACGAACAGGGCGATTTCGCGGAACAATACGGCGCGCCTCAGTGCATTGTGAAGCTGGGATGTTGGGGGCCGGTGGTCAACTGCAACGTCGGGAAACGAGGATGGATCAACGGCATTGGCGGCTGCCCGAACGTGGGCGGCATATGCATCGGCTGCACCATGCCCGGGTTTCCCGACAAGTTCATGCCGTTCATGAATCAACCGCCGGGTTCTTTGCTTTCCTCGCACGCGATCAGCACCTACGGCCGGACGATCAAGGCGCTGCGCAAGTTTACTCAGAATTCGCTCAATCAGGAACCCGAATGGCGCCGGAGCGCTCCCAACCGCAGCCGCTCGCAATAGCTTTCCGGCGCGACGTTTGTGGCGAGGCCCATGGATTCTGAAAATCTCCCGCGCCTGGACGAGGGGAGTGCACAAGCTCTGCTGTTTCAGCTTGCGCGCGTCATCTCCACCGACTCCTTGGGAGACTCCTCCGGCGCGGCCCGTTCGACAGAAAATGTGGCTGAGCGGGCAGCCGAGCCGCCCGACGTTACGGCTCGATATCGAACGCTCGTCGAACAGATTCCCGCCGTCATCTTCATGGCTTTTCTGGATCAGGGTCTCAGCGAGGCTTACGTCAGCCCGCAGGTCGAAGCGATCCTGGGCTTCACTCAGGAACAGTGGCTAGGGGATCCGATCCGGTGGTATAACCAGATCCACCCAGATGACCGGACCCGGTGGAGCCTGGAGGCGGCCCAGCTCATCACCTCCGGCGAGCCATTGCGGTCCGTTTATCGTGTAATCGCGCGCGACGGGCGGGTTGTCTGGTTCCACTGCGAAGTGAAAATCGTTCGTGCTCCAGATGGCCGCCCCTGGTTCATTCATGGCTCCGCGTTCGACGTCACGGATCTGAAGGAAGCCGAACTCGCACTCAAGCAAGCCCATGACGAACTTGAAACCCGAGTGCAAGAGCGCACCGCCGCGCTGGCCGAAGCCAATCGAGACCTGCAACTGGAAATTGGCGAGCGCAAACGAGCGCAGGCCGGACTCGGCCGCGCAGTTGAAGAACTAACAGAGTCCAATGCAGACTTGCAGCAGTTTGCCTATTCGGCTTCCCACGACTTGCAGGAACCGCTGCGAATGATTGCTATCTACAGCCAGATGCTCCAGCGGCGGTATTTGGGTAAGCTCGGCGAGGGCGGCGATAAAATCATCGGCCAGATCGCAACCGGAGTCACGCGGATGGAGCAGTTGCTGGCCGGGCTGCGTGGGTTTATGCGGGCTTCCGAGCCGGGTAACGACGCGATGACGAGTGTGGATGCGGGCGAAGCCCTTGCCCACGCCCTTATGGACCTGAGCGCTGCCGTTGCAAGCAGTCGCGCCACCGTGACGCACGGGACTCTTCCGCGCGTGTGCATGCACGAATTTCAGTTGGAGCAGTTATTTCAGAATCTGATCGGAAATGCGATTCGGTATCGGAGCGCCGAGCCGCCACAAATTCATGTGAGCGCAGAGCCATGCTGCGAAATGTGGACATTTTCCATCCGGGATAACGGCATCGGCATCGCCCCGGAATACAAAGAGCAGGTTTTCGGAATGTTCAAACGCCTCCACACCTGGTCCGAATCTCCGGGCACAGGCATGGGGCTGGCGATTTGCAAACGGATTGTCGAACGGGCCGGAGGTCGGATCTGGGTGGAATCCGAACCCGGCAAAGGCGCAACGTTCTCATTTACGGTGCCGGGGGAACAAGCGGCTGACGCCGGGGGGCATGCACTCGGAACAGAACCCCGACTGTAAAAGGAGGGTCGGCTATCCCCTCGTTGACACTCGGGGTTCTGTTTGCGAGGACCGTGGGTGCCATCCCCGGCTGTTTCGCTTAGGCTCCCGACCGCTTCCGCACGGACCTGTAGTGTGCGTGGCGATCAAATATTCTAAATTGCAAAGATGACGGATTCGCTTAGCCAGCGTGTGGAACGTTTGCGCCGGGAGCTCGAACATCACGAGTATCTCTATTACGTTCTCGACCAGCCGGAAATCTCCGACGCCGAGTTCGACCGCATGATGCGCGAATTGCGGGATCTTGAAACCGCGCATCCGGAATTGCTCACGCCCGATTCGCCCACCCAGCGTGTCGGCGGCAAGCCGCGCGAAGGATTTGTCAAAGTGGCGCACAGCTCGCCCATGCTGAGCCTGGACAATGCGCTCAATGAGCAGGAGTTGCGCGAGTTCGATGCGCGCGTGCGTGCCTTGCTGAAATCGGAAGCATACGAATATGTCGCCGAGCTGAAACTCGACGGCCTGTCGATGGCGGCGCACTATCTAAACGGGCGCTTCCGCCAGGCGCTCACGCGCGGCGACGGACGGGTGGGCGAGGATGTCACGGAAAACGCGCGCACCATCCGTTCTCTGCCGCTGCGTGTGAAAGACGGCGCGCTTGCGGGAGCATTCGAAGCGCGGGGCGAGGCGGTGATGCCGCAGCGTTCCTTCGAGCGCTTGAACGAAGAGCGCGAGCGCGGTGGCCTCGCGCGCTTCGCCAATCCACGCAATGCGGCTGCCGGAGCGTTGCGCGCGCTCGACCCGGCGGTCACGGCGGCGCGCAAGCTCGACTATTTTGCATATTTCCTGATGCGCGATGGCGAACCCGCGCTGCCCAGCCATTGGCAGAGCCTGGAAACTCTGGGCGCCGCCGGTTTCAAAGTCAATCCGCACCGCAAGCGATGCCGTAATCTGGATGCGCTGCTCGACTTCATTCACGAATGGGAGAACAAGCGCGAGAGCTTGCCATACGAAATCGACGGCGTAGTGGCCAAGATCGATTCCATCGAGCAGCAAAAGTATCTCGGGTGGACAGCGAAAGCGCCGCGCTGGGCGATCGCCTTCAAATATCCGGCACATCAGGCAATCACGGCGCTCGAAGATATCGCGGTGCAAGTAGGCCGCACGGGCACGCTAACTCCGGTGGCGCGTTTGCGGCCGGTGGCGGTGGGCGGTGTCACGGTTTCGCGGGCGACGCTGCACAACGAAGACGAAATCGCACGCCTCGGGGTGCAGATTGGCGATTCGGTCGCGGTGGAACGCAGCGGCGACGTGATCCCGAAAATCGTGCGCGTCGTGGAAAAAGGCGCCGCGCGGCGGCCTTTCCGCATGCCCACGCATTGCCCGGTCTGCGGCGGCCATATCGTGAGGCAGGAAGGGGAGGCGGCGAGCCGCTGTGTAAACACCGACTGCCCCGCTCGCCTACGCGAATCGCTGCTACATTTCGCCTCGCGCGGCGTGATGGATATCGACGGCATGGGAGATGCGCTGGTCGATCAGCTCCTCGAGCGCAAGCTGGTGCGCAGCCTCGCAGACCTTTACGATCTGCGTTTGGAGCAACTGCTGGAGCTGGAGCGCATGGGAGAAAAATCGGCGACGAAGATTCTCGCCAACATTGATCACTCGCGCCGCCAGCCGCTGCCGCGCGTGCTGAACGGGCTTGGAATTCCCTTCGTAGGGGAGCGCACGGCGCAGATTTTGTCGGATTTTTTTGGCAGCCTGGACGAAATCGCCGCCGCGCCTTTGGAAACTCTGCAGGAAGCTGCCGAAGTGGGACCGAAGGTCGCCGAATCGATCCGGCAGTTCTTTGACGAAAAACGGAATCGCGAATTGATTGAGCGCTTGCGCGCGGCGGGACTGCAATTCACCGCGCCGAAAGGCAAAAAGAAGAGAGGACCGCTGGCGGGATTAACTTTCGTGATCACAGGAACGCTGCCCACTCTGAAGCGCGAAGAAGCGAAGGAGCGGATCGAGGCTGCGGGCGGTAAAGTGGCGGGTTCGGTGAGCAGTAAGACCAGCTACTTAGTTGCGGGAGAAGAGGCGGGATCGAAACTGAACCGCGCGAAAGATTTGAAGGTTCCGGTAATCGATGAAGCCCGGTTGTTCGCTATGCTGGGCACAGAGACGCACGCCTCACCACCCCGGAGTTGATATCTGACGCAAGACTGGCACACCTTTGTCACATGGTGGCGTGACTTCGTCAATATCTTTGTTGGGCTGGGGCCGTCGGGCCTCTTGTTCCTGTCCATCCTCGATTCGGCTGGAGTCCCCATCATCGGCGGAGTGGATCTGCTGCTGGTGTCGTATTCCGCGGATCATCCGGCCAATGCCTGGTTCGCGGCGATCTGCGCGATTGCCGGCTCGCTTGGCGGAAGCGCGATTCTGTTCGCCATTGCCCGCAAGGGCGGCGAAGTCTTTCTCGCGAAATACATTGCGACAGGCAGCGGCAAGCGCCTGCACGCCTGGTTTGAACAATACGGTCTGATTACTGTGTTTGTCCCAGCGATCTCGCCGCTTCCGCTGCCGCTGAAAGTGCCGGTGTTCTGTTCGGGCGCGCTGGGTGTGCGCTGGACATCTTTTCTCGGCGTCCTGCTGGCGGCGCGAACGATCCGGTATTTTGCGCTGGCTGCCTTGGGGCGCGAATTCGGACGCAGCACCTTCGCCTTTTTGGCTTCGCATCTGGTCGTGGTCTTCGGTATCGCGGTTGGACTTGGAGTGGCCGCCGTGATTGTGCTGCGGCTGATTCGTCACAAAGGGCCGCATGGGCACCATCCCACCGCTTCCAATCAGACGCAGTAGAATCGAGGCGGTGATTCGCCGGCTCTGCTTGTTGTCACTGATCGGTTGCACGGTTTGCCTCGCAAGCGACAATCCCGCTGAGATCCTGCGTCAGGTCGACGCGAAAGTTCTCGTTCATTTGACTAAAGCCGTCAACTATACGTGCGTGGAGACCGTTAATCGTCAATACTTCATTCCCATCGGTTTTGCTGTGCGCGGTCGCCCCAGCGATTCCATCGTTGCCGCTCCCCCCAAACCGGAACGCGCGAGTTGCAAGCAAACCCCGGGCGGGCTGAAGCTGACCGCACGTGATCGCCTGAAGCTGGACGTCGCGGTAGCCGGAGGAGATGAAATGTATTCCTGGCACGGCGCGCGCCACTTCTCGACCACGTTCATCGATCGCATCGTGCGCCAAGGCCCGATCGGTTCCGGAGGATTCGTAGGATTTCTGGAAAACATATTCGACACGCGCGGAGTGCGGTTCCGCTTCGATGGCCGCGAGACCGAGGGCGCGACGGAAGTTTTTTCCTTCGAATACGCGGTGCCGCTGTCCGCGAGCGATTACGTGATTGAATCAGGTAAGCATAAGAAAATCGTCCCGTTCCACGGTTCGTTTTTGGCCTACACGAGCAATTACGAACTAGCCGGCATGACGCTGATCGCGGATAAGATTCCAAAAGCCGTGGGCATCTGCGCCAGCCGGAATCAGATCGAGTATCAGCTTGTCAGCGTTGCGGGCAACGAACTCTTGCTTCCAAAAGAATGGACACTGGGTTTGACCACGCGTGGCTTGTCCACCACGAGCCGCAGCGAATATACCGATTGCCGGGAATTTGCAGGCCAGGCGACGATCTCCTACAAGAATCTCGATCGCGGCTCCTCGCCGGCTGATGCGCAACCGCCGCCACCGCCGCAAGTATTGCCGTCGAAGCTCAAGCTCAAAATCCGCCTCTTAACTCCGATCGACTGGTCGCACTTCGCTGCAGGCGATCCGGTGCAGGGCGAACTTCTGCACTCCATCACCCTTGGCCGGCACGGCGAAGGTATTCCACGCGGTGCGCTGCTCAGCGGCGTAATCACGCGTCTCGAGCAGCACTTCGACCCCGTGATCTATTACCTGCTAGACATCGAGTTCAACAGCATGCACACGGGTAGCCGTACCTTTCTGCTACGCGCGCGGCCGAAGCTATCCCCAGCGCGGAAAGGATATTTACGCGGGATGATTGATCAATCTGAGCTGCCGCGAAATCTGCTGTCGCAGGCAAAGCACGGCCTGTTCGTATTCCCCTCGAAACGCCTGCATTTAGATAAGCACTTTTCCGCCGAATGGGTGACCGAGCCGTTTTCCGCCGCCCCTTAGCTGTAACATAACAACCATGACTCTATCCCGCCGTGCATTCGTTAAGGGCGCCGCGGCCCTGTTACCCGCAGCCAGTATTCTTGCGGACCCTCTGGAAAAGAACAACCTGGGTGTTCAGCTTTACACCGTCCGCGAAATCATTAAGAACAACCCTCTGCAGGTCCTCGAGAGCATCCGAAAGATCGGCTACAGGGAAGTGGAGGCGATCTATGCCACGCTCCCGATTACCTGGTCCGCGATTCAGCAGGCGCATTTGAAAGCGGTGAGCGTCCACGGCAGTGAGGCCGACTTCGAGCAAACTGCGAATTTGAAGCGCCTGAAGCAGCGCGGCTTCAGCTACATCGTGAGACCGGGCCTGCCCATAAACCAGGGAGCGGCAGTCATCAAGCGGGTTGCTAAGACCATGAACCAACTCGGAAAGCAAGCTAGATCGGAAGGTTTAACGCTTTGCTACCACACTCACGCCCAGGCATTTAAACCGATAAACGGGACTCCGGCACTCGACATACTAATGAACGAAACCCATAAAGAATATTTGCAACTCGAATTGGATATTTTCTGGGTCAGCGTGGCGGGCCACAACCCGGCAGACGTGCTGAAAAAGTTCAGCGGCCGGGTTCCGCTGGTCCACTTGAAGGACAAAGCCAGCGGCATTCCCGCGCAGTACAACCAGCATGTACCGCCCACTGCGTTTAAGGCCGTGGGCAGCGGCGTGATTGATTATCCCGCTGTGCTCAAGGCGGCCGATTCCGCAGGGGTAAAGCATTATATCGTCGAGCAGGACCAGACGCCGGGAGATCAGCCGATCAAGGCCCTGCGCAAGAGCTACAACTACCTGAAGGAACACTTCGGCGCGTAGGTTTGGAAACTAGCGGCCGTCCCCTTAGCTGTAACATACAACCATGAACTTATCCCGCCGTGCATTTGTCAAGGGCGCCGCGGCCCTCTTACCCGCGGCCAGTATTCTTGCGGACCCTCTAGAAAAGAACAACCTGGGCGTTCAGCTCTACACCGTCCGCAAAATTATCCAGAAGAACCCGCTGGAGGTTTTGCAGAGCATTCAGCAGATCGGCTATACGGAAGTGGAGGCGATCTACGCAACGCTCCATCAAACTTGGCCCTACCTCAGGCAGACACACCTGCACGCGGTGAGCATCCATGGCACCCCCACCGATTTTGAACAAACCGCCGTGCTGGGCAATCTGAAGCAACGAGGTTTCAACTATATCGTGGTCCCTTACCTGAGGGACGACAAAGGACCGGACGCCGTGAAGCATATCGCCACTATGCTCAACAAGATCGGCAAACTAGCCAAGTCGAACGGCTTGACGCTTTGTTATCACAATCATGCTCACGATTTCAAACCGATCAACGGAACGCCGGCCATAGACATGCTGATGAACGAGACGGATAAGGATTACGTCCATCTCGAACTGGATATTTTCTGGGCCAGCGTGGCGGGCCACAACCCGGTGGACGTGCTCAAGAAATTCAGCGGCCGCGTTCCCCTCATTCATCTGAAGGACAAAGCCAAGGGCATCCCGGTGCAATACAGCGAGCAAGTTCCGCCAAGTGCGTTTAAAGCGGTGGGCAGCGGATCGATCGACATACCGGCTGTGCTTTCGGCGGCGGATCACGCCGGCGTCAAGCATTACTTCATCGAGCAGGATCAGACGCCTGGAAGCCCGATCGACGCCTTGCGCAAGAGCTATAACTACCTAAAGAAGCATTTCGGGACGTAGTCTAAGTCGGCAACCTGAACAGAACCGCAACCGGGAAGGAGCGGAATTTTTATCGGCCGCACTATACTGGTTTGGCTGACTTTCCACAGCTTCCATGACCAACTTTGGGTCCAGCCGGCGAGACTTCGTCAAAAGCATGGGATTCGCGCTATCCGCGCTTGCGGTCTCTCCAGGGCGATTGTCGGCGGACTTGGCCGGGCAGCGTCGCAAACCGAATATCGTGATCATCCTCTCGGACGATCTGGGCTATGGAGATGTCACCTGTTATGGCGGAATTAACGTAAACACGCCGCACATCGACGGCCTGGCCAAGAGCGGACTGCGGTTCACGAATGCGCACTCCGATGCAGCCACCTGCACACCTTCACGGTACGCCATGCTGACAGGCAGTTACGCATGGCGGCATGATGGCGTTCACATTTTGCCTGGCAATGCGAAATCGTTGATCCAATCGAGCCAGCCCACGATTGCGAGCGTACTCAAATCGGCCGGATACGCCACTGGCCTCGTTGGCAAATGGCACATCGGTCTCGGTAACGGCACCATTGATTGGAATGGCGAGATCAAGCCCGGCCCCTGTGAATTGGGCTTCGATGATGCCTTCTTTTTTGCCGCTACGGCCGATCGGGTGCCTACGGTCTATATCCACGATCATCGTGTAGTGAACTTGGACCCGAAGGACCCGATTCATGTCTCCTACAAGAAAAAGATTGGCGATGAGCCCACCGGCAGGGAAGATCCTGAACTGCTCAAGATGGAGCTAACCGCGGGCCACGACGGGACTATTGTCGATGGCATCAGCAGAATTGATTATATGACCGGTGGAAAGTCCGCCCGTTGGAAGGACGAAACCATGGCGCAGACTTTCACAAACAAGGCCTGCGAATTTATTGAGAAGCATAAGGATCGGCCGTTTTTGCTGTACTTCACACCGAGCGATATTCATGTGCCCCACGCTCCGGCTGACCAATTTGCCGGCAGAAGCCAGTGCGGCATCCGATGTGACACGATCGCGCAGTTGGATTGGTGCGTTGGCCGGGTTCTGGAGACCCTCCAGAAGTCCGGCGTGGCCGATAACACGTTGGTTGTGTTCACGTCGGATAACGGTCCGGTGGTGAATGATGGCTATAACGACAACTCAGTTGAGTTACTAGGAGCGCATAAGCCCGCTGGAATACTTCGCGGGGGCAAATATTCTATCTATGAAGGCGGCACACGGATGCCTTTTATCACCCACTGGCGAGGGCACATTGCGCCAGGGGTTTCCGACGCACTGATTAGCCAAGTCGATTTGTTGCGCAGCCTCGCATTGCTGGTACACCAGCCGGTACCGAAGGGCGGGGCGCCGGACAGTTTGGACGAACTGCCGGCGCTTCTCGGGAAATCGCGAAAAGGCCGCGAGGCGCTGGTCGAGGAGGCCAACGTATTGGCCATCCGAACTCCGCGTTGGAAGCTGATCGATCGCAACCAGAGGCCCGGAGCTCATCCACGTCCCAAGCCGAAACCGTTGACTTCGGAACAGCGGGCCCGGAAGAAAGCCATCGAGCAGTTAATGATGCCAGGCGAAATCGACTACCCAACCGCTCCGCTGGAGTTATACGACCTCAAGAATGACCCCAGTGAGACAAAGAATGTCACCGAGGCTCACCCGGAAATTGTGGAGCGGCTGCGGCGCCAGCTTGCCAGTCTTCGAGCTCAGGGCCACAGCTAATCGGTTTGCGGCCGAGATATCGAGGATTAAAAATCCGCTCCCTCGCGGTCGCGGCTCGGTATAACTCGATACGCCTCATCCGGGAATTTTCTCCACAATCAGCTCCCCAATCGGAATTGCCGAAAGTCGCTGCCGGTGACGGTGCGTTGCAGACGTGCAGTATGCGCCCGGTTTTCTCCCACTTGACATCCAAATGGGAATACTGCACAGTAGAGGCGAGGGACTACTTGGATGACAAGTGAAGAGGCGGACAAGCTCGTCGTGCTGCAGGGCACGCTCGATCTGATCGTGCTGCGGACGCTCGAAACGATGGGTTCGCAGCACGCCTATGCGATCGCAACGCGGCTGGAACAGATTTCCGGCAGCCTGCTCCGCCTGAATCAGGGCACGCTATACCCGGCGCTCGTCCGGTTAGAGCAGCAAGGCAAAATCAAAGGGACCTGGGGCAAGACGGAAAGCAATCGCGAAGCGAAGTACTACTCCATTACTAAGGTCGGGCAAAGATCGCTGGCCGAGGAGACACGGCGATGGCGGCGGATGTCCGGGCTGGTCGAAAAGCTGCTGGCAGAAGGAGCATGAGATATGCGCCGCGTGCTGGCGAGGTTCAAGAACTTATTCCGGCGTGAAGCGGCGGAGCGGGAGATGGCCCGCGAAGTCGCCTCTCATCTCGCTTTATTGCAGGAGGATTTTGAGCGCCGGGGGATGTCGCCCGCCGAAGCGCAACGGGCGGCTCGCCGTGCTTACGGTGGTGTCGAACAGGCGAAAGAGCTGCATCGCGAAGCACGTTCGTTCCTCTGGATGGAGCACTTGGGCAAAGATGTTCGCCACGGCTGGAGAAGCCTGCTGCGAACGCCGGGTTTCACAGTCGTTGCTGCGGTTGCGCTCGCGCTGGGAATCGGCGCCAACACCGCCATATTCAGTGTCGTGAATGCCGTTTTATTCCGGCCTTTGCCGTACAAGGATGCAGACCGGCTGGTGACGGTCTTGCACCATGGCACCGGGCCGGTCGCGACGGCCAATTATCTGGACTGGCGCGATCAGAGCCATTCCTTCGAAGCCATGGGGGCGGCGGATTACTGGAGCGCGAACCTTTCGAACACCGACCCGTCCGACAGCAACCCGACAGAGCACATCCTGGGCCTGAAAGTCACGCAGAATTTGCTACCGCTTCTCGGGGTTCGGCCTTTGCTGGGCCGCTTGTTTCTCCCGGGAGAGGACCGGCTGGGTTCGGATCATGAGGTCATCCTGAGTTACCGGCTCTGGCAGGGGCGCTTTGCTCATGACTCTAAAATTCTCGGGAAAACCATCACTCTGAACGGCGAGGGCTACACCGTTGTCGGCGTGATGCCGCCCTCCTTTCAGTTTGCGCCGTTCTGGGCAACGCACGCCGAATTATGGGTGCCGGACGCATTCGGGAACAGCATTCACGACCGTGACAGTCATCATCTGCGCGTTTTCGCGCGCCTGAAGCAAGGCGTCACTATCCAACGCGCCCAGGCGGACATGAACACTATGACGGCGCGGCTCGAGAAGCTGTATCCGGGCTCGAACCGCGGCATAGTAGTGAGACCGCTCAAAGAGAATGTCGTCGGCGATATCCAGACGCCGCTGCTGATGCTGCTGGGCGCCGTCGGATTTGTGCTGCTGATTGCGTGCGCCAATGTAGCTCATATGCTCCTGGCGCGTACAGCCGACCGGCAGAAGGAAATTGCGGTGCGGATGGCGCTCGGGGCGGCGCGGGCGCGTGTGATCGCTCAATTCCTGACGGAAAGCCTGCTGCTGACGGCCATCGGCGCGGCCGCCGGATTTTTACTCGCAATGTGGGGAGTAGACGCTCTGGTAGCGCTTAGCCCGGCCTACATTCCGCGGGTGGAGACGGTGAGCCTCGATGGACGAGTCTTATTGTTTCTGCTTGGGGTCAGTATGGTAACCGCGGTGATCTTTGGCCTCGCGCCTGCGATCCACGCCACCTCCGGGAATCTGAGCGGAGCGCTGAAAGAAGGCGGACGCGGAGACAGCGATGGCATGCGCCGCAACCGGCTGCGCAGTTTCCTGGTGGCCTCGGAATTCGCGCTTGCCTTCGTTCTGCTGATCGGAGCTGGGCTGATGATCCGCAGCTTTTTCGCACTGCAAGCAATCGATCCGGGATTCAATCCACGCCACGTACTGTCCATGGTGGTCTCGGTCGCCGGAACGAAAGAGGAATCGGGCGCACGGCGCGCTGTTTTCTATCGCCAACTCATGCAGCGCATCCGGGCCATGCCGGGGGTTGTGGCCGCCGGCGCAATCAATCACCTGCCGCTTGCCGGCGACATGTGGGCCCGCAGTTTCCTGATTGAAGGCCGGCCCAAACCACGGCCCGGAGAATCGCCCGATGCCGTTTATCGCATCATCATGCCGGGATATTTCGAAACCATGCGGCTGCCTTTGCGCCGCGGCCGCGCATTCACTGATCGCGATGACGTGCGGGCACCCGGCGTTGTGATCATCAACGAGCGGGCAGCGCGCGAATATTGGCCGGGCGAAGATCCGCTCGGCAAGCGTATCGCGATTGATACTGATCAATCCAAAGGACCGGATTGGCTCACAGTGGTGGGCGTGGCGGCGAACGCAAAGCAGGAGGACTGGGCCGCTCCGATCTATCCGGAGATGTACTTGCCGGCACTGCAGAACCGGGCTTTTTTGGGAGAAAGCGATGCATCCATCGCCTCTCATATGAGATACATCACCCTGGTCGTGCGCGGAAGTGGAGACCCGGCTCAACTGGCGCCTGCCGTGAAGCAAACCGTATGGTCATTCGACCGGCGCTTGCCGATCTCCGATGTTCTCACCATGGACCGCGTGGTGGCGGACGCGACAGCGCAACCGCGTTTTGAGATGCTCCTGTTCGCCCTGTTTGCCGCGATTGCGTTGATATTGGCGGTGGTGGGGATCTACGGCGTGATGAGCTATTCCGTGTCCAGGCGAACACGCGAGATTGGGATTCGCATGGCGCTGGGGGCCGGCCGCGCCGAGGTCCTGCGCATGGTTATCGAGCAAGGCATGAAGCAGGCGCTCGCTGGCGTGGTGGCAGGCATTGCCGGCGCACTACTTCTCTCGCAGTTCATGCACAAGATGCTGTATGGTGTGCGGCCGAGCGATCCCGTCACGTTCGGTGCTGTCATCGTTGTACTGGCTCTGGCGGGGCTGCTCGCGAGTTTGGTTCCGGCACGTAAAGCTACCCGCGTCGAACCGGTGAAGGCTTTGCGGGCGGAGTAAGAAGACCTCACGATCTGAAAATACTTGAGGCGCTTGTGGCGCGCGCACTCGTGCGTGCCGCGTCGAGACTCGTCTCGACGGCTAGCTCGGGTTCTGATTGCGGCTCCGCTGGTCTGCGGGCGCCGTGTTGGGCCATCGCCCCGCATTTGCAAGTCGGCCACTTACCCGATCATTTTCTCCACAATCATTTCTCCAATCGGAATCGCGGAAGTTGCTGCAGGCGATGGCGCGTTGCAGACGTGCAGCATGCGCCCAGTCTGTAGAAACAGGAAATCGTGAACCAGGGTGCCGTCGCGCAAGACCGCCTGCGCCCGGATGCCCGCTTCGTACGGCAATAAATCTTCGAGAATCAGTTCGGGACAGTACTTACGGCACTGCGCGAGATAACCGGGCTTCCAAAGGGAATTGCGCATTTCGAAAATTCCGGACCGGAGATGTGTCTTCATCGTCTTCCAAAAGCCCGGAAACCCGCCAAACTCGTGCACATCGCGCCAGCAAAACGAAAACCGGCGGTAGCCTTCTCGCGCAAAACCCAGCACCGCGTTCGGACCGACCGTAATTCCGCCGTCAATCATGCGCGTGAGATGAATGCCAAGAAACGGCAGATCCGGATCCGGAGCGGGATAGATCAGATGGCGTATGAGGCCGTTCCGGCTTTCGGGCAGCCGGTAATACTCGCCGCGAAACGGAACGATCTGATGCTCGATCGCGAGACCGGCTATTTTTGCCAGGCGGTCCGATTGCAAACCCGCGCAAACGATTAACTGCTTCGCCGTCCATCTACACTCACCCGCCTGAATCGCAACTTCGTCCGTGCTCTCCCGGATGCCGTCGACACGAACGCCACAATGGATCTCTCCTCCCGCGCCGCGGATGAGTCGGGCCATCGCCTCCGCAACTTGCTTGTAATCGACGATTCCGGTTGAGGGAATGAACAGCGCGGCTACTCCGGTGATGTGCGGCTCGCGATGCCTCAATTCGTCCGCGTCCAGGCGCTCGGCTTCGATGCGGTTGATTTGCGCGCGCTCATAAAGCGCATCGAGGCGCGCGGCCTCCGCTGCGTTGGTCGCAACCAGGAGCTTGCCGCAGACTCCAAAGCGAATGCCCTGGTCGGCACAAAAGTCTTTCGTTGCACGCGCGCCGCGGCGGCACAGATCCGCTTTGAGGCTTCCGGGCGCATAATAAATCCCGGAGTGAATGACGCCGCTATTGTGCCCGGTCTGGTGCGCGGCGAGCCGGTGTTCTTTCTCCAGCAGAAGGAGGCTCGCTCCCGGCCGCTTGCGAATCAGTTCCATGGCCGTGGCAAGCCCAACGATCCCGCCCCCGATCACGCAGTAGTCATAGCGCATGCCGCTTCACGTATTCTACGGGGATGAAGAAGAGACTACTTCCGTTGCTTTTCGCCCTTGGAGGTGCGCTGAACGCCGCGCAGGCGAAGCCGCTCACAGCCAGACAGATAGTCGCGCTCATCCAGCAACACAGCGGTGTCCCGTGGAACGGACCAACCGTGGACACTTTTAAGGCCGGAGACCCGGACACGCCGGTAACCGGTATTGCAGTAACCATGATGGCCACCTTCGACGTTTTGAAGCGGGCATCGGCAGAAGGCGCGAATTTCATCATCACCCATGAACCCACCTTCTACAACCACCAGGACAAAACCGCCTCGTTTCAAACGGCCGCTGATCCGGTCTGGCGCGAGAAGGAAGAGTTCATTAAGCGGCACCGGCTCGTGGTCTGGCGGTTTCACGATCATTGGCACATGCGCCGCCCGGACGGCATTTTGACCGGGATGGCGCAAGCGCTGAGTTGGCAGCGGTACCAGCGAAAAGACGCGCCGAATCTGTTCGTGCTGCCGCGGATGACTCTGCGCGAACTGGCAAAGAGCATTCAGAATCGGATCGGCATCAAAGTTCTGCGCGTGGTGGGGAATCCCGACTTAGAGGTGACAAAAGTGGCGTTCCTGCCTGGCGCGGCGGGCGAGCAGCGGCACCTTCAATTTCTCAGGCGGGGCGATGTCGAAGTGCTCGTGATCGGCGAAGTGCCCGAATGGGAGACGATTGAATACGTCGGCGATGCGGCCGCCGAGGGTCGTCCGAAGGCGCTGATTCTGATGGGCCACATCGAATCCGAACAGGCCGGAATGAAGTACTGCACCGCGTGGCTCAAAACGTTTCTGAGCGGCGTGCCGATTGTATTTGTCCCGACGGCGGAGCCGTACTGGGTGCCGTAAACGCAAGAGACCCTTAGGTTGACAGCAGAGAATAGACACTTATGCGGATGAAAGTCCTTATAATAGCGGCCGTTTTAGCGGCATCGACGGCAGGTTTCGCATCGCCCGCGTCAACGCCGGTGCCTACGACCACGCACCCGATTCCGCGCCTGGTCCGGCAGGATGGACGTTACGCGTTGATGGTGGACGGCGCGCCCTACCTGATCCTCGGCGCGCAGTCGAACAATTCCAGTGATTGGCCGGCCACCCTGCCCAAGGTGTGGCCCGCTATCGAATACCTGCACGCCAACACGCTGGAGATCCCCGTCTATTGGGAACAGTTCGAGCCGAAGCCGGGGCAGTTTGACTACTCGGAGGTGGACCTGCTCCTCCACCAGGCGCGGCAACACAACGTGCATCTGGTGCTGTTGTGGTTCGGGACATGGAAGAACGGCAGCCAGCACTATATGCCCGTGTGGATGAAGCTCGATCCTAAACGCTACTTCCATGTGATGAATCAGGAAGGCGAGTATGTCGATTCGCCTTCGCCCTTTTGCACGGCCTCGCTCGATCGGGACAAGAAAGCTTTTACGGCGCTGATGAAACACCTGAAGCAGGCCGATTCCGAGAGAACCGTACTCATGGTGCAGGTCGAGAACGAGACCGGTACCTGGGGGACCGCCCGCGATTACTCTCCGCAAGCAAACAAGATCTTTGGCGGCCCGGTCCCGCCGGAAGTCCTGAAGGCGATGGGCAAGACCTCGGCTACGCCCGGCGCCGATTGGGAAACGGTCTTCGGCCCCGAGGCTGAGGTGTATTTCCACGCCTGGGCCATCGCCAAATACGTCGGGCAGGTTGCCGCCGCGGGGAAAGCGATCTATCCGCTTCCGATGTATGTCAACGCCGCGCTGCACAATCCTCTCACGCCGGAGGTGCCTGTTACTTACGAAAGCGGCGGCCCCACGGACAACGTGATTCCGATCTGGAAGGCTGAGGCGCCCGCGATCGATATCGAAGCTCCCGATATTTACCTCCGCAGCACCAAGGCGTATCTGAAAACGCTCGACGTCTATCATCGCCCCGACAATGTGTTGTTCGTTCCGGAAACCATGGGGTCTCCGCGTGCCGCGCGGTTCTTTTTTTCCGCCTTGGGTCGCGGGGCCATCGGCTACTCGCCGTTCGGGTTGGATTACACGCGGACTCGTCCCTCGATCCCCGGCGAGCCAAATTCCAAGAATGCCTTCCTTGAGCCAACCGCGCAGAACTACCGTCTGATTGCCCCCATGATGCGCGAAATCGCCAAGCTGAACTTCGAAGCCAAGCTGCAGGCCACAGCGGAACCGGACGACGGATCTCCCCAGGTCCTCCATTTTGGGACTTGGGATGCGGTCGTCACCTATCGATTCCGCCGCTTTCCCTTTGCGAACTCGAATCAAAAGCACGAGCCGCTCGGGCGCGCTCTGGTCGCGCAACTCGGTCCCAACCAGTTTTTGGTCACCGGAATCGATTGCGTTGTCGATTTCCGCCCGGCCGGAACGCCCGAAGAGCAGAAGGCCGGCCGCATCGTGTTTGGAACAGGCCAGGAGCCCTCTGCCAAAATTGACGGCAAATGGATCCATCGCCAGTTCCTGCGCGTCGAACAGGGCCGCTATGTGAATGGCATGTTCAAGTTCGAGCGCATCCTGAACGGTGACCAAACCGACTACGGGCTCCGGTTCACTTCGGCGCCCGAGGTCCTGCACGTGTCGCTCTCAACCTACTAAGGCAGGCAAGCCGGCCGGCAGGTGCGGTCCCATCCGTGGCGAGCCAATGAAAGAGTTGCTGACGCTCGGCAAAGTAGCGGTGGCAGGCGAAACGCATCTACCCGACCCGCTGAGTTCCAATCATATGTGTCAGAGCTGCAGCTTACGCCTTTTTGTAACCATGTTTGCACATCGTTAGAGCCGCGATGCCATGACTAACCGCATTGACGTACTAAGAATGATGGACGCGCAAACCTGCATCTTAGGCGCCGGGCAGTCATACTGCAATAGGTCCACTCCGAATGAGATCCTCCTTAAACAGTAGCGACTCCGTGAGCGCTAGCAAAATCGGAAACTCCAAGACTCTCACCGCCGTGACGCTCACTGTCTATTTGTTATTGTGTCTGCGTTTATCTAACTTTTCATGTAAACCGCCACGGTTCATGACAAAGCTCTGACAAATTACTACCGGCTGCACGTTTATGAAGAAGTGCCGCCGCACGCCAAGGAGTTCGGTGGTAAACCGGCTTGCTCCTGAAGATTCCGGAACTGCGGATGCAGCCGCATCGCATCCCAGAAGGGATCAACGTGCAGCCAGGCAATGTCCCAATTACGCTCCTCAACCGCACGTTCAAGGTATGTAAGTGCCTGATCGACGTCGCCCAGACCGCTGTAAATGGCGGCAGAGTAAATGGCTGGCACATATCGGTCGCGCCCTGCCTGTTGTAATTTGGCCAGAACTTCCCGAGCTTGCTCCAACTGTCCAGCCCGCCCATAGACGAATCCCAAACCCGCATATCTCCACATGGAGTCGCCGATTTCTGCTGCGTGGCGCAGAGCAAGAATGGCTTGGCCGTAATCGCCCTGATGCGCGTACGAGAGTCCTAAATAATAATGCGCCACCCAATATCCCGAATGCAGTGCGGCCGCGCTTCGAAATCTTTCAATCGCCTCATCAAACAAATGCGCCCAATAAACCGGCCAGACGGCAGTAGTGTTAATGCTGGCCGAAAAAGGATCGAGTTCCTGAGCAATTTTCATCGAAGCGCATGCCTCCTTCCGCCGCTTTGTCAAACCTAGCGCAAAGCCGAGCCACTGGTGTGCGGAAGCATACCCGGGATTCAGGTGGAGTGCGTGCCGGAGTGCCTCTTCGGCCTCACCAAATTTCCAATCGAATAGAAGCAGGCTGAATCCACTAGACGCATGCGCCTCCGCAAGTTCGGGATCAATCTGCAAGGCCATCTTCTGGGCCGCTTTCGCTCTGGTGTAAGCCTGTCGCGCATCAGTCTCGCCGTAGATTGCAAGCATTGAGGTGCAGTCGGCGATGCCCGTGTGGGCGCGGGCATAGCCGGGATCGCTCTCAACGGCTTGCTCAAAATATCTCAGCGCCTCTCGCATGCCTTCGATTGTTCTCTTATTCCAGGAGTGGCGGCCTCTTAAGTACAACTGATACGCGTCCGGGTTTTGTGTATGGTGTCTAGTAAGTCGTAGCTGCTCATTCTCCGTAAAGCGCACTCGCAAGCGTCCCGAAATTTCGGTAGATATATCGTCTTCTATGGAGAAAATGTCGGTCATCTGCCGTTTGTATTGCTGGCCCCAAAGCTGTGATCCATCGCTCACTCTTACGAGTTCGGCCCCGATGACCAGGATGTCCCCGCGTTGGAAGATCCTTCCGGTCAGAACGGCTTTGACGCCCAAGTTGCGGCCAAGCTCTATCGGGTCAAGGTCCTTGCTCTTATGGCGAAACACTGTACTTCTGGCGACCACTCTCAAATCCCTGAGTTGAGCGAGGTTGTTGATCAGGGTTTCACTGATGCCATCGGCGAGGTACTCCGCATCGGGTGAATTTGAAGAAGTGAAGAACGGCAAAACAGCTAGTGATTCGACTTGGGCGCCAGCGCCACTTTCTTTGAAGCGCTCGCTTGGTTTGTGCTCGGCGAGAGTATCACGCAAAATGAGCGCGAGGTCGTGTGCGGATTGCGGCCGTCGGTCCGGGTCCTTTGCGAGGCAACGCGAGATCCAGCGATCGAGCTCCGCCGGGATCTCTTTTGCGTATGCTGTAACAGGCCGGGGCTCATCATTGAGGATCGCAGAGAGCGTAGCTGCGGCTGTCGGGCCTTGAAAAGCTCTGCGGGCTGTGAGCATTTCATAAAGGACGCAGCCTAAGGAAAATACGTCCGTAGCGGCAGCCACGGGTTCCGCGCGGGCTTGCTCAGGTGCCATATAGCCAACAGTCCCCATTACGAAATGCATGTCGGAAAGGGTTGAAGCAAGGGAGCCGGCGCCCTCCTCGAAGCCACGTTTGAATCGGGCCAAGCCAAAATCGAGAATCTTTACTCCCTGGCGAGCAGTTAGAAAAATATTTTCGGGTTTGAGGTCCCGATGAATGATGCCGGCCGCATGCGCCACTCCAAGACCGTCCGCGACCGCTGCTCCGATTTCGACCGCTCGCTGCCAGCTCAGGGGCGAGCGTCCAATTGCCTGGCGGATTGTTTCGCCTTCGAGCAGTTCAGTCACCAGAAAGAATGGCCCGAGCTGCAATTCGGCATCGTATATAGACAAGATGTTGGGATGGGAAAGGGCCGCTATCGCCTTCGCTTCATTACCGAAACGCGAAAGCAGCCGGCCATCGAGAGCGAGGCGTTCGTTGAGGACCTTAATTGCAACGTCGCGATCCAGTCGCGTGTCTCGTCCTCGATAAACCTCGCCCATACCGCCAGCACCAATCAACGCGATGATTTCGTAGGGTCCGAGCCGCGTAGCGGGGGGGAGGGGCATACCAGCACCCGATACGATTCTAACGCGGGCCCGCGGACCCGGACTGGCGCTAGGATGGGATGGACAAAAAGATCGGAGCTGTTCCGAAAATTTGTAGTGGAAGCTTGCAAAAATGCCTGTTCCCTTCATGCTCTTGAAATCATCAGCACTGCAATTTCATTTGTCTGGGGTCGTCGCCATGCTTCACTGCGCCATCCGTTGAAGCGGACGGTCGTCAGAAGGAACGGTAGCGCGTTTTACGCGTCAAAGTGGCAATGCTACTAGTCGCTGTCGGGCGCAATGAGAAGTGCAGTCGGCTTCGGCGAGATCTGGATTCCCGAATGTGATGCCACTTATCCGAATAGTCGCCATGTCGGAGAATTGAACCGGTTGTTGGTACCGAGTTGCGCGACCAGGCGCGGCGGAGTAGCACGTTTTGGATTAGCGTTCTCCATGCGCCAGCGGCGGAAGCATGGTTTTCATTCTCGTGACAGTCGCTAGTTTCAGTAGGCGTATTCTGACTAGTCGGGAGATGATTCGATGAAAACACAAGAAGATCAGCCGGAAGTCCGGCCCTCAACGGGCCTGAGTCGGCGTGCATTGATGACGGGGACGGCAGTAACTGCTGCGGGAGCGGCAGCATCGGCTTTCGCTAAGCCGGCCTCGCCAGCGGCACAGCCTTACCAAGCGCATCCCACTCCCGTCATAGCGTCGCCACACAAAAATGTTGTGGAAACGGACAGCGGGAAGGTCTTCGGCTATGTCAAAGATGGCGTCGTCAGTTTCCGAGGAATCCCCTACGGCGCTTCCACCGAAGGAAAGAACCGCTTCATGGCGCCCGCGAAACCGCAGCCTTGGCCGGGCGAGCGAAGCGCCTTGTATTGGGGTCCCGTGGCTCCGCAGCCCTTCACCAGTACGCTGGACGCGCCCCGCGGCGGCTGGAAACACGACCGCGAGGCCTTCATGTTCGATTGGGAAGACGGTCACGATTCGGAGGACTGCCTCCGCATCAACGTCTGGACTCCAGCGATCAACGACAATGGCAAACGGCCCGTCATGGTGTGGCTTCACGGTGGTGGCTACGTCGCCGGTTCGAGCCAGGAGTTACGGATGTACCCTGGCGACGGGCTGGCGCGCCGCGGAGACGTGGTCGCGGTGAGTGTGAATCACCGGCTGGGCGCTTTGGGCTTCGCCAATCTCATGGACTACGGCGAGCAGTACGCCAGCTCGCCCAACGTGGGCATGCTCGACCTGGTGCTAGCGCTTCAGTGGGTGAAGACGAACATCTCCAACTTCGGCGGCGACCCCAACCGAGTGCTCATTTTCGGACAATCCGGCGGTGGCGGGAAAGTTTCGACGCTCATGGGTATGCCATCGGCCGAAGGACTGTTCCACCGCGGTGTCGTGGAAAGCGGGTCGATCCTGGAAGATCGCAGCCGGGAGCAGTCCGCGCGGGCGACGGCCGCGGTGCTGGCCGAGCTCGGGTTGAACAAGACCAACATCGCCAAGATTCACGAAATACCCTACCAGAAAATCATCGAGGCGGCCGTGCACGCGCAGCGGGTCGCCGGAGCCTATAGCATCCATCAAGGGCTGGGCTGGGGCCCGGTGGTCGATGGAAAAGTTCTGCCTCGCGCCGCTTGGACGCCCGACGCCCCAAGCTATTCGAAGAACGTTCCCCTCATTGTCGGCAACACGCTGAACGAATTTTTCAACAGCGTTCAGATGGGAGACGACAGCCTCGATTCCATGAGCATGGAAGAAGCGCGGAAGCGGCTCTCGGCAACCGGCGGACGCTCGTTCTTTTCGGCGAGTCTCGGCAAAGGCGCGGACCACGTGATGGAAGTCTTCCACAAGACTTACCCGAACGCCACGCCGTTCACGATGTTCTCCATCATCTCGGCAATGGCAACCATGCGGCTAAGCGCCCTGGCTCAGGCCAAGCGAAAAGCCGAACAAGGCGGCGCACCGGCCTACAATTACTGGTTCCAGTGGCAGACGCCGGTGCTGGGCGGTCAGGCGAGAGCCTTCCATTGCTCCGAACTTCCCTTCGTCTTCTACCAATCGGAAGTTTGCGCGCCCATGACCGGCGGAGGGCCCGACGCGCTCCGTCTTGCCGGCCGTATGGCAGACGCCTGGATCGGCTTTGCCCGCACCGGAAATCCGAATCATTCCGGGCTCCCGCACTGGCCGGCTTACGACCCGAAGACAATGCCCACAATGATCTTCGACAACCAGTGTGTGGTGAAAGAGGATCCCGACGGCGAAATCCGCAAAGCCATTGCCGACGTGCGCGCCTAAGTACTTACTGATTTCTCCCGATTCGAGTCACAGCTCATCGAAGAATGGAGAAACGCCATTTCTCTGGCCTTTTCGTGCATTTTCGCCCTGATGCCGTCTAGGCTTCCCAGCCGCTCATGCTAGTCTGCGCGTACCAAACGTATGAAGGCCGCACGTCGCCTCCTGCCCTTGTGCCCGCCGAGTTGCGCGAACAGAACCCCGACCGTGAGGGAGGGGAAGCTGCCTCCGCAGACCGCATTTCCCTGCGAGTCGAACACTCAAGACAACGGCGCCAATACCCAATACAGCGCCGGTCCACGCCCCATATCCGGCAAATTGGCTTTGCTTCGTAATTCGCCTCTGGCGGCTAACCTGACGCGCCGTCGGCGGCATCGACGAACGGCCCGCGGAATTTTCTGAGGCCTCAATTGGCTTTGCTTCGCAAAATCCACCCGCCGGGCGCCAAACCACCGCGCTACATAAAATTAGATATGGGATGTTTTCCGCCGCATAAATATCCGCTGTCGCTGCCTGCCTTCGGCTCGGCGTTATAATTATTCAGTACCGTGAATAATTACTCACAGCGCCGCAGTGTCGGCATCCTCGGCTTCCGGGGTTACAGCGGCGCCGAATTGTGGCGCATTCTCTCGCGTCATCCCGGCGTCGAGGTGTTTTTGCTAGAGCATCGCTCCGATCCCGCCGAGCGCGCCCGTCCTCTGGGTCAGACGCCTCCGAAAACCATTCCGGCCACTGCCGCGGCGATCCGCGAGCAAAAACTGGATCTCGTATTTCTGGCCACGCCGGCTGAGGTTTCACTCGAATTGGTTCCGCCGTTTTATGAAACCGGAGCCATAATCGTGGATCTCAGCGCCGCATTCCGCCTGCGCGACCCGGAGACCTATTCGCGCTGGTACAAAGAGCGCCACACCGCGCCGCAGCTTCTCGATGAGGCGGTCTACGGTCTGCCCGAGTTTTACCGCGAGGAGATTCGCGGAGCGCGCCTCATTGCGAACCCTGGCTGCTATCCAACAGCGGCGAATCTGGCGCTGCGCCCTCTGCTCGAAGCCGATCTGGTAGACCGAACCAGGGGCGTCGTTTGCGATGCCAAATCCGGCGTCAGCGGCGCGGGCCGAAAGCCGTCGCTCAAGACCAGCTTTTCCGAGGTGACGGAAAATCTGAGTGCCTATGGCGCCATCGAACACCGGCACGTGCCGGAAGTGCTGCAAAACAGCATGCTCGGCGAGCGTGAATTCACCTTTACGGCGCACTTGCTGCCTGTCGATCGCGGCATTTTGGAGACCATCTACATCCGCACCAGTCACGTCGAAAAAGCCGTCGATCTGCTCTCCACCTATGAAGATCGCTACGCAAACGAGCCGTTTGTGCGGCTCTACGCGCCGGGCAAGCTGCCCGACCTGCGTGCGGTTCAATATACAAATTTCTGCGATATCGGTTTTATTTTCGATGCTCCGAGCCAGCGCGCCGTGCTGGTCGCCGCCGAAGACAATCTGGGTAAAGGCGCAGCGGGCCAGGCGGTGCAAAACATGAATCTGGCGCTCGGATTTCCCGAGACGGAGGGCCTTCTATGAGGGTTCTGGTCAAGCTTGGCGGCACCTTGCTCGACGACGCCGGCCTGCGCGCCAGCCTCGCGGCGCAGCTTGCGGATCTCTCCCGCGAGCATCGCTTCCTTGTGGTGCACGGCGGCGGCAAGCAAGTGACGAAATTCCTGGAAGAGCGCGGCGTCGCGAGCCGCTTCGTCGGAGGCTTGCGCGTCTCCGACGAAGCCGTCGTCGATGCCGTGAGCAAAGTGATTGCCGGCGGAGTGAATAAGCAACTCGTCGCAGCGCTGATCGCAGCCGGCCGGCCGGCTGTGGGCCTATCGGGCGTCGATGGACTGCTCACGCTTGCCGCACCCCTCGATCCGGCGCTCGGCTTTGTCGGCCGGCCCGTGCGCACTGATGCTCGGCTGCTCGATTTGCTGGCCGATGCCGGCTATCTCCCCGTGCTCGCCTGCCTCGCCGCCGATGAACGAGGCGCGATTTACAACGTCAACGCCGACCAAATGGCGGTTTCCGCCGCCATCGGCTGGCGCGCCCAAAAACTCTTATTTCTCACCGACGTGCCCGGCGTGAAAGACGGGTCCGGCGAAATCGTACGCCATCTGACGGTGGATGAATCGGTCGCACTGATTCGTTCCCACGTGGCGCAAGGTGGCATGCAGGCTAAATTGGAAGCCGCGGCACAGGCGCTCGAAGCCGGAATCGACGAAATCGCGATCGCCCCGGGACGCGAACCCGCCATCTGCGCGCGGCTGCTCGCGGACGAAGCGGCGGGCACACGGCTTGTCCTCGGATCGCTGGCGGGAAAAGGCAGCCGCTTATGACCGGTATCCAGGTTGCGGTGCGCAAAGCCTCCATGCGCGACCTCCCGAAGATGCTCGATCTCATCAATGCTTATGCGGCGAATGGGATCATGCTGCCGCGCACGGAATTCGAGATGTCGGAGAACATCCGCGATTTTTCCGTGGCCTATACCGGAGACATCCTGGCCGGTTGCGGCGCGCTTCATTTTTATACGCCCGTCAGCGCTGAAGTGCGCTCGCTGGCCGTGCTCCCGGCCGATAAAGGGCAAGGGGTAGGACGCGCTCTGGTCGAAGCGCTCGAAGCCGAAGCGCGCGAAAACGATCTGGAAGACATTTTCGC
The DNA here is from genome assembly GCA_036379475.1 of Bryobacteraceae bacterium. GTDB lineage: Bacteria > Acidobacteriota > Terriglobia > Bryobacterales > Bryobacteraceae > Bog-105. The sequence goes on along the minus strand of DASVGP010000161.1, from coordinate 7,216 downwards.
TTTTACTTATGTTCCCGGGTTTTTTGCGCGCCTCGGCTTTACTGAATGCGAGCGCGGCGAACTGCCGTTAAAAGTCTGGAAGGATTGTTTGCGCTGCGCTAAATTCCAGAATTGCGACGAGATCGCGGTCATTAAGCGTCTGAAGACCGGTGCTCATCCGCATCTTTTCCACAGAATTGCACCGGATTTTCCACAGGAATTGATCCAGCTTCCTCACGTCGTGGAATCGGCGGAATCCACAGATCTTGCAAAACCTTCAGGAAAATCTGGCCGAACAGAGCGCGAAAACGGGCTCTAGTTCTAGGAATTTTTTTCCGAAGTATGCATTTTCTACTGGATTTCCCTGAATAGTACCAGTATACTTAGTACCGTAAACGGTTTCGCAGGCAAGTCGGAGGTGAGATGCGGGCTTTAACTCTGGACATTCAGAATTCGGCAGGGCGAATTCTTTGTTGTACGATATTTAAGCCTGGTGGTAAGAAATTACTGGCAAAAGGGCACGTTTTAAGTGAGGAAGACGTGCGGTTATTGGAGACCGAAGGCATGCGGCAAGTCTGGGTCACGGAGCTGGAGGACGGCGAAGTGGGCGAAGACCAAGCGGTTCTCTCCATTGCCGAAGTGATGTGCTGCGGGTCGGTGGAGATCCGGCTGGCGGCGGGGGGCAGGGCCAATCTGGTCGCCACCGAAGATTGCTGCGTGCTGGTGGACGACGAACTGCTCAAGCAGATTAATTGCACCGCCAGCGTGGCGATCGCGACCGTTTCCAATTTTCATTTCGTGCGCGCGGGCGAGCGCGTGGCCACCATCAAAAGCGCACCGTTTGCGGTGTCGCAGGCGCAGTTGGAAACCATGCTCTCCATCTTGAACGAGCGTGGCGCGATTCTTCAGGCGCGGCCCATCCACGACCCCAATATCGGCATTCTCTATACCGATCCGGTGCACGGCGACCGCGCGCGGACCTTGTTTGAAAACGTGGTGCGTACGCGGGTGGAGCGTTTCGGCGCCAACATTCGCTACTCGCTTTCCACCGTCGAGGCTGAAGATCAGGTCACCCGCTCGCTACAGCATCTGCTGCGCACGCGCCCGGGAGCGATCCTGGTCGCCTCCACCACGGCGCCGGCCGGTCCCGAAGACGTCATTGGACGGGCCTTTTTGCGGCTTGGGGCGCACATCGAGCGTTTCCTTGCCCCGGTCGAGCCGGGCAACCTCATGCTGCTCAGTTATAAGGACGATACGCCCATTGTGTCGGCTCCTTGCTGTTTCCGCTCGGCCAAAGCGAACGTGCTCGATCTGATTTTGCCGCCGATGCTGGCGAAGTACCGGATCTCCGGTTGGGAAATCGCCTGCCTCGGCCACGGAGGTCTCCTAGGCTAGAACACTGCTTTTCCGGCCAAGCGCAGATCCGAGCTGCTCTTGGCACCCTCCTACGCTGGGCGCTGCCGCAAATGCCGCGGGAGCGCCCGATTTTTTTGCGGCCATCGTTACGCCTGGACCGCCATAGGAATGGCGCTTTCATCGGGACGAGGTGGTGGGCCCTAGAGAACTCGAATCTCTGACCTCTACCGTGTCAAGGTAGCGCTCTAACCAACTGAGCTAAGGGCCCCCAGGGTTGACTTCGGGTAACTTCGATAACCTCCACCATAGCATGCGCCCCTGATTCGTTCACGGCTAGCCCAAAGAAGATAAATCTCAATGTCCCAAAGGGTTAGCAGGCATTCGCCGCGCCTGGCATCGCGCTCTGTGCGTAATTTCGTGTACGAAAGCCTATGTTTCGCAAACAACCCTTTCTCTTCGCGGCGGCGCCGGTCCTGGCGGTCGCCGTGCTTTTCTCGGGGTGCAGTCCGCAGCCGAGTCATCCTAACCAGATCGACGCATTCGACGGGGCTACCTACGATTCGCTGACTCTTGCCCACGGCGCGCTGATCTATTTGCGTGCCAGCATCTCCAGCAGCTATCCGAAATACGTCCCGCTCTTCAACGAGACGGCCGCCGCTTATGCGACCGCTGTGGACGCCTACGCGGTGTTCCGCACCGAGCCTTCGAGTCAGGCCGCGGTTGCCGCCGACGTTGCGAGCCTGACGACGAGCATCGTCGCGCTCGAAAACACGGTCGCCGCCGACATGCACGTCTCGCAAAAAACCGAGCGCGATATCCGGCAAAAGGCGCAGCACATCCGCGCCGCGGCCAGCTCGAACCTGAGCTTGTCCGATATCCTGAGCGAGCTGGAAATTGCAGCGGCGGTCGCCGAGACGATTCCCGCCGCAGCGCCGTACGCAACTTTGGCAGCGGTCATTATTGCGGCAACACAACGTGCTCTCGCAGCGAGAACCGCCGCTTCGGGCCAGCCGATTGATTTGGCCACGCTGACGCCGATCGCGCCTATTCCGTAACTGCGGCCGAGGGAGTGGGACAGGCGATCGTTTCTTGTCGTCTGTCAGATAACTGCTGAGGTCTGGCAGGCCACGAACAACGATGGTCTGCCCACCTCTACCACGCGTGATAATAGCCGTCCCGTTTGGTGATTTCGACCGGCACCGCGAACATGGACGAGAGGCGCTCGGGGACGAGCACCTCTTGTTTCGCTCCGTCGTCGAATACTTTGCCTTCGCGCAGCAGCACCACCCGCTCAATCTCCGGAATAATGTCGTCCAGATGATGCGTCACCAGCAGTAGGGCGACTCCGCTTTGCGCCAGCGAGCGCAAGACCGAGCGCAATTCATGCAGCGCGGTTAGGTCCAGACTTGTCGTGGGCTCGTCGAGCAGCAGCGTGCCCGGATTGTGGATGAGCGCGCGCGCGATCAGCAGCCGGCGCGCTTCGCCGGAGGAAAGTTCGTCGGTCCAGCGCCCGGCGAGATGCGAGGCCTCGAGCTGCTCCATCGCCGCCGCGGCGTGCTGGCGCATCTGCGGCGTCACGCGATGATTTGGCCAGATGCCGATCGAGCCGAAAAAGCCGGAGAGTACCAGCTCCAGGCCCGTGATGTCGCGCGTGCAGCGCGCCATCAAATCGTTGCTCACTACACCGATCTGCGAGCGCAGGTCGAAGATATTCCAGTTCTCCTGGCCGAGAATGCGGAGCGAGGTATCGGGTCGAACGAGCGGATAGCATTCGCGTGTGATGGTCTTGATCAGTGTCGATTTTCCGCTGCCGTTCGGTCCCAGGATGGCGACGTGTTCTCCACGCTCAATGCGCAGCGTAAAGCCATTCAGTGCCATGCAATTGCCGCGCTGCACAAACACGTTTTCAATCTCGAGCAGTGGAGAAGCCAAGAATCGAGGGTAACAGGGGCGCGCGAAACAGAACCCCGACCTTAACGGAGGGGACGGGCAGTTCTGGCTAAAAAACCCGCGGCACGCCTTTGCTGAACGTACCCGCAACCGCGAGATGCCGGCGCAGCGGCGGGTCGGTCATGTCCCGGTATTCCGATTCGAAGATCTGCGTGCCTTGCGAAATCAGGTAATCCGCAGTGCGTGCCGATAGGCTCATGATCGTCAATCCGGGATTCGCGGACCCTTGCGTCGGCAGCACACTGCCGTCCGAGATAAACAGATTGTTCACGTCGTGGGTGCGGCCAAAGCGATCCACCACCGAGTCCGCGGGATCGTTTCCCATGCGAGCCGCGCCTACCAGGTGCGCATAGCGCGATTCTTCAACCACTTCCTCGGCGCCCGCGGCCAGCAGCACTTCCTTCACTTTCTGCACGCCGAATTTCGTCAATTTCTTATCGTTCTCGTGCATGGCGAAGGTTGATCGCGCCACCGGGATGCCGTATTCGTCCTTGTCCTCCGCGATAGTGACGCGGTTGTCCGCCCAGGGCAGGATCTCGCCCAGAACGCCCAACGCCGCCCAGTGATTGTAGTCCATTAAGATGCGGCGCATGCCCCAGCCCCAGGCGCCTTTGGCCTTCATCATCTGTTTGGCGAAGGCGATGGGCAGTGGACCCACGGTTTGAATCGCGAAGCCGCGAACAAAGTCACGCCGCGGATCGGTCTCGTAAAAGTCCTCGCTCAGCGCGTGCGCGGGCGGCGCCTTGTACATCCGGATTGGCTCGGCGAACCGCCCCAGCACGACATTTCCGGCTTGCGCCATCAAATACCGGCCCAGAGCGTCGCTGGAATTGGCGATGCCGCGCTCGTGCCCGGCGCAGGCGGAGTTCATAAGCAGGCGCGGCGTCTCGATCGAATATCCGGCGACGATGACGGCCTTGGCTCGCTGAAAGTGCTCGCGGCCTTCGCGATCGTAGTAGAAAACGCCATCGGTCCAGCGGCGATCGCGCATGGAAATACGAAACACCATCGACCAATCGCGCACTTCGGCGCCATAGCGCAGTGCCTCGGGAATATGTGTAATTAAGGTGCTGGCCTTCGCGCCCACTTTGCAGGCTTGAATACAATAGCCGCGGTAGATACAGTGCGGCCGGTCGCCGCGCGAGCCGGAATTGATGGCTACCGGGCCACCGGCGCAGACGCCAATCCCGAGCTTGCTGCAGCCTTTCACCAGCACGTTCCCTACGCCGCCCAAAGGGTGCGGACCGTAGGAATAGCCATGCGGATCGCCCCAGGGAAAATAGGCCGGACCCGCAACCGGAAGCTCCCGCTCCAGCAGTTCGTAATAAGGCTTGAGATCGTAATACGAGATCGGCCAATCGAACCCCAGGCCGTCTTCCGAGCGCACACGAAAGTCGGAAGGATGAAAGCGCGGCGTGAAAGCCGCCCAATGAACTGTACTCCCGCCCACGCCTTTGCCACTGTTGTTTTCTCCGAAGGCGAGCGGATCTTTTCCGCCAGTGATACGCAGATCGTTCCAGTAAAGGTTGTGCGCGCCTTTTTCGTCGCTCACCCAGTCGCGCTCGGAATCCCAAAACGGGCCGGCATCGAGGCCCACCACGCGGAAGCCGGCTTTAGCCAGCCGCTGCAGCATCACGCCCCCGCCCGCGCCGAGGCCGACCACAACGTAATCCACACACTCGCTATCGGCGAACCGCTGCATCCCTCGGGGAAGCCGTTGCAGCGGACCAAGGACCTTTTGGTTTTCGCGCGGCGGCTGGAACGGACCTCCTATCGGTTCCTTCAATGCGTTCCTCCCTGACCCGTCACACTGACGGGGCCGGTTCCGAGCGGCTCATAGGTATCGGAAAGCGAATCCACCGGAGCCAGCCATTCGTAAGGCTGCTCGTCGACTTCCCACGGCTCGGGCTGCCCGCCTTCGAGGCGTGTGTAGGCGCGCGGATAAGCGGGACCGCCATAGCCAATCTCGTCCCATGCCCAGGGATGCGAGTAGTAGGCGGCCACACAATCTTGAACCAGCGTGTGCCAGAAGCGGTGGATCGACATTTGCTTCCAGATGCGACGCGCGGCGATTTCCTTGCCGTCGTGAATCGTCTGGAGCACTTCGTCCTGTTTGATGGGATCGAGTGCGGCGAATGGCTTTCCGCCCAGCTTGCGCGCGGTCTCGTCGATCGCCTGAATGCCGAGGCGATAGGCTTCGCGGTCGGGAGGCATATCCGCGAAGCGATAGCCGTCGATGATGTCCTCAAACAATCGTTCGTCGATGTAGTGCAGCACCGGAATTTTCTTTTCCGGAATGCGGTCGTCTTGCGGCAGAATCCGGTTCACAATCGCTTCGATCGTGGGAACCTCGTCCGGCGTGAAGAAACGAATCGGCGGGACGTGGTAGAGCCGGTCTTCCACAAGCCGGCGGGTCGCTGCATCCCAATACGCTTTCTGGCTCATGATCCGATAGCCGGGATAATAGCCCGGCTGCTCCATCGGCGGCATGGGAGCGCGGGTCTTCCCGTCCCGTATCCAGTTACTTGTCTTGTTGTCGGTTTCCGTCATGACCTTCCCTTCGCAACAAACTTGCCAGCAGCCCGAGAAAGCCGCAGGCGGAAAACAACAGTGGCGCGAAAATTGGCGGGCCGTACAGGATGTTGTAGACCCAGTGCTTCATGCCGCCCGAGCGGCGGACGATTCCCCGCGCGTGATAGCCGAATCCGATCGCGCCGTCGGCAAGCGCCAGCATGGATACCGGCGCCAGCAGCCGCTTCGCCGCCCGCTCGCTCCAGACCGAGCTAACGCACACTCCTAATTGGATCGGCGCCAGGATTACCGGCGTCCACTGCGACCAGATGCGAAAGCGGCTCTTGTAATGCGAATACCACGCTTCGAGGCCGGAAAACACGGTCCAAAATGCCGCCACGGTGCAAAGGTGTTTCTGAAAACGCCCCTCGTGCAGCTCGCGCCGCCAGCCTGTGTATCGGGTTTCGGCGCTCTCTTTCGCATCTTCTTCCCGCCGCAGATAGGAGGCTAGAAAACCGAGATACGCGGCGGTGCCGAAAAGCAGCGGAGCAAAAATCGGCGGCCCCATGATGATGTTCGTCAGAGGGAGCCGCCATCCGCCGGGTTTGCGCTGGATGCCGCGGATGTGAAACACGAACCCCGTTATCCCATCCATCAGCGTCGTCAGCGCGGTCCAGCGTAGAACTATTCTTGCTGCCTTGCGGCTGAAAAAGCCGGCGATCGCCGCTCCGGTCAGCACGCCACTGAGGATGACCGGCGTGTACATGACCGGATTGCTGTAGCTGCCCTTATAGTGCTCATAGGCAACCTCCAGCCCGCTCACCAAGCTAGATGCCGCGGTCACCAGCGCTAGCGATCTTTGAAAGCGGCCGTCCTTAATATGTTCGTCGATAACCGTCACACCTCGCGTCAGAGTTGGAACCAGCGTGTCTGCCATGTGCTCGCCATAGCGTAGACGAGCGCGATTCCAAACTGTTGCGCGATCGGTCGTCACGTTTGTGTGCGCCGCGAACTCTAACGCAGCGAAATGTCCAAATCAGGATCCGGCCCCAAAGTTTCTTCCGGAAGAGTGTCGGCGCTCCGCATCCCTACCGAACAGCCGGAATCGGACGGTACCGCCGAGTGGAATTCGACAACAGTCGTGCTAGTAGAATTCGCGGCGGGCGGATTCTCGGGCTTGGGTTACTCGTACGCCAACCAGGCTGCAGCGAATGTCGCTCAAGAACTGATCGAGAAGGTAGTCATCGGAAAAGGTGCCTTCGAGATACCCGTGATTCATCTCGCCCTGGACCGAAAAGTACGCAATTGGGGTCGGCCGGGTCTGGTCTCGAATGCCATTTCGGCCATCGACATCTGCCTGTGGGATTTAAAGGCACAGATTCTCCAGCAGCCTCTGGCTAACTTACTAGGAAAGCAGCGC
>DASVGP010000160.1:0-42806 GCA_036379475.1 Bryobacteraceae bacterium | reverse complement strand
GCGTGGTAGCGAACATAGCATTCGAGCTCGCGAGGGTCAAGACTGACGGGGATGGCGCCGCTTTTCGCCTCCTCGGGAGTTTTCGGCTCGGGCGCAAAACAGCTGTTCTGCATGCGCAGGGCGCGCTTGGCGAGCCAAGTGTGCTCGGCCATTTTGACGACCAGCTCAATTTCGGCCTGGCCGACGGGCTGTTCGTCTTCAATGAGTTTGTTGAGGAAAGCGTCGAAGTTTTCCTGCTTTTCGACTTCTTTGAGGACGCGGAATTTGGCGCAGAGGCCGTGTTTGGTGCCATTTTGCGCGACTTTGGCCTTGGTCTCGACGGACTTGGGGCCAGTGGATTTTTGCGCGTTGCGGCGATTGGCCGCGATTTGTTTCGGAGTTGCCATGATGTTTTGTCCAGAGGGTGTACGGTGGCAGGCGAAAACGCCTACTCAACGGTTCGAGTGTGCGGGGCGGGCGGGATGAAAGGATGCAGAGGCGTAAGGCGCTGGATCTAAAAGGAAAATCAGTTTGAAAGAACGGAGTGACTCAAATCCCGGGTGGGTAGGCGACCGCAAGACCTTTTTCCAAAACGGTCGCCATCTGATGGCGGTGGAAAATTTCGGCTGAGCTGCCAGTGCGCCGACGGGTGCCGGACGGCAGACGCCGGCGCACTGGCTCTGAAGGCCGCATGATTCTCACTTAACCGAAACCGGGATCTCGGCCACAATCTTCGTCCTCGGTCCGCGCGCGATAAATTCTCGCTCGTTCTTATGGCCCGGGAAGAAATACGTCGCACCAAGAGGCGCCAAATGCAGAGAGCGCACCCGGTAGTCCACAATCTGCATCAAGCTCTTATCGTGAGTGCTGGCGTCAGAAGATCCCTGAAGCACGACGAACGCGACTGTTTTGGTTCCTTGACTGATCGCGAGCTGTCCGAGCGGACCGCTACGGTCCATGGTGAACGTGTATGTGCCGGGCGGCAGAATCGCTGTCTGCCAGTGCACCTGCGAGGACAATGTAAAACTGCCCGCCAGGTCTTGCGCCGCTGCCTGAGTTCCCAGGGAGCCGGCCACCATGATGAGTGAGGCTATGCCCAAAAGCATCCTCGTTTTCGTTGTCGGTTTCATTTCTTTTCTCCTTTCCAACTGCCAGCCGGTGAATGCTTCACTGGTCTGGAGGAGTTCAGTGTGCATCGGAATACGAAACACGTCCATGCAACGCGAATGATATGGATCTGATATCTAAATCACTCGAAAAGTCATTGACCGATATGGAGTTCGTCCGGCGTGTGTGCCGCATCGGAAAACGTGTTACACTTCGCTCCAAGTCTGCAGCAGGCGGCAGCGGCAGTTGGACCATCAATTTCAGGCCGGCCGGCGTGCTTCAACGCCCTTCTTGATCCGCTTTGGGGCGTTCGAAGTCGACCTTCGCGCGGGCGAACTGGTGAAAAACGGCCGCAGAATCCGGATGCAAGAGCAGCCGTTCCAAATTCTGCGGCTTCTGCTGGAGCGGCCAGGCGAGTTGGTACTGCGCGAAGAGATTCGCGAAAAGCTCTGGCCGAACGATACCGCGGTCGAGTTCGACCAGAGCATCAATGCAGCGATTAAGCGGCTAAGAGACGAGTTACACGACTCTGCCGGAAAACCCCGGTACATTGAGACTCTGCCGCGCCGCGGCTATCGGTTTATCGGACAGGTGGAAAGCCCGCCGCCGCTTCCTGGGCCGGAGATTAGGGACTCGCAGGATATTGCGGGCCGGACGATTTCGCATTATCGCGTGCTGGAGAGGCTCGGCGCCGGCGGGATGGGCGTGGTCTTTAAATGTGAAGACCTGAGCCTAGGCCGCCAGATCGCGCTGAAATTCCTGCCGCCGCGCTGGGCAAACAATTCCGCCGCGGTCGAGCGTTTCCGGCGCGAGGCGCGCGCCGCATCCGCGTTGAACCACCCGAATATCTGCACCATCTACGGATTGGAAGAGTTGGAGGGGCAATTCGCGATTGCGATGGAGTTGCTCGAAGGCGAAACGCTCGCGGCGCGTATAGCACGCGGGCCGCTCTCGGCCGGCGAGCTACTGCAGTCCGCAATACCCGTCGCGGACGCCCTCGAATCGGCGCACGCCAAGGGGATCGTTCATGGCGACATCAAGCCCGAGAACATCTTTTTGAACTCTCGGGGCGTGAAGATTCTTGATTTCGGCCTGGCAAATGTCGTCCTGGAAGATGGCGCGCCGCTCCTGGGCAGCATTCGCTGTATGTCTCCGGAACACGTGCTCGGCCGGCAGATCGATGCGCGCAGCGACGTGTTCTCGTTCGGCGCCGTTCTGTTTCGGGCTGCGACGGGCCTCTACCCGTTCGATAAGGAGACCCCTGCCGCGACCTTGGGCGCCATTATTTATGACAGCCCGAAGCAGCCGGCAACACTGCAACTCGGTATCCCGGAATCGTTGGAGCGCATAATTATGCGTTGCCTGGAAAAGGCGCCGGAAAACCGATATTCGTCCATGGCGGAGTTGCGCAAGGACCTTAAGGAATGCGAACCGCAGCCGCAGTCGATAGAACAGTTCACCGAAGCTTTGAGCGGCTGGCTGAAGGACCTTCAGCCCCTTCCAGCGCCGGTTACTAGCCGTAAGTCGTCCAGTTTTCGAAGGCTCCTGAGCCGCCTCGGTTTGCGCTAAACTAGCAGTCCTCGATGCCCCTCGCTGCAGGAACTCGGATGGGGCCGTATGAGATCCTCGCCGCTATCGGCTCCGGCGGCATGGGCGAGGTTTACCGTGCCCACGATACCCGTCTGGGGCGCGAAGTCGCGATTAAGATGCTGCGGCGCGATGGGCATGCGCGCCTGCTGCAAGAAGCACGCGCCGTTTCCGCTCTGAACCATTCGAACATTCTGGGGCTGTACGATATCTGCTCGGAAAATGGCAGCGAGTTTCTGGTGATGGAGCTGGTGCGCGGCAAAACGCTGGACCAACGCATCGGAAATCGCGGCATCTCCGTAAATGAAGCAGTCAAATATGCGATTCCGATTGCCGATGCGTTGGCTTGCGCCCATGCCGCCGGCATTTTCCATCGCGACTTGAAGCCGTCCAACATTATGGTCAGCGCGGACGGCGCACCAAAAATTCTCGATTTCGGCCTGGCGCAAGCCTCCGAGCCCAAGGATCCCGACGGCAACGAAACGCGTTCGCTAACCGGAGCTTCGCAGCAAGTCGTCGCGGGCACCGCAGCCTACATGTCGCCCGAGCAGGCTGAAGGCAAAAAGCTCGACGCGCGTTCGGATATTTTCAGCTTCGGCGCGGTGATGTATGAAATGGTCACCGGCCGCCGCGCCTTTCGCGGCGACTCGACCGCTTCGACGCTCGCAGCCGTGTTGCATTGCGATCCCGAGCCGCCGGCAAATATCCCAAAAGAACTCGAGCGCATCATCCAGCGCTGCTTGCGCAAGGATCCGAATCGGCGTTTTCAGACGATGGGCGATGTGCGAATCGAGTTGGAAGAAGTACGAGAAGAATCGGAATCGAGAACGCAAGCTGCGATTCAAGCGCCCGCGCGGAAACGCAAAAACTGGATCTACGCCTTAGCTGCTATAGCGCTGCTTGGCTTTGGATCCACGGTCTGGTCATGGCGCAGCGAACCCGCGCCGATCCCGGGGCCTGGCCAACCGATACCCCTCACGACATATCTGGGCGATCAGGATTGGCCGGATATGTCGCCGGATGGCAGCCGAGTGGTTTTCGCCTGGAACGGCGAAAATCGCAGCAAGTATCACATCTACGTCAAGCCAATCGGCTCGGAAAACTATCTGCAGCTTACAAAAGGAGATGCAGAAGAGATCGCGCCGAAATGGTCTCCGAACGGGCAGTGGATCGCTTTTCAGCGCAACGATAGCGCCGGGTACTATACGTTCCTCACGACTCCGATTGGCGGAAACGAGCGAAAAATACACGACGGCATGTGCATGGGCATCTCATGGTCGAGCGACAGTAAGGCGCTCGCGTGCGGCGCTGAGAAGGCTCTGATCCTGATCTCCGCGGAGACGGGGGATACGCGGCAGCTAACAACCCCTCCCGAAGGCCAGTTCGATGCGTTCCCGGCATTTTCTCCCGACGGCAGGAAACTTTTGTTTATTCGCGGCGCGTGGAACTCCAGCTGCGATCTGTATCTGCTCGAGTTGCAGCGCGATCTGTCGCCGCGAGCGAAGCCTCGCCGGATCACATTCGAAAATGCCATGGTCGCTAATCTGGGGAATTTAGCATGGACAGCAGATGGCCGCCAGGCGATCTGGGCCATGACGAAGACCACGCCTTATCACCTCACGCTTTATCGGGTTCCAATCACCGCGAAGGGGTCCATCCAACCGTTAGGGTTCGTCGGGCGGGCACTCTTCCCTGCGATCGCCCGCCGCCAGGACCGCTTGGCTTACGTGCGTTGGCTGGTTGATGTTGACATCTGGCGCGCGGATGGGCATACCACTAAGCGCGATCCGGCCTCGTCTACGCAGCTTGAGTGGAGCCCGCAGTTCTCGCCCGATGGTAAGCGCATCGCGTTCGAATCGGATCGCTCAGGCCCACAGGAGATCTGGGTTGCGAATAGCGATGGCACAGAACCGCTGCAGCTCACGAATTTTGGCCGCCACTGTGGCTCGCCGCGCTGGTCGCCGGACGGCCACTGGATCGTGTTCGATGCATATATGGGCAACGGGATCCGGGAAATTTGGGCTATTAAAAGCAGCGGCGGCAAACCGCGACAACTCACAAGAGGTCCGGGCAGTTCTGATGTTCCGAGCTTTTCGTACGACGGCAAATGGATCTATTTCGGCAACGACCGCACAGGCCACCATGAAATATATAAGCTTCCGTTCGCCGGCGGAGCTGCGATGCAGGTCACGCATTCGGGCGGGCATGCGCCACAGGGGTCGATCGACGGACAGACGATCTATTATCTTGATGCTGTTTGGTCGGGCGTACTGCACGAAGTCCCTGCTGCGGGCGGACAGGATCGCTCACTGGGCGTCGATGTTGCCTACCGTGCATTTCAGGTAGTGAGCGACGGCATTTACTTCATCGCGCCTGCGGGCAAGGACGGCCGCGGTCGAGAAATCCGGTTCTATGACTTTGCAGCGCGCAAGTCGCGCCTAATACAGGCGCTCGGGAATGTGGATACTTTCCTGTGCCTTGCCATATCTCCTGACCGCAAGACCTTTCTTTACCCGGTCTGGCAAGAGGATAGCCGCAATTTGATGCTGGTGGAGAATTTCCGGTAATGCCCCTCCTTGCAGGAACCCGGATGGGGCCGTATGAGATCCTCGCCGCAATCGGCGCCGGCGGCATGGGCGAGGTTTACCGCGCCCGCGACACGCGTTTGGGGCGTGAAGTCGCGATTAAGATGCTGCGGCGCGATGGGCATGCGCGCCTGCTGCACGAAGCACGCGCCGTTTCCGCTCTGAACCATCCGAACATTCTGGGGCTGTACGATATCGGCTCCGAAAACGGCAGCGAGTTTCTGGTCATGGAACTGGTGCGCGGGAAAACGCTGGACCAGATCATAGGTAATTGCGGCATCGTGGTGAACGAAGCAGTCAAATATGCCATTCCAATTGCCGATGCGCTGGCCCGCGCGCACGCGGCCGGCATTCTCCATCGCGACTTGAAGCCGTCGAACATTATGATCAGCGCGGACGGCGTACCAAAAATTCTCGATTTCGGCTTGGCCCAAGCTGCGGAGCCTGAGAATCCAGGCGGCGACCAGACACAATCACTCACCGGCGCTTCCGAGCGACTGGTCGCAGGCACCCCCGCCTACATGTCACCCGAGCAAGCCGAAGGCAAAAAGCTGGATGCGCGTTCGGATATTTTCAGCTTCGGCGCGGTGCTGTACGAGATGGTCACCGGCCGCCGCGCCTTTCGCGGCGATTCGACAGCTTCCACGCTCGCGGCCGTTCTGCATCACGAACCCCATCCGCCGGCAAATATTCCGAAAGAGCTCGAGCGCATCATCCAGCGCTGCCTGCGCAAAGATCCGAACCGGCGATTTCAGCACATGAGCGATCTGAAAGTGGAACTGGAGGAGGTCCTCGAAGACACTGCATCCGGAATTCAACCGGTGCGGCCGGTAGTCTCGCAAAAACAGCACCGCATCGTGTGGGCCGCGGTCGCCGTCGTTCTGGGGCTGACAGCCGGTCTCAGCTTCTGGATCACGAACCCTAAGAACGAAGCCACCGGCCCGGAACCACCAGGGCTCTACCGCTTCACGAGCTATCCGGGTGTTGAAACAATGCCTGCTTTCTCGCCGGACGGAAAGCAGATCGCTTACGTCCGCGCGGAGCACGATCCCATTGACGGGGGTCTCTGGGGAAAGCGGCAAGGTCAAGCAAACATTTACTTAAAGCTGGTAGGAGCGGCTGCAGAGCTCCGGCTCACCAATCATCCGGGCGTAGATTATTATCCAGCCTGGTCTCCCGACGGACAGTACATTGCTTTCTACAGAAGCGAACCGGGGGTATCAGGCTTCTACATCGTTTCCGCTTTTGGGGGAGAGGAACGGCGGATCACCCGTGGAAAAGCAGGAAGCGCAGGGCTCGCATGGCTTCCGGACGGCCGCCACTTGGTCGTATCGCTCGTCTATGAGGGATCTCATCCATCGCCGCTATACAAAATCTCTCTGGACACAGGCGAGCGACACGCCATTACATCGCCACCCGGCAAAGGCATGGGGGACGCCCTGCCTGCCATTTCCCCTGACGGAAAGACGCTGGCCTTTGTCCGGTTCAAGGATTCGGGAGCTGCTGATCTTTGCGTCGTGCCGCTCAGCGGAGGTGCGCCTCGGTGTCGGCCCCTGCACGCGGATTGGCCCTGGGGACTTACTTGGACAGCTTCCGGCGATTCCATCATCGTTTCTGCAATGCGCACCGGTCCTTTCCAGTTGTGGCGCTATCGCCTGGGTGGTGGGACGCCAACAGCCGTTACCTCCGGCGAGGAGGACGCTATATTCCCAACAAGCCCGCGCCAGGGAAATCAGTTGGCGTATGTCCTTTCCCGACGGAACGTGAACCTTTGGGAGCTGAAAATCGACAACCCTCAGGCTGTTACCGCAAGCGACGCCAGGCCGATCGCTTCGTCCACTCGTACGCAGGCCGATCCTGCGTTTTCACCGGACGGACGCAAAATCGCATTTCTATCCGATCGGAGCGGCACTCAGGAAATTTGGATCACAGATAGGGAAGCGCATACGTTCGCACAGTTGACTCATTTCGGCGGTCCGCCGACCGGTTCACCAAGCTGGTCGCCGGATGGTCTCGAAATCGCGTTTGATTCGCAGCAGGGCGCAAGGACAGATATCTACGCCATCTCGGCCGAGGGCGGTGCGCCGCGGCGAATTACTACAGGCCCCGGTGAGAATTGCGTGCCTTCGTGGTCAGCGGACGGTAAGTCCATTTATTTCGCATCCAATCGAAATGGTGATTTCCAGATCTGGATGGCGCCTGCGGCAACGGGTGAAACAGTGGCGCATCCGGCCGTGCAGGTGACCCGCGGGGGTGGGTTCCGCGCTTTTGAATCGTCCGACGGGAAGTATCTGTACTACGCGAAAGGCCGCGGCAAACCCGGCTTATGGCGGCGGAACCTTTCGGACGGCAAGGAAGAACCTGTTTTCGAGTCGCTTCAGCGATGGGGATGGTGGGCTCTTGGGCCAGACGTTATTTACTTTTTTGAAGCACCCAGTCCCGTTTATCCGGAGGTTCACCTGAAGGCCTTCGATATTCCAACACGCCGCATACGCGACCTTGGCATGGTTCGATATCCGATCGTGGAGGGGACTGTTGCTGTAGCAGCATCGCGCGATGGCCGGCATTTGGTATTCACGCAAATCGATTCCATGGACGCTGATATCATGCTCGCGGCAAATGTCCGCTGAACTTGGTTTAGGAACAAAGCCGCGGCGAACTGATCGAGGAAAGCAAATCGACGTCCGGATGAAATGCTCCGGTGTTCGGCGTGCCCCCAGACCGGCCCGCTCCAAAGTGAACGATAGGCGGACGCAGGTGGTGCGCCGGCCGCAGGATATAGTCCTGCCCCACAGAGCTAGACCACTCATTTCTGCGCTACACTAAGGCACCTATATGCCCCTCTCGGCAGGAACTCGGATGGGGCCGTATGAGATCCTCGCCGCAATCGGCGCCGGCGGCATGGGTGAGGTTTACCGCGCCCGCGACACGCGTTTGGGACGCGAAGTCGCCATTAAGATGCTGCGGCGCGATGGGCATGCGCGCCTGCTGCACGAAGCACGCGCCGTTTCCGCTCTGAACCATCCGAACATTCTGGGGCTGTACGATATCGGCTCCGAAAACGGCAGCGAATTTCTAGTGATAGAGCTGGTGCGCGGGAAAACGCTGGACCAGATCATAGGTAACCGTGGGCTCGCCGTCAACGAAGCGGTTAAATATGCCATTCCGATTGCGGATGCATTGGCTCGCGCGCATGCGGCCGGCATCCTGCACCGCGACTTGAAGCCGTCCAACATCATGATCAGTGGTGACGGCGTGCCGAAAATTCTCGATTTCGGCTTGGCCCAAGCAGCCGAGAATCCTCGCGATGGCGATGAAACCCGTTCATTAACTGGCGAAATTGTCGCAGGCACCCCCGCCTACATGTCACCCGAGCAAGCCGAAGGCAAAAAGCTGGATGCGCGTTCGGATATTTTCAGCTTCGGCGCGGTGCTATACGAGATGGTCACCGGCCGCCGCGCCTTTCGCGGCGATTCGACAGCTTCGACGCTCGCAGCCGTCCTGCATCGCGATCCCGATCCGCCGGCAAATATTCCAAAAGAACTCGAGCGCATTATCCAGCGCTGCCTCCGCAAAGATCCAAACCGGCGCTTCCACCACATGAGCGATCTGAAAGTGGAACTGGAGGAGGTCCTCGAAGACACTGTATCCGGAATTCAACCGGTGCGGCCGGCCGTCTCGCAAAAGCAGCACCGCATCGTGTGGGCCGCGATCGCCGTCGTTCTGGGGCTTACAGCCGGCCTCGGCTTCTGGATCACGAATCCTAAGAACCAAGCCACCGCCCCGGAAACACCGGGGCTCTACCGCTTCACAAGCTATCCGGGTGTTGAAACAATGCCTGCTTTCTCGCCGGATGGAAAGCAGATCGCTTATGTCCGCGCGGAGCACTATCCCATTGACGGGGGTCTCTTTCAAAAACGGCAAGGCCACGCAAACATTTGCATAAAGCTGGTAGGAGCCGCTGCAGAGCTGCGGCTCACCAATCATCCGGGCGCCGATTATTACCCAGCCTGGTCGCCCGACGGGCAGTACATTGCTTTCTACAGAAATGAACTGGGGGCATCAGGCTTCTACATCGTTTCCGCTTTGGGGGGACGGGAACGGCGGATCACCCATGAAAAAGCAGGAAGCGCAGGGCTTGCGTGGCTTCCGGACGGCCACCACTTGGTAGCATCGCTCGTCTATGAGGGATCTCATCCATCGCCGCTAGTCGAAATCTCTCTGGACACAGGCGAGGAGCGCCCCATTACGTCGCCACCAGGCAAAGGTCTGGGGGACGCCCTGCCTGCCATTTCTCCCGACGGAAAGACGCTGGCATTTGTCCGGTTCAAGGATTCGCTCGCTGCCGATCTTTGCCTCGCGCCGCTCAGCGGAGGTGCGCCTCGGTGTCGGCCCCTGCACGCGGATTGGCCTTCTGGACTTACCTGGACAGCTTCCGGCGATGCTGTCATCGTCTCTGCGAGCCGCACCGGCCCCTTTCAGTTATGGCGTTATCGCCTGGATGGTGGGACGCCAACAGCCGTTACCTCCGGCGAGGAGGACGCCATGTTCCCGACATGCCCGCGCCAAGGAAATCAGTTGGCGTATGTCCTCTCTCGACAGAACGTGAACCTTTGGGAGCTGAACGTCGGTAACCCTCAGGATGTTAACCCGGCCGACGCCACGCCGATCGCTTCGTCCACTCGTACGCAGACCGATCCTGCATTTTCACCGGATGGACGCAAAATCGCATTTCTATCCGATCGGAGTGGCGCTGGCGAAATTTGGGTCGCAGATAGGAAAACGCAAACCTTTACCCAGTTGACTCATTTCGGCGGCCCCCCGACGGGTTCGCCAAGCTGGTCGCCGGACGGTCTGGAAATTGCGTTTGATTCGCGGCCGGACCCAACCACAGATATCTACGTCATCTCCGCCGAGGGCGGCGCGCCGCGGCGAGTCACTACAGGCTCCGGCGAGAATTGCGTGCCTTCGTGGTCAGCGGACGGTAAGTCCATTTATTTCGCATCCAACCGAAATGGTGATTTCCAGATCTGGATGGCTTCCGCGGCAATGGGTGAAACACCATCGCATCCGGCCGTGCAGGTGACCCGCGGGGGTGGGTTCCGCGCTTTTGAATCGTCCGACGGGAAGTATCTGTACTACGCGAAAGGCCGCGGCAAACCCGGCTTATGGAGGCGGAATCTTTCGGACGGCAACGAACAGCCTGTCTTGGACTCGCTTCAGGAATGGGGATGGTGGGCTCTCGGACCGGACGTTATTTACTTATTGGAAACGTCCAATTCCCCTTATCCCGGGGTTCACCTAAAGGCTTTCGATATTGCAAAACACCACATACGTGACCTCGGCGTGCTTCAATATCCAATCATAGACGCGACTGTTGCTATAGCAGCATCGCGCGACGGCCGGCATTTGGTATACACCCAAATCGATTCCATGGAAGCCGATATCATGCTCGCGGCAAATGTCCACTGAATTCCTGTGTCCCGCACTCAGCGCCGTCGTGCAGCCACAAGCGTCACATCGTCTGCTGCTAAAGCTCCACGGGTGAAGGATGCGATTTCGGCCTTGATCGCGTCGAGAATTACCGGCGCGGGCTGGTTCCGCTGCTCATGCAGAAGTTGTACAATGCGCCTCTCCCCAAACTCTTCCTCCGACTCGGGCCGACAGGCTTCCGTCACGCCATCACTGAAGAGAAGCAGCAGATCGTTACGATCGAGCCGGCAAGTGTTTTCCCGATAGCTTAGGTTCTGCATGATGCCAAGCACCAGGCCGGTAGTCTCGAGCGATTCTAAATCGCCGCTCGCGTGCAACAGCAACGGCGCATTATGCCCCGCGTTGCAATATCGCAGTTCACCGGCGGCTGGATCGAGCACGGCCGCGCAGAATGTGACGAAGC
The DNA here is from genome assembly GCA_036379475.1 of Bryobacteraceae bacterium. GTDB lineage: Bacteria > Acidobacteriota > Terriglobia > Bryobacterales > Bryobacteraceae > Bog-105. The sequence goes on along the minus strand of DASVGP010000160.1, from coordinate 31,652 downwards.
AATTGGCGGGGCAATTGGCCGTCGTAATCCGGTTCAGATGGGCAACTTGCACCCCCAGATCGCCGGGGTTCTCGAACACCACGCGGCAGCGGGCCTGCAGGCTGGACATCAGCAACGCCGCGCCCATTCCTTTTCCGGAAACATCGCCGATCAACAGCGCCACTCGGCCATCAGCATACGGCAGGAAATCGTAATAATCTCCGCCCACCGTGCGACAAGGCGCGTTGTATCCGGCCAGATCAAGCCCTTCGACATCCGGCGGCTGTGCCGGCAAAAGGCGGCGCTGAATCTCCGCTGCATGCTCGAGCTCGCGGGCCAGCAGCAGGCGCGCTTTTTCCGCTTCGATGAGCCGCGCGTGCTCGATCCGAATGGCGGCTATGTTTGCCATTACCGTGACCAGGCTCAAGTCGCTCACCGTGAATTCACGGACGAAATGAGGCGAGTCAAGATAAATGAAGCCGATCACTTCCTCATCGGTCTGCAGTGGAACGGCAAGGAAACTCCGAATCCCCTGCGCCACGATACTCTGCCGCGCCGCGAAATCGATATCCGCCGACGTGTCACGGACCAGCAGCGATTTTCGGTCGCTGAGAACGCGATCTCGTATCGCGGTGCTGATACGCAGCGCTTCGCCTCGGACCGCTCGCGCCCTCAACTGGCCGCCGGATTCCAAGGTCATCACGGCGCCGCGCGACGCCTTCACAGCATCTAGGGTCAGGTCCAGGATGAGCGAAAATAACTCCTCGAGCGCGCACTGTCCGGCAAGCTCTCTCCCCGCCCGCACGAGTGCCCCTAACTGTAGGCTTGCCTGCATCGCGGTATTGAGATCCGCTGTGATGGTGTCTTGAAGCACGCCCGAAGCCTGCTCGACGAACTCAACCTCCGGTGGCTGCGCGTCCTGGAACTCGCCTCGCGTGTCATAGCGAATCGAGAGATGGCCTGCGGTAATTCGATCGCCGTGCGCCAGACCCGCGGGAGCCGTTAGACGCACGCCATTTACGTAAGAACCGTTGCGGCTGGCGAGATCGCGTATGGTCCAGCCGTCGGCGGTGCGCTCAAAAACGAGGTGCTCGCGCGACAGGCTTTGATCGCCCGGGAACGGGAGATCGTTCGACGCGGAGCGGCCAAGCTTGTAGCTGTCTCGATCGAGTGGAATCCGGATGCTCGGCACTCCCGGCACATCGATGACCAATTCGCTTGAGGTTCGCTGGACCGCGCCTGCCGCCATTTCCCATCAGAGTAGCGGAAAATCCGCCTTCCTGGAGCGCAACCCGCGTCGGGAAATTCGTGATTCGACGAAGCTCATTTGTCGCAGAATAGCGGACCGCAGCAGCAGGCGGCCTACGAGGCCGCCGCAGCGCAAGGCACCCCCCCACGAATCTTTGCGGCAGGAAGCCCGGCTATTGCACGGAGAACTTGTAAATCGTCGTTTGGTGGAACGTCTGGCCGGGGCGCAGTTCGGTGCTGGGGAAATTGTGTTGATTCGGCGAATCCGGGAAATGCTGGGTTTCGAAGGTCATCGCCGAGAATTGCCGATAAACGCCGCCCACCCCGTGAATCGGCTTTTTGATCTGGTTGCCGGAATAAAACTGGATGCCCGGCTGTGTGGTGAAGACTTCGAGCACGCGCCCGGAGGAGGGGTCTACCGCTTTCGCCGCAACCACGGAGAGGTCGCCCGGATGGTTCAGCACGTAGTTAAAATCGTAGCCGCCTGCGTACTTAAGCTGCCGGAAGTTATCGTGGATGCGCTTGCCAACTGCCGTGAGAGTGCGGAAATCGAGCGGAGTTCCGGCAACCGGCGCAATTTTACCTGTCGGAATAAGCGTCGCATTAATAGGCGTGTAGTGGTCCGCATCGATCATGACCTTCTCGTTCAGGATGGTGGGCGAGCCGGCACCCGCAAGATTGAAATAGGAGTGATTGGTCATATTGATCACCGTGTCCTTGTCGGTGGTCGCGGTGTAGTCGATGCGCAGACTGTTGTTCGTTTCGAGCGTATAGCGCACCGTGACGTTCAAGTTGCCGGGGAACCCCATTTCGCCGTCGCGGCTGAGATACTGCATCTCGGCCACCGGACCATGGGAGTCGATCGTCGTCTTACCCTGCCAGACGCGCTTGTCGAAACCTTGAGGGCCGCCGTGCAGCGCATTGGGGCCGTCGTTGATCGGAATGTGATAGGTTTTTCCGTCCAGCGTAAACATGCCTTTGGCGATACGGTTAGCATAGCGTCCGATGGTGGCGCCGAAGAATGGATCGTTTGGTCCCGTATAGCCCTTGAGATTCTTGAATCCGAGCACGACATCGGCGAAGTGATGATTCTTGCCGGGAACGGAAATATCGGCGATACGCGCGCCGTAAGTGATGATCTTCACGGTCATACCGGCGGGATTTTTGAGCGTATATTCGAAGACCTGCTGCCCGTTGGGAGTGGTCCCGAAAAGCCGCGTCTCCGCGGTGCCGTTCTTTCCCTGAGCAAAGCAGAGGGCGGAAAACGCCGTGGTTACTGCAATGGCCGCGAATCCGGCCTTAAGGATTGGTGTGATGGAATGCAGTCTCATTGGATGGTGATCTCATGATGAAAGATATCAATTCCGAAAACAGGATTGTCCTTGGTGCCGGTCACTTCGATGGGTGCCTGGAATCCCGCCTTGCCTTCTTCGAATAGTTTATTGAAGGGTTTCAGCAGCCAGCTTTTTATGCCCGACTGGGTTTCCGACACCGTGGCATGCATGCGAAAGATCCCGTGCATGTCGATCCGCCCCGATTTCAAGTTGTAAGCGCCGTGCAAGCGAAACGCCGCACCGGGTACGGTGAACGCGAGCCGCGAGAAGGAGGCGCGCCCCTTGGCCATTTGGAAGCGGCCGCGAATATGGGAAAGGATCAGCCGCTGTGTTCCGAGCTTTTTCTTTTTCTGCTGTTCGCCCTTGCTGATGCCCCGTGCACGATCGCTTAAGACAATCAGTTTTTTTTTGATCTTCGGATCCGAAAACGTCGCGGACCACACCTGAAACTGGCCCTTCAATCGCAGTTTGTCGATCATGTCCTCGGGGCCTGGCGGGATGACGATCCTGCTTTGAAAATTCACCGCGCCCTTTAAAAACGGTTTGCCGCCTACGACTAGCGCGAGGATGTCCTCCATGCGGGCGCTTTGTGTCTTGGCCTGCAACGATACAGTCTTGCCTTTCCGCCCCGGCTGGTTGGTAACGCCACCCCGACAGATAAACTTCGAATGTAAGAAAATCGCCACCACCGGCTCCAGCAGCGTGTCGCCGTTGGTGCCATTCACAATCGCGTGAAAGGTTGTGCGCAGATGGACGGGATCGCCGCCCTGAAGAGCAAAATTCGGCACATCGGTCGTTCCCTTCGTCTCTATGTGTTGGAGAACACCGTTATAGCTTCCCTTCGACGAAAGCGTTCCGCTGATTCCGTTGAATACACCGAGATTGGCATTTTTAAACGTGTATTTTCCCGAGACCGGCGTCGCGCGTGGATCGTCCTTCTGCCAGGGACCGAAATAGCCAATACTATCGATCAATCCGGGCGGCTTGATGTTGGTGAGTTCTGCGACGAACTTCAAGGCTTTGCCGGGTCCTACCGAATGTAGAGTCAGATTCTTGATATCGAATTCCAGCGGCGATTTGCCCGGAACTTTGGGCGCAATGATCAATTTGGTACCCTCCGCCTGGATCGTATCGATAAAAAACTGGAGATGGGTCGTATCGTGACCCGGTTCGCCGCTCTCCACTTCTTCTCCATGGCTGAAGGTCTCCTTGAAAGCGGATGCGCCTCGCGGCGGGATATGGATTTTCAGCCCCTGGAGCTCGACGCGACGAACATGGTTATGTCCGAGGATGAGCGCTCCCCAATCGGTTTCCGCCATGAACCGGCCGATACGGATGAGCGGCGCGCGGTCGGCCCAGCCGCGATGGCGGATAACCAATCCCGTGCCGGCCACCTTGGCCTCCGGCCACAGCGAAACATCGACCGACTTGAGCTGGATGTCGGCATCAAATCTCTGTTCGAGTGCGTTCACCACACGCGCCCGGACACGAGAATTGATAGTCGTGGTAAACCAGGCGAACCAAATCGCGCCGGCGGCGATGATAACACCGATTGCGATCAGGATGTATTGCCAGCGCCGACTCATACACTCCGAACGTAGCAGGGCGAGCCGGGCCCCTCGCTCACGGTCGGGGTTCTGTTAGGTTAGGCGTATGTTTATGCGCCCAATTGCCGCTGTTTTCTTATTTGCGGCTATCGTCGCAGCGCAGCAGCCCGCAAATACGCATCACACGGTTACCGCTTCCGGCGAAGCCACGGTTCCGGCGAAACCCGACCGCGCCCGGATTTCTTTGGGAGTGGAGACAAATGCCTCGACCGCCGAAGCCGCCGCCACGCAGAATGCAGCGAGGGCTACTAAGCTGCTCGGCGCAATCCGGCAGGTACTTGGCAAAAGCGGCAGCATCGCCACCAGCCAATACGCGCTTGAGCCAGTCTACCGATACAAGCAAGGGGAAGCGCCGGAGCTGACCGGATACAAGGCCAACAACACGGTGGTCGTCAAGACGAGCAATCTGGCACTGGTGCCGAAAATTGTGGACACGGCAACACAGGCGGGCGCCAACCACGTTGCGGGAATTTCGTTTACGCTGCACAACGACGCCGCGGTGCGTGCGCAGGCGCTGGCGCAAGCCGCCCAGCAGGCACGGGCAAATGCCGAAGCGATCGCGAACGGCCTGCATCTGCACGTGGTGCGCATTCTCCGGGCGCAATCGGGCGGCGAAGGGATACGCCCGGTGGGGCAGTTTGTGGCGAACAAGCTGATGGCCGGAGTCCGGCCGACACCTGTGGAACCGGCTACCGTACAGGTCTCGGCCACGGTTACGGTTACATTGGAAGTGCAATAGCGGCGCGGCTCCGATACAATTGAAGCCGGATCGCTTGCGGTATGGAAGATTTAGCGCCACTCGCCGGTGCCGTTCCGGAGATTCCGAATAAGCTCTACTTCCGCATTGGGGAAGTAGCCAAACTGGCGGGCCTGCAGCCTTACGTCCTGCGCTTCTGGGAATCGGAGTTCCGGCGGCTCGAGCCGAAAAAATCCGGCCGCGGCCAGCGCCTCTATCGCCGTAAAGATGTCGAGCTGGTGCTGGAGATCAAGCGGCTGTTATACGAAAAACGGTTCACGATCGAAGGCGCCCGCAAGATGCTCGACGCAAAACCCAAGCTGCGCGCCGTGACCACGATACCGCGCAAGCAAGGCGAACTGTTTTCGGCAACCTCAACGTTGTGCCAGGACATGCGCCGCGAGCTTACGGAAATTCTAGAGATCTTGAACCGGCACCGTTAGCGCATGGATTCCGCGCGCCTTCTGGAAATCTTAAAACGCCACTGGGGATATGCCAGTTTCCGCCCGCGTCAGGAACAAATCGTGCAGAGTCTGCTGGACGGGCATGATGTAGCGGCGGTGATGCCTACCGGCGGAGGCAAATCTTTGTGCTATCAACTGCCCGCCGTGATCAGCAATGGTACTGCCGTCGTGATTTCGCCGTTGATCGCCTTGATGCAGGATCAGGTGACGCAGCTTACGGGCATGGGCATCCCCTCGGCATTCGTCAACAGTGCGATTCCGCCCCGGGAGCAATCCGCGATCATGGAGCGAGCCCAGCGCGGCGAATTTCGTCTGATTTATCTTTCGCCGGAGCGTCTGGCGCGAGCGGATACCGTGAACTGGCTGCAGCAGGCGCCTATTGCCTTTTTTGCCATCGACGAAGCGCATTGCATTTCCGAATGGGGCCACGAATTCCGGCCCGAATACCGGCTTTTGAGCAGCCTGCGCCAGAATTTTCCCGGCCGGCCGATAGCCGCGTTTACCGCCAGCGCCACCCAGCGCGTCCGGCATGACATTCTGGCGCAGCTTCGGCTGGAGAATCCGGATAAGTACATCATGAGTTTTCACCGGCCCAATCTGCGCTACCTGGTAAAGCAATGCGACAGCCAGGCCGGTCAGATGCGAATGCTCCTGGCCGCTCTTGAAGCGCACGCCGGGCAGAACGCGATCGTCTATGCGCCGACCATCGCGCGCGTGGAAGAGACCGTTATCGATCTGCGCAACCGCGGCATTCGGGCCGTGGAGTATCACGGCCAGATGGCCACCGAAACGCGCAAGGCGCACCAGGATCTCTGGACCTCCGATCAGGTGCGCGTGCTGGTAGGCACGCTGGCTTTCGGGTTGGGCATCAATAAGCCGGGCGTGCGCGCAGTGATTCACCTGGCGCTGCCGAAATCGATCGAACAGTACTATCAGGAAGCCGGAAGGGCCGGGCGCGACGGCGAGCCTGCCGATTGCGTGCTGCTTTGGCAGAAGAAAGATGCCGGGCTGCTGGCCTATTTCATCAATCAAATGCAGGACGCGGCGGAAAAGGAGCGCTCCTGGCAGCGTTATCGTGAGATCAAGCGATTCGCGGAATCCAAGGTGTGCCGCCATCGCCAGATCTGCCGTCATTTCGGGCAGTACGTGAAGTGGGCCGACTGCGGGATGTGCGACGTTTGCGCGGAATCGCCCGGCTGGCTTTCGGGCAGCGCCGGCCGTTTAGCAGGCGCGAAGAAGAAAACCGCGCCAACGCCCGTGGTCCCGAGTGAGGACCCGGATCTGATGGAGTATTTGCGTGAATGGCGGCGCCAGATCTCGCGGCGGGAGAACATCCCGGCATTCATTGTGCTGCCCGACAGCGCTCTCAGGGATTTATGCGCCAAACAGCCCAGCACCACGGCCGGGCTGCTGCAAGTGCTCGGCATCGGAGAGAAGAAGGTGCAGCTCTACGGAGAGGAAATTCTCAACGCGCTCGAACAATTCCGTCAGGGAGCGCGGGCCAGCAAACACGATGGTCCTGGGATGCGCCACAGGACATCGTTGCATGCTCGGGAAAAAACTCCCGCCAATCAAAAGACCAGATGATTATGACCCTCATGCAGGGGCTTGGTTTGCCCCTTCCAGACAAACTCGCCGGTTACGCCGTGGGGCAGCGTGATCGCGGCGGTGAGCGATCCGGTGTTGGTCAAATCCACCGTAATGGCTCCACGCGGGTGCGGGACCGTCGCGCTTAGGTGCCGCAGCTTTCCTATGTTCGGCGCAATGCGCACTTGGCCGAAGCCCGGCGCCATCGATTCGATGCCCACAAGCGTGCGGAATATCTCGTAATTCGGACTGGCCCCCCAAGCGTGGCAATCGGATCTGGTATCGGGCGCCTCGGTTTCCGACCACGTAGTGAGACCTTCCGCCAGCATCTTGCGCCAGGGCTGGAGTTCTTTCAGATATAAGTTACCGAGACCGACTTCGCGCAGGGTCGCGTTCGTATAGGCGCGGAAGTAAATGGAAGATTGAGTAAGCGAGGGATCGGACAGCATTTTCTCGACGACGGATTTCAACTCACTTGCAGGTTTTACTTTCGCCAACACGGCAAGCGTATTGACCTGCTGCGAAAACGACGTATGCGATGGCTGGTCGGCGAACAAGCCGCGCGTTGGGTCCCAATCGGTGCGCACAATCGTCGCCTTCAGCTTAGACGCGGCCTCGGTGTATTGCCGCGCTAAGGCGCGATCGCCAAATCCGTTTTCCAGACCGGCAGCCCACTGATAGGCAAGCAGCAGTTGCAGGTCCAGCGCAGCCGAAGACGAGCCGTCAGGCTGTGCCGGCGGCACGCCATTGCGCCATTGGTTTGCCCAATCTACAAAATTCCACCACGGCATCTTTCCGAGTGAGCCGTCGGGTTTTTGATGGGGAGCAAAAAACGAGAGCACGGCCTGGACTCCGGGCAGCATCCGCTTCACAAATGCCGGATCGTCCACATACATCCAGTAGTCGTGAACCATGCCGATCCACCAAAGAGAGAAGGGCGGAATATATTGCTGGAGGTGCGAAGGCGCGCGGCTGTAAGTGGCGCCCTCGGCCGTGCGCGACCAGTCGAGCGCTTCGATCGCTTGCTTCATCAGACGCGAATCGCCGGTCATATAAAGAGAGATCATCGCCTGGATGCGTGTGTCGCCGGCATATTGAAGCTGCTCGTAATAAGGGCAGTCCATGTAAGTTTCGTGAGCGCAGAGCCGGGCAGTGCGCCAGCCGGTGTTCAGGATGCGCTGAATTTCTTTGTTTACGGCCGGATCGGAAACCGTGATGCGGGCCTTGCGGACAAACGTATACGCGGTAAAGATGCCGCGCAGGTCTTCGACTGTTAGCGGTGAATCGGCCGTCGTAATATCCAATTCGAGATAGCGGTAAGTGCGCCAGTATAGAGGCTTATAAGTGCGGCGCGTGCCGCCATCGGGGAGAAATACATCGGCGTGGCCGCGAAATACCTTGCCTTTTACTTGATTGCGATTGCCTTTGACCGGCATCCCGTGGTCGCCGGACGGTTGCGGCTCATACAGCGATTCGGCGTAACGCAGTTCGACCCGGCTGCCCGCACCGCCGCTCACCGTTATTTCCGGATAGGCCGTCGTGAGATAGGACTGATCGAGCAGTAATTTTGCAACTGTATGAGCGGGAACAGTGAACGGATGTTTCTCACGCGGAAAGCCGGACGGCGGAACAATCCCTTGCGATTCCCGAACTGATACCAACCGCAGAGGCTTTCTTATTGCCAGCGGAATTCGACGACGTATCAGCATCCAGCGATTCGGTGCATCGCGCGAATAACGCCCGGCGCCGTGACTAATTTCAGCGGCTTGGGGCCAGGCACTGTCATCGAAATCGAGCAGTTGCCAGCCCCATGGATATTTGTTCCCGTCCAGGTGCTCGTTCGGGCCGATGGCTTGATAGCCAATGATTTGATCCCGCGGGAGTTTTAGCGGCAGGTAGGCATCATCCTGAATGCACTTCCATGAGCGATTGCTATCGACGAACGAATCTTTTTGCGCTTTGGCTTGCAAGATAAATCCGGTTCGATTGGAATCTTGCGCGACGGCGCGGCGCGCACCACCGTTCCAAACGACGGCGGCCAGCACATTTCGCCCCGCTTTCAATTTCGAGGCGATGTCGACGGCTTCATATTTCCAATGGTAGAGATCGCTGCGCGCAGGCCCCCAGGACACGAGACTGCCGTTCACGAAAAGCTGATACCTATTGTCGCCGGAGACTAATACCACGAACTTATCCGGCTTACCGTCGAGAGCAAACGTTTTGCGAAAGTGATAGACGCCGTAAGCCTGCGGATCGGAGCCGGGGACCGCGATCCAATAAGCCGGCCAGCGAGAATTCTCAAACTGAAACTTCCCGGCGCCCAAACAACAACTCGCGATGGCAAGAAAAAGCAGTAGCCGCTTCATCGCTGGTATAAAGACACGCAGAGCTCATGGCGGCTCTCGCCGCCGTCGTTGACGGTGTATTGCACGGGATGGCTGTGATCGCCCCAGAGCGAAGCCGCGGCATGGGCGCCGTCTTTGCGCAGCGCATAGAACTGGAGTGTCAGCCTGGAGAGCGGCTTTTTGTTGTCGTTGTAATTGTGCGCAAAGCGCCGCAGCGCTTCGAGACAGGCATCTTGCGGCGACATGCCACGCCGCATTGCCTCGACCACCGTATGCCCGCCCGCGATGCGGATATTTTCTTCGCCATCACCGGTCGATCCTGCCGCACCGACGTTCTGATCCACAAACAAGCCCGCTCCAATAATCGGCGAATCGCCCACACGCCCGGGTATCTTCCATGCCAGGCCGCTGGTGGTGGTCACCCCCGACATTTCTCCCTTTTCGTTAAGGGCAAGGCAATTGATAGTGCCCCAAGGCGGATAGCTGGCCATTTCCAGCGCCCAGGCGAGCGTCGTCTCGTCCATCTTTGGAAAGCGCTTTTTCAGGCGCTCCAGCGGCGCGGCCTTCGCTTCAAGATTCTCGTTCATGGGAACCCAATTGTTGAAGGCGTGCGGCGCTCGCAGGGATTCTTTCCAGACGAGCCAAGCGGTTCTGGATTTCTCCGTCAGGAGATCTTCCTTTTGGTAGCCGTAATGTTGGGCAAAGCGCAGCGCGCCCTCGCCAACGAGCATCACGTGTGAGGTGTGATCCATGACGAGCTTGGCGATTTTCGAAGGCGTTTTGATGCCCTGGATCGCGGCAACGGCTCCGCAGCGGCCGGTCGGCCCGTGCATCACGCTGGCATCGAGTTCGACCACGCCATCTTCGTTCGGCAGCCCGCCATAGCCGACATAGGGATAGTTCGGGTCAAGCTCAACGATGTTGACGCCGGCGATTACCGCATCCAGTGTGTCGGCTCCGTTGCGGATCTCTTCCATCGCCTTGGCGCAGGCGTCCAATCCGTTGGCGCTCGAAATGACGACGGGTTTCGAAAAACCGCTTGCCGGCGCACGCGGCTCGGAAACTGCTTCGCTCGCCTCGGCGCTCGCTGCCAACGACGCCGATCCCAGAATCCATTCCCGCCGATTGATCATGATTTGAGGTTGTATCATACTTCGCGAAACGATTTTGCCGCGCGGCGATCGTTCACAATAGTACGAGCAGACGCTCATCACGGCCGCATGAAGGAACAGTACGTCACCGTCGAATGGATGCCCTCGATGCGAGGGCGGCTGCGGAGTATCCGGATCGGCCGTCGATCCCTCGGCTACCTATTGGGCGTGGGACTACTGCTCTTGTTGGGAGCCGGTGCACTGTTCTCCAGCTATTTGCAAATGAGCCGGAAAACTTCGCGCTATGCGGAACTGCGGCAAAATTTCGACGAACTGCGAAGGCGCTATGAGGCATTGCAGCGCGTCGCCAGCCGGCGTAAGGAGCAGATCGCGTCTTTGCAGAAGTTGGCCGCGGAAGTGTCGGTCCGCTATGGGATCACGCCGCGGAAATCGCCGTCGAAATCAATGATCTCCGAAATTCGCGGCAACCAAGCCATGAAACCCACGGTCGCCGATACCATTCAGACCTACAATTTTCTGAAATCCGCAACGGTTTCCGAGATATATCATCGCTACGCATTCCAATGGCAAGTACACACGCGCCCGAGCCTCTGGCCGGTGCATGGACGGCTGACCAGCCCGTTCGGCGGCAGGCCCGACCCCTTTTCGGGAGAAGATGCGGGCCAGAGCGAGTTTCATACCGGCGTCGATATTGCGGCGCCCAAAGGAACTCCGGTGCACGTGGCCGCCGATGGGGTCGTGACCAATGCTTCGTGGGAGAGCGGTTATGGAAAGCTGGTGATTGTGGACCACGGCCACGGCATCGAAACTTACTATGCGCATCTGTCGGAGTTCCTCGTGGTTCCGGGTGAGGAAGTGCGGGCCGGTGAGGTCATTGCACTTTCGGGGGGCACGGGACGGGCGACTGCTCCTCACCTGCACTATGAAGTACGCATTCATGGAACGCCGGTCAATCCCTGGCCGTATCTGCACCAGACACACGTAGCGAAGGTGCACACATCGCGGCATAACGATTTGGGGCTGTAGGAACCATGAACACGGGCATCACACGGCGAGCCTTGCTGGCTCTCCTGCCCGGAGTCTTAGCGGCTCGCAAGCGGCGGCCCCGCACGCATGGCGCATTTGTCGCCTTTGTGGATCCGGCCACTGAAGCGTGGGTACTGCGGCTGACGGCGCTCTCTTCGGCCAGCGTTCTTCCGGCGCCGCAAAACCGTTTCATCTCGTCGCGGCGCCGCTTTCTGCTCTTTTCTTCGGACCTAAACGGAGCCATGGCGCCCTTCCGGCTCGATCTTCACAACGGCAAACTCCATCACTTGGCAGAAACCAGGCATCTGGCGATTCGCTCGCTCTATCTCGATCCGAAAGAGCGGTCGGTGTATTTTGTCGATAGCGGTGTGCTCAAGAACGCGGATGTGAGCGGTCGTGAGACACACACGGTAGCGGAGGGCGTGAGCGCGTTCGGCATGTCCGATTCCGGCTCCGTTTTTATCGTCGCGCGGCAAAGACGGTTATTCCATTTGAACTCTCGGCAGCCGATCGCCGAGGACGCAGCATTTGGCCCGCTCGTGAGTCCGGATGGAACCGGCTGCCTATTTGGACGCGAGGCACGGAAGAGCCGCGAGTTCTGGTATGTCCCGCTTGCACCTTTGGGGAAGCCGAAGCTGCTGGCGAGCGGCCGCATTTGGAATCCATTCTGGTCGCCGCGCGGAAAGAATCTGATGTTTCTGCGTGATGTAGAAACCAAGCACGCGGTGCTCTCGGAAATTCACGAAGTGAATCCGGAAACCGGCGCCGAGCGCAAACTCGATCCGACCAGCGGGTATGCCGCCTTCGCGCCGAACGCCGACGCCTCTGTATTCGTCGGCGCCAGCCGCAGCATGGTGCAGCCCAACATTATTCTTCTGCTGCGTTCGATGGCGCGGGAGCTGACGCTGTGCGAGCACGGCGCTACGCATCCGGCATGCGTTTCGCCCGTCTTTTCTGCCGACAGCCGCTGGATTTTCTTTCAAAGCGATCGCGAAGGCAAGTCCGCGCTCTATGCGATGGATGTGGAGAAGTTCGTCAGTCCGACCTGATACAGGCTGTCAATTGCAGTGAGCCGGCGGTTTCGAGGCTGGCGGATCTGGCACGCGATAAAGAAAGCGGGATCTTCAACAGGAATGTGCTGCCATGGCCTTCCTGGCTGTCTACCGTCAGGCTGCCATGCATATCGCGCGCGAGGCGCTCCGAAATCGCCAGGCCCAGTCCGGTACCGCCGTACTTCCTGGAGGTTGAGCCGTCCACTTGCCGGAAGGGCTCGAAGATATCTTCGCACTTGTCGGCTGGAATCCCAATCCCCGTATCCACCACGCGAATGCAAAGCATGCATCCCTCGATCGAAACCAGAACATTGACCGATCCCTGCTCAGTGAATTTGATCGCGTTGCCGGCAAGGTTGACAAGAATCTGGCGCAGCCGATTGGGATCGCCTTCGATGGTTGCAGGCACCTCCTCGTCAATGTTTGAGACAAACCGCAGACCCTTGCTTCTCGCCGAAAGAGAAAGCGCGCCAAGTGCGCCCTGCACACATTCGCGGACGGAGAAGGAAAGGCAAGCCAGTTCAAAGCGCCCGGACTCGATCTTGGAAAAGTCCAGGACTTCGTTGACGAGCGCGAGCAAGGATTGCGCCGAGGTGGAGGCCAGATCTAGATACTCCTGCTGCTCGGCTGTGAGGCCGGTGGCGAGCGCCAAATCTGTCATGCCGAGGATTCCGTGCAGCGGGGTGCGAATTTCGTGGCTGATGTTAGCCAGAAATTCGTCTTTGAGCCGGTTACTTTGCTGTGCCTTTTCAAGCAGCTTTTCGATCTGGTCTTTTTGCAGCTCAATGGTTTTTTTCTCGCGCTGAATTTGGCGCGTACGCAGCATCACCACCAGGGAAAGCTCCTGCTTCTGGCGCGCCAAGCGCCCGACTCTGCTCCGCGAGCGGCCCACGACCAGCAAACCCAGGGCTAAGGCGAGCAGCGCCAGCAGGGTGAGTTGATCGGACCAGATCGAACGCGGCGCAATACACGCGTTGGTGGATTTGCCAGCCGCCTGAACCGCGCAACTCTCTCCCAGCAGAAGGAATAGGACTAAGGCACGGCGGGCTACTCCGCGACCCACCAGTTCTACTTTACACGCGTAGCTCACACTGGTTGCTTTTCACCCACCTAATTTCGCCTATCGTCCAAAATGGGCTTGGCCTTGAAGCACAGTAGGCTGACCGACGTGCGGCCGATCCAGGTCGCTTACGCTTCCGGCTCGGAACGGGAACCCTGAGCGGGAGCGAGGAGACGGGGCATCCGATTTGTACACTGAAACATGGCCTTTGGCCGGCCCGCTTCCTGATTCGATGAAAATCTGCTATTTCGACGCCTTTTCCGGCATCAGCGGCGATATGAGCGTGGGCGCTCTCGTGGATGCGGGGGCTGATTGGGCGACGATTCAGAATGCGCTCGAAAGCCTTAGTCTCGGCGCAAGGTTGCGGCTAGATCGTGTCAAGCGCAATGGTCTGGCGGCAGCCAAATTTTCGGTCGAAGCTCCGCCTCAAACTGCGCACCGGCATTTATCGCACGTGGAAACCATCATCGGGGCGGCATCGCTCTCAGATGCGGCGCGCGGCCGGGCGCTTGCGGTTTTTCGCTGTCTGGCCGAAGCCGAGGCGAAATCGCACGCCGTTCCGATCGAGCGCGTTCACTTTCACGAAGTGGGGGCGGTCGATTCCATCTGCGATATCGTGGGCGCCTGCGTGGCACTCGAGTTGCTCGGGATCGGCGAAGTGCATGCTTCGCGCGTGAATACCGGAAGCGGAACAGTGGTGACCGAACATGGCGTGCTTCCGGTCCCGGCTCCGGCAACGGCTGAGTTATTGAAGAACGTTCCTATTTATGCGGCGGGTCCGGAAACCGAATTGACGACTCCCACCGGCGCCGCGCTGCTGGCGACGTTTGCCGCCGGATTCGGACCGGTCCCTTCGATGCGAATCCGAGCGCAAGGTTTCGGAGCCGGCGACAAAGATTTTCCCGGACGCGCGAATGTGTTGCGGGTTCTTATCGGCGAAAGAACGAATGCCGCCGAATCACTTGTGGTAACGGTGCTGGAGGCGAATATCGACGATGCAACACCGCAGATGCTCGGCTACGCCATGGAACGGCTTTTCGAGGCCGGCGCTTTGGATGTTACGTTGGCGCCTATTTATATGAAGAAGAACCGGCCCGGCACGCAGCTTTCGGCGATCGCGCCGCCAGAGCTATCCGAACAAATCATCGCCGCCCTGTTTGCCGAAACCACCACGCTCGGCGTGCGCGTGTTCTCGGCCGAGCGCCGCGTGCTGGCCCGCCGGACGTCGGAAGTCGAGACGGCGTTCGGCAAAATCCGCGTCAAATACACGGAGGCGGGCGGCTTCGCTCCCGAATACGAAGATTGCCGCCAAGCGGCGCGGCAATCCGGCAGACCGCTGCGCGAGGTGATGGAAGCGGCGGCGGCGGCGTTTCGGCGGCGCACCGATTCCCAGTGAGCCGCCCAAGCGAGCGTCGACACGAGTGTCGACGCGGCACGCAAGAGTGCGTGCGCCACGGGAATTAGATTGGAAGATAATGAGCAAAGGCAAGTATTACCTCACAACTCCTATTTACTACGTGAATGCGGCGCCGCATATCGGCACCGCTTACTCCACGTTCACCGCGGATCTGATTAAGCGTTTTAAGACGCAGCAAGGCTTCGAGCCGGTCGTAGTTACTACCGGCTCGGACGAGCACGGGCAAAATGTCGAGCGCACGGCGAAAGCGATCGGCCAATCCCCCGCCGAATACGCCACCGCGATCGCTAATGAATTTGTCAACCAATGGCAGAGCCTTGGTATCTCTTACGACCGCTTCATCCGTACATCCAACCCAAAACATTTTGAGGTGGTACGCGATCTTTTCGAACGATGCCGGAAGAACGGCTACATTTACAAAGGCTCCTACACCGGCCAGTATTGCTTTCACGACGAGTTATACGTGAACGACGCCAAGCCGGGCGATCCCTGCCCCGACTGCGGCCGCACCACCGAAACCGTCACTGAAGAAAATTACTTCTTCAAGCTCTCAGCGTTTGGAGATAAGCTGCTGCGCTATTACGAAGAGCACCCCGGCTTCATCGAACCGGAAACGCGCCGCAACGAAATCGCCGCGTTCGTAAAGCAAGGGCTGAACGATCTCTCGATCACACGCACCACGATTCATTGGGGCATTCCGGCGCCGGTTGAGGGCAAGCACGTCTTCTACGTCTGGTTCGACGCGCTGATCTCCTATATGAGCGCGGTACAGGGAGAAGACCTCTGGCCGGCCGATCTGCACCTGATCGGGAAAGATATTTTGCGCTTTCACGCGATCTATTGGCCCGCATTCCTGATGGCGGGCGAGCTGCCGCTGCCGAAAAAAGTCTTCGCGCACGGATGGATTCTGGTGCAAGAAAACAAAATGAGCAAATCGCGCGGCAACGTGGTGCGGCCGCGGCCGATCGCCGAAGTGATGGGAGCTGGCGACGAAATCGCCGGCGCCGACGGGCTGCGCTATTTTTTATGGCGCGAGATTCCGTTCGGACAGGACGGAAGTTTCAGCTACGACGCGCTGGTCGAGCGCTATAACGCCGATCTTGCAAACGGCATCGGCAATCTGGCCAGCAGGACGCTGACCATGGTGCACCAGTATTGCGAAGGGCGCATTCCAGCTTCGGCCGGCGATAGTGCAATCGCGGCGAGTGCGGCTGAGGCGTGCAAAACCGTCGAAGAACGCTTCGAGCATTTCGATTTTACGCGCGGCCTGGAGGCGGTGCTCGCATTTGTCTCGCAGATCGATAAATTCATCGTGGAGCGCGCGCCCTGGAAACTCGCCAAAGAGCGAAAAACCTCGCCCGAGGCGGAACAGAAACTCGCGGAAACGCTCTACACCTCCGCTGAAGCCTTGCGGCTGATCTGCGGCTGGCTTTATCCGGTGATGCCTTCCGCAACTCGGAAAATCTGGAGCCAGCTCGGCATGAACGCGCCGCTCGAAGAGGTACGGTACACCGATCTCGCCTGGGGGCGGCTGCCGGCGGGACAAACCGTCGGAACAGTGAAAGCCGTGTTCCCGCGCATCGACGCCAAGCCGGCCATCGAAAAAATGCAGCAGCTTGAACTTCTGGAGAAGGCGCGCCAGGACGCCTTGCTGGGCAAGAAACCGGAAGCCAAGGCGGAGTCTGCTTCGATTATGATTGACGATTTCGCGAAAGTCGATCTGCGCGTGGGCCAGGTGCAATCGGCCGAGCGGGTGAAGGGTTCGGACAAGCTGCTGCACCTGAAGGTGGACATCGGCGAACCGGCGCCGCGCACGATTGTGGCCGGCATCGCGCTCGCTTACAAGCCGGAACAGTTGATCGGGCGCAAGGTGGTGATCGTGGCGAATCTGGCGCCGAGGAAGCTTCGCGGCGTCACTTCGCAGGGCATGATCGTCGCAGCTAGCCTGGAAGGCGGCGCGCCGGTGCTGGCCGGCTTTTTGGAAGACGTGCCGGTGGGCGCGCGGTTAAAATGATCCTCGCCGACTCCCACTGCCATCTGGACGATTCTCAATTCGACGCGGACCGTGAGGAAGCAATTGAACGCGCGCGTGCCGCGGGTGTCGCCTATATGCTTGCCATCGGGACGGGGAACGGCCCGCCAGACCTCGAGGCAGCCGTGCGCCTTGCCGAAGCATATCCATTCATCTTCGCGACCGCCGGGGTTCATCCGAATGATGCGCCGAAAGCGGACGAGAACACGTTTCGCAATCTGGAACGGCTGCTGCGGCATCCTCGCGTGAAGGCGCTCGGCGAAATCGGCCTAGATAATCATTGGGGAGTTGCGGCGGAGGTGCAAGAGCCTGTTTTCCTGCGCCAGCTTGCCATAGCCGCCGAGGCGCGCGTCCCGATCGTGATTCATACTCGCGATGCCTGGGATGCGACGCTTCAGATTCTGCGCGAGCATTGGGCATCCACGGGCCTGCCCTGCGTGATGCATTGCTTCACCGGCGACGCCACGCAGGCTCGGGAATGCCTCGATCTCGGCTTCTATCTGGCCTTTGGCGGCGTGACCACGTTTCCCAAATCCGCCGGCGTGCGCGAAGCCGCGCGTCTCACGCCCGGCAATCGGTTGCTTATCGAGACCGATGCCCCTTATCTCGCACCGGTGCCGCACCGGGGCAAGCGCAACGAACCGGCATTCGTCGCCGATACCGCGCGCGCGCTTGCCGAAATCCGCGGCGTTGCGCTGGAAGAGCTGACACGCGAGGCCACGGACAGCTTCGAACGGCTCTTTACGTAATCTGGCGAGCCATAACAAAAGATGCCTACCAGCTACACTGAGAATTCCGGGGCTTAAACCGAAAATGTTCAGCAAGATCCGGCAATCGATGAGCGCCCGCGAAGCGCTCGAGCTCGTGCAGCCAGATCTCGAGCTGGTGGAACGCGAGATCGCCGCCGGATCGATCGCTTCGGTGGCCGCCATCACCACCATCAACCACTATTTGCAGGACGGCGGCGGCAAGCGCCTTCGCCCCGCGCTGCTGCTGCTGACCAGCCGCTTGTTTGGCCCGCCCGGCGATTGCGCCCGCCATCTGGCCGGCGTCGTCGAAATGATCCATACCGCAACGCTGGTCCACGACGATGTCATCGACACTGCCGCCACACGCCGCGGCCGCCCGTCCACAAACGCGATCTGGGGCAATCATAGCTGCGTGCTTGCGGGCGACTGGCTCTACATGCAGGCATTTCAGATCGCCCTGCGCGAGCGCAATTTTCACATTCTGGATATCCTCATCTCGCTTACCCAGATGATGGTCGAGGGCGAGCTATTGCAGATGGAACGGCTGCACTGCATCGGGCTTTCCGAGGCCGACTACATGGAACTGGTGGACCGAAAGACCGCCTCTTTGTTTTCGGCGTGCGCCTCGCTCGGCGCGGCGGCGGCGGGCGCGGAAGATGCCGTCGAAGCCAAGCTGGCCGATTTTGCCTGGAATTTGGGGATGGCTTTCCAGCTCGTAGATGACATTCTCGATTTCACTTCCAGCGAGGAAGCGTTAGGCAAACCCGCCGGGAGCGATCTGCGAGAAGGCAAGGTGACACTGCCGGCGATTTATGCCCTCCAGGATGCTTCCACCGAAGAACGGCGCTTGCTCGAATCCGTTCTCGCCGACGGTGGCTACGAGCGCACTTCCTTCGCCCGGATTCTCGCCATCGTGGAGCGTCATCGCGCCATTGAACGCGCCTACGAGCGCGCCCATTCGTTCACTGAGAGATCGCGAGCCATTCTCGGCGAATTTCCGGAATCGCCCGCCCAGCGCTCGCTCGCGGCGATCGTGGATCTGATTACTGAGCGAAGCTCGTAATCGTTCCAGGGGCGCGACCTGAATCCCGAAACGCGACTCGCGCGGGCAAAGTCGATCTTATTGGGCGGCTTTTCCGCCCAACAACGATCGTGCCTCAGAAGAAACTTCCGCCGCCCGACAAATTTTCTCGCGCTTTTCGCGGCTATCCCTGGATCTTCTTTATCATCTATATCGTCGGCGCGATCTTCCTCTTCTATCTGCTCCCGCATTGGATGGCCAAACCGACCACTCGTGAGGTTTCTTACACCAAGTTCCTGGGGCAAGTCAACGCGGGCCGACTGAACAAGGTCGAAATCACGCCTACCGAGCTCATCGGCACCGCGAAGAGCGAGGCGGTCAAAAACGACAAAATCTCCTCGGTCATTAAGGCATCGCGCGTGCCGGGAATCAGCTCGCAACCGCTGATGGACGCGCTCAAACGGCAGCATGTCGAGATTTTAGGCCAGATGAACAAGGGGCCTTCTGCATGGTCCTGGATTCTCTCCTTTCTCCCGTTTCTGATCATCATCGCGATTTTCGCCTGGGGATTCCGCCGCGCCAAGCAGAATATGGGAGGGCCGCTGAAGTTCGGCAATCGCGCCAAAATATATGACCGTTCGACGCAATCGCGGGTGACTTTCGCCGATGTAGCAGGAATTGACGAGGCGCGCGCCGAGCTACAGGAGGTGGTTGATTTTCTGAAGACGCCCGCCAAGTATCGCCGCCTCGGGGGCCGCATTCCCAAAGGAGTTTTGCTGGTCGGAGCGCCGGGTACGGGCAAGACGCTGCTGGCGCGCGCGGTGGCCGGCGAAGCCAAAGTTCCGTTTTTCTCCATGTCGGGCTCCGAGTTTGTGGAGATGTTCGTGGGTGTGGGCGCAGCCCGCGTGAGGGAACTCTTCGAGGAAGCCAAGAAGCGCTCGCCTTGCATCATCTTCATCGACGAACTGGACGCCATCGGGAAATCCCGCTCTTCCGGCCGCGGCCTGATCATGAGCCATGACGAGCGCGAGCAGACGCTCAATCAATTGCTCGTGGAAATGGATGGCTTCGATCCCACCACCCACGTCATCATCATGGCCGCCACGAATACGCCTGAGGTACTGGACCCGGCTTTGCTGCGCGCGGGAAGATTCGATCGGCAGGTGGTCATCGACCGGCCCGATATTGCGGGCCGCGAGGCTATTTTGGCGGTGCATGCGAAGAAACTCAAACTGGCGCCTGAGGTCGATCTGCGCGTGATCGCCGCGCGCACGCCCGGAATGGTCGGCGCCGATTTGGCGAATATCATCAACGAGGCCGCGCTGCTGGCGGCACGCCGCGGCGGCTCAGCAGTGGCAGACCAGGATCTCGAAGCCGCTATCGATCGTGTGATGCTGGGTTTGGAAAAAAAGAGCCGCGTCATGACGGCGGAAGAAAAAGAGCGTGTCGCCTATCACGAGTCCGGCCACGCAGTAGTAGCGCTTTCGCTGCCCAACACCGATCCAGTACACCGTGTATCCATCATTCCGCGCACGCTTGGAGCTCTGGGACACATGCTGCAACTGCCCACCCAGGAGCGTTACCTGATGACGCGGCCGCAGCTCGAAGATCAGATGTGCGTCATGCTCGGCGGGCGCGGGGCCGAAGATCTGGTTTACAACGGCATTATTTCCACCGGTGCCAGCGACGACCTGCAGCGCGCCACCGAACTCGCCCGCCAGATGGTAGAAAGCTTCGGTATGAGCGAGCGGCTGGGCAATCTTACCTATGGCCATACGATGGAGTCGCCCTTCCTCAAGAACCGCTACCCGATGGAAGAGCGCAACTACAGCGACAAGACCGCCGAACAGATCGACGAGGAAGTCCGGCGGATCGTTGACTTACTCTATGCGCGCGTCGAAGATGTTCTGAAACAGCACCGCGGGGGGCTGGATCGAGTCGTCGAGAAACTAATCGAGAAAGAAACTCTCGACGAAGCGGAATTGACGCGGCTGCTCAAGGGCGAACCTGAGGGAGAACAGCCGGAACCAGCCCGTCATGAACCGGCGCACGTGTAATAGCTGTTAACTGTACCGCGGCAGCAGCCAAGCTATGTCAACGGCGGCAGCGGCCGGGCTGGTTTGAGCACAATGACCCCGAGCGGCGGAACGGTTAGCTCCGCCGAGGCCGGCCGGCCATGCGATGGCATTGGCAGCGCCTCAACATAGCCCCCGTTGCCCATATTCGAGCCGCCAAAAATCTCCGCATCCGAATTGAAAATCTCCATATGCGGCCCGGCTTCGGGGAAACCGATCCGATACTTTTTGTGCGGCGTTGGAGTGAAATTACACACAAACAAAAGATAATCTTCGCTGCGCCGCGCGCGCCTCAGAAAGGCGACGATCGAGTTCTCGTTATCGTGAAAGTCGATCCACTCAAAACCCCAGTGCTGGAAATCGACTTCGTACATGGCAGGCTCGCTCCGATACAGGCGGTTCAATTCCTGGCAGAACCGCTGTAAGTTCCGGTGCACTTCGTAATCGAGCAGCCACCATTCGACCTGGCTCTCGTAATTCCATTCGGCGGTCTGCCCGATTTCGGAACCCATAAAAAGCAGCTTTTTTCCGGGATGCGCGTACATGTAACTCAAAAACGCGCGTGCGTTGGCAAATCGCTGCCATTCGTCTCCCGGCATCTTACTCAGCAGCGCGCGTTTGCCATAGACCACTTCGTCATGGGAAATCGGCAGAATAAAATTCTCGGTAAATGCATAAATCATGCTGAACGTGATGTCGTTCTGGTGGTATTTGCGGAAGATTGGATCTTTCTCGAAATACATCAGCATGTCGTGCATCCAGCCCATGTTCCACTTCATCGTGAAGCCGAGCCCGTTCAGATACACCGGCCGCGAAACGCCCCCAAATGCGGTCGATTCCTCGGCTGCCGTAATCACCCCCGGCACTTGATGCACGATTTCATTGGTCTTGCGGATAAAATCGATCGCCGCCAAATTTTCGTTGCCGCCGTAGATGTTGGGGACCCACTCTCCCGGCTCGCGTGAGTAATCCAGATACAGCATCGAAGCGACGGCGTCCACACGGAGCCCGTCGATGTGATATTTTTTCAGCCAAAACAGCGCGTTGGAAATCAGGAACGAACGCACTTCGTTGCGGCTGAAATTAAACACCAGCGTGCCCCACTCGCGATGCTCGCCCAGGCGCGGATCTTCATGCTCGTACAACGCCGTCCCGTCGAAAAAGGCCAGTCCGTGGGCGTCTTTGGGGAAGTGCGCCGGGACCCAATCCATAATGACGCCGATGCCCGCCCGATGGCAGCAATCGATGAAGTACATGAAGTCCTGCGGCCGGCCATATCGCGAAGTGGGCGCATAATAGCCGACAAGCTGGTAACCCCAGGAAGGCGCGTAGGGATGCTCGGCGATCGGCAGTAATTCGATGTGCGTGTATCCCAGGCGTTTGACATACTCGACAAGCTTGACTGCCAGCTCGCGGTAAGTAAGTACGCGATGGTTCTCGCCCTTTAACCAGGATCCCAGATGAACCTCATAAATAGATACCGGAGCGTCGAGCAGCCGCGTGTTAGCGCGCTGCTCCATCCATTCCCGGTCGTCCCATTCGTAGCTCTCGATATCGGTGACCACCGAAGCGGATTTCGGCGGAGTTTCCATCGAGAAGCCGTAGGGGTCGGCTTTCATCTGGCTATAGCCGCGAAAGCGTGACTTCACCATGTACTTATACGGCGTGCCGGCCCCCACGCCGGGCAGGAAGATCTCCCAAACACCCCCGGTGCGCAAACGCATGGGATGGGCGCGCGCATCCCAGCCGTTGAAGTCGCCGACGACACTGACCACGAGCGCGTTCGGCGCCCATACGGCGAAGCGCGTCCCGGCCACTCCTTCGACGGTGAGCAGGTGCGCACCGAAGGCGTTATAGCCCTCGTAGTTGGTGCCCTCCGCGTGCAAGTGGAGATCGAATTCCGAAAGCAGCGGAGGAAAGCGGTAGGCATCTTCCGATTCCGCCGTGCGGCCTTCGCGATCGGTGATTTTGAAGCGATAGGGGCCGGGCTCGTTTTCCACGCGGCCCACGAACAAACCCGCCGGATGAATGCGCTGCATGGCGACCAGCGTTCCGTTTACGCTGGCCTCCGCCTGTTGAGCATGCGGCAGAAAGGCGCGGATCTCCCATTCGCGTTTGCCATCGCCCGTCACAGCGTGCGGACCCAGCACGGCGAAGGCGTCGCCGTGATAGCCGCCTACAATCGCTTCCAATTCTTCTTCAGTCATGGCACGTTTATTATGGCAAGGGAGCCAGCATCGTTCCTTCCGAACCTGAATCCGGCAGAACCCGTCCGCTCGCTAACGCTCGGGGTTCTGTTTGTTCGCCTGCGCCCCGCATGTAATGTCCGATCTCCGGCAATTTCTTCTCGCGCTGCCGAAAGCCGAGCTGCATCTTCATCTCGAAGGCTCGGTACTTCCGGAAACCATCCGTGAGCTGCATCCCTCGCTCTCGTTGGATGCCATTCGTGCGAATCTTCAATACACTGATTTCGCCGGATTCCTCAAAGCCTATGTATGGCTGGCGCAAAAACTCGATTCGCCCGCCGCCTATGCGCTGGCGACCCGCCGGATGCTCGAAAGCCTATCCGCTCAGAATATCCGCTACGCCGAAATCACGCTCTCGGTCGGTGTGATGCTTTGGAAACAACAAAATGCCGAAACCATTTTCGAGGCGATCCATGCCGAGGTGGCGCGCTTTCCTCACGTAAGAACCGGCTGGATCTTCGATGCCATCCGCCAGTTTGGCGCCGAGCCAGCCCGCCGGGTCTTCGATCTCGCAAAAGGTTACCGAAGACTTGGGGTGGTCGCTATTGGCATCGGTGGAGACGAGGAACGCGGCCCCGCGGTTTGGTTTGAGCATCTCTACCGCGAAGCGCGCGACGCCGGCTTGGGTCTGACCTGCCATGCGGGCGAAACATGCGGCCCCGAAAGCGTGTGGCAGGCCCTCCGGATCGGCGCCCAGCGGATCGGACACGGCATTCGGTCCGTCGAAGATCCTCGTCTGATCGAGGCGCTGCGCGAGCGCGAAATCGCGCTCGAAATCTGCCCCTCAAGCAACGTCTGCACCGGCGCTGTATGCAGCCTGGAAGGTCACCCGCTGCGACGGCTGTGGGATGCCGGCGTCCCGATTGTTTTGGGAAGCGACGACCCGGCGCTCTTCCACACCGATCTGCTCCACGAATACAGGATCGCCGCCGAAAGCTTCGGCTTTTCCCGCGACGAACTGGCATGCCTGGCGGAAAACAGCTTCAAGTATGCTTTCGGAGCAAAATGCGGTTAGCGCCCGGTTAGCCCGGCTGGGGGTCGCTTACGCTCCCGGCTCCGTTTCGATATTTCGGTTAGCGCCCGGTTCGAACGTGAACCTCCGCCAGCCGCGCATTCGGGTGCGGCGCCGGCAACCGCGGGCAGACCTGATACAGCAGCACGTAGACAAGCACTCCGGTGATGCTGACATACAGCCAAATCGGCAGCGTCCAGCGAGCGATTTTGCGGTGTTTGGCGAACCGGCCGCTGGCGCCGCGCCATAGCGTAATCACCGCCAGAAACGGAACGATGGAGGCGAGCACCGAATGCGTGCCCAGAATCCACAAATACACATCCCGGATCCAGCCAGGTTTGTCGAACCGCACAATCCCCGCAGTGAAGTGAAAGATGATGTAGCAGATCAGAAACGCGCAGGAAACGCCGAAAGCGGTCCACATCACGCGATAATGAGCGCTGATTTTTCTGTGCCGGATCAGCACGTAGCCGATCACCAGCAGCACGCCCGCAATTCCATTCAGAATCGCGATGATCAGTGGAAGTGCTTGCGCGCTCACGCCCTGCCTTTACGAAGAGCTTCGGCATTGGCAAGCATCTTCTGCATGTCCTGCGGATCAAAGCTGTCGTAATAGCCTCGGATTTCGCCGCTCTTGTCCACCAGGATGAACTTGGTGCTGTGATTCATCTTTTGGATGATATCGCCGACATGGAAGGTCCCATACGCGATCAAATGAATCGTCGTGGGCGTTCCGGTGAGGAAAATCCACTGCGGAGTCGGACCGCCGTATTTGTGCGCGAACGCATTCAGCACAGGCGGCGAATCGTGCGCGGGATCGACCGAAATCGAGACCAGCCGCACATTTTTTTGCCGCTTCAAATGCTGTGAGATCTTGTGCATCTCCGATGTCATGCGCGGGCACGCACCCGGGCAACTGGTGTAAATGAAATCGGCGACCCAGACCTTCCCTGCGAGCGATTGGCTGTTGAACGGATCCCCGAGCGAGTCGGTCATTTGAAAATTCGGCACCTTGCCGTAGTCCGGCAGCTTCGGGGCCGGACGGCTGCAAGCGGCAAGTTCGGCAAAGGCGAGGGCGGAAACGAGGCAGAAGATGGAGCTTTTTTGTTTCACAGACGGAGAGGATCGAGAACCATCAGAAAATACAGCACGGGCAAATAGACGACCGAGGCGAGCAGTACTTTACGTGCGCTCATCCGTGTGCGGTCGAGCGCCACGCGAATCCCCGCATAGAGATAATACAGACCGACGGCAACAGCGCCCGCGAGATAAAAATCCCCAGCCATCCCCAGCCAATTGGGCAGCAGGCTGATGGGGATGAGCACAGTCAAATAGAGCAGAATCTGCCGCGCGGTCGAGCCGCCGTCCGGCTCAATGACGGGCAGCATCTTGATACCGGCACGCGAATAGTCTTCGCGGTACATCCAGGCGATAGCATAGAAGTGCGGAAACTGCCACAGGAACAGAATCGCGGCAAGCACCCAGGCTTCGGGAGTCAGCTTATCGGCGGCTCCGGCAAATCCGATGAGCGGCGGCAGGGCGCCCGGAACAGCCCCGACAGTGGTGGACCACCACGATTTCTGCTTCATCGGGGTGTAAACAAAAAGATACAGGGCGAGCGTGATAACGCCTACCGCCGAGGCTAGCCAATTGGCTCCAAAGCCCAATTCCAGAGCTCCCACGACTGAAAGCGCGACACCGCACCAAAAAGCCTGAGTTGGCGTGAGCCGGCCGGACGGGAGCGGACGCCATTGCGTGCGCCGCATACAGGCGTCGGCGTCGCGCTCGTACCATTGATTCAGCGCGGCCGTTCCGGAGGCTATAAATGCCGTCCCGAGCAGTGTGTTGACCAGCGTCCAGAGGGACCAGGACCCGCCGAAATAGTATCCGATCCCTGCGCTCATCACGATCAGCCACGTGATACGAGGTTTGGTGAGATCGATATAGTCCTTCACTCGGAGTACTCGGCCAGCTTCAATAGAGACGCGGGTTTCGGAACACCGCTTCGTCGAGACGTTAAATAGTCAGTGTACCGCCTCGAGTCTGCTTTGCCCTTTGGCCCAATGCCACCCTAGCGGTCGCGGCTCGGTAACTGAGCATGGGTCGCTTACGCTTCCGGCTCCGTTTCTAGCGATTGGCAGCGCGAAAGGTTGCTCCGCCACCGCTTATTCGTTGCGCAGTGCCGTCAGCGGATCCACGCGCACCGCGCGCCAGGCAGGAATGCAGGCGGCGACCAGTCCGGTGACAGCTAACACGCAGGCGGTCCATACAAAAATCTCCGGGTCGGAGGGGCTTACATGAAACAGTTGGTGGGCCGCCAAACGCGCCAGAAACACGGCCACGATGCATCCGGCTATGATCCCGGCCAGCACCAGGAACATCGCTTGGCGGATCACCATACCGAGGATGGCGCTGCGTGGTGCGCCGAGCGCCGTGCGGATGCCGATCTCGCGCGTGCGGCGCGTCACGCTGTAGCTCATCACGCCATAAAGGCCAATGGCCGCGAGGAAAAGAGCAGCGAATGCGAAAGCGATCAGCAATCTGGCCGCGAACCGCTGAGGGCCGAGCGCGAGGGCGATGCGCTGCTCCATGGTTTTGATATCGAACACGGCTTGCGACGGATCGGCCGTGTGCACCGCGGTGCGAATGGCCTGCGCCAGCTGCGCCTTGGGCAGATTGCCGTGCGCGAGCAGATACAGTTCGGTCCTCGGCCGCTGATAGATCGGAAAGTAATAAGCGCCGCGGCCGGAATCGGCGGCCAGGCTTGTTTGTTTCACGTGGCCGACGATGCCCACAACGGTTGCCCACGGGTAGTTGCCCATATGCTTGATGCGCTGCCCGATCGCATTCTGGTTCGGCCAATATTTGCGCGCGAGGTCGATATCGATAATTGCCACCGGCTGGCTGCCTTTGCGGTCGCCGTCATTGAAATAGCGGCCGGCGAGCAGGGGAATGCGCAGCGTCTTGAAATAATCCGGGCTTGTGTATCGCGATGATCCAAGCGGGCCGGGGCTGCCGGGCGGGACGATGCGACCCTCGATGCTGAAGGCGGCAGTGGGATCCCAGCCGATGAAAGGTACCACGTCGGCGGCACTCGCGGAAACAATGCCTGGCGTTTGGGAAAGAGTTTCGAGGGCGCTTCGCAGGAACGCGGTTTGTCTATCCGGGTTCTTGTAATCCGGCATCGGCAGGGCAATCGAGGCCGTGGTCACATGATGGGCATCGAACCCGGCATTTACGTCGCGTAACTGCACCAGTGTTTTCAAAAGCAGCCCGGTGCCGACCAGCAGGACCAATGCCAGTGCGATCTGTCCGATCACCAGCGCCGAGCGCAGCCGCGCGCGATGGTGGCCTTCGGTATCGGATCTGCCGCCTTCTTTGAGCTGGTCGTAATGCTGCCCTAATCGCGCGACGTGCCACGCTGGAACGAGGCCGAACAAAAGCGCGGCCACAATTCCAACGGCCGCCGTAAACGCCAGCACGTGGCCGTCGATGCGAACGAGCAGGGCAGAGGAAAGCTGCGTATGCGCGAGGGACAATAATCCATCGAGAATCCAATAGGCGGCGGCGAGGCCGAGTAAGGTTCCGGCTATTGCGAGCAAAGATGTTTCGGCGAGGGCCTGCCGGATCAAAGCTCCGCGGCTCGCGCCCAGCGCGGTGCGGATCGCCAGTTCGCGAGAGCGCGCGGTTCCGCGAACCAGCATCAGGCCCGCAATGTTGCAGCAGGCGATCAGCAAGACCAATCCGACCGCGCCGAGTAAGATCAGTACCGGTGCCCTTAGATCGCCTGAGGCGTATTCAGTAACGGGCTCGATCATCATGCTCCACTGGGCGTGCCGCGCGTAAGGGATTTTGTCGAGGACACGGTTCGACAACGCCTGCATCTGGCTGGCAGCGCGGGCGTAAGCGACCCCAGGCGCCAGTCGTGCCACGGCGAAATATTTTTCGTTGAAGCGATGACTGGGGCCGTAGCCTTCGGGCGGCAGCCCCATCGGCACCCAAATATCGGCTTCCGCCGGCCAGCGGAAATCCGCAGGCATCACGCCGACTATGCGATATGCCGTGTTGTCCAGCTCGATCGTTCGCCCGAGAATCCGGCGGTCGCCTCCGAATAAACGTTTCCAGGTCCCGTAGGAGAGGACCGCTTCGCGATTGGCGCCTGGCTGGTCCTCTTGGCGGAGGAATCCGCGGCCGAGCAGCGGATGCGTTCCGAAAACGTTGAACCATTGCCAGGTCACCAGCGCGCCTTCGAGCCGCTGGGGCGAATTGCCGCCCGTATAGTTGAATCCTTCGGGGGTCTCCATTGCCGCCTTGGAGAAAATCTGTTTGCGCGCCCGCACGTCCACAAAATCTGGGGCAGACATGCCGATTTTGTTGAGGTCGAGCTTTTTGTAATCG
This sequence comes from Bryobacteraceae bacterium, assembly GCA_036379475.1. GTDB lineage: Bacteria > Acidobacteriota > Terriglobia > Bryobacterales > Bryobacteraceae > Bog-105. Next base: position 3,152 of record DASVGP010000160.1, on the reverse strand, counting down.
ACGCGCGGCGCAACCAGGGTTTCGGGATGGCTGATTCCGGCGGGATGGAACAGCAGACCGTTGACGACGCTGTAAATGGCGACATTCGCGCCCACACCGAGAGCGAGCGAGAACAGGACTGCAATGGTGAAGCCTGGGCTTTTCGCCAGTGTGCGCAGGCCGTAAGCGAAGGCCGAAGTGCCGGACATGCGGTTTGTCGAGAGCAATTCGGATGCCGAAGACCACTTGCTTACGCGCGCGGTTCTGTCGCGCGTCAGAACCCCGATCCGTGAGGGGAGGGGGCCGACAACTGTCCGATTTCGGGACTTTTCCGTCTCAAAAATGGGACGGCCGCTACTCCACCGACACCTCTTTGTTGTAATAGCTTCTGTAGCTATGGCATCCGCAGCACCGATCGCCGACAGACCGCTCGTCGGAGTGGTCATGGGAAGCAAGTCCGACTGGGAGACGATGCAGCGGACCGCCGAGATGCTGGACGCGCTCGGCGTGCCGCACGAGCGCCGCATCGTCTCCGCCCATCGCACGCCGGACTGGATGACGGAATATGCCAAAGCAGCCATCGAGCGAGGTCTGGAGGTGATCGTCGCCGCGGCAGGCGGGGCAGCCCATCTGCCGGGCATGATCGCGGCACACACGACGCTGCCGGTATTGGGTGTTCCCATCAAGAGCAGCATGCTGAATGGCGTCGATTCCCTGCTCTCCATTGTGCAGATGCCGGCAGGCGTTCCCGTGGGCACGCTCGCCATCGGGCCCGCCGGAGCGAAAAATGCAGCCCTGCTTGCGGCAAGCATTCTTGCGATCAAATACCCGGAATTGCGCGTTCGCCTCGAAAATTGGCGGCGGCAGCAGACCGATACCGTGCTCCAGGATCGTCTGCCGTGAATGCTCCGATTCTTCCGGGCAGCGCGATCGGCGTGCTGGGAAGCGGGCAGCTTGGGCGCATGTTCGCCATGGCGGCGCGGCGTATGGGCTACCGTGTCCACACGCTTTCTCCCGACAAAGATACGCCGACTGGACAAGTCGCGGATGTCGAAATCGACGCGCGTTACGAGGATTTGGATGCCGTGCGCAAGTTCGCTCGTGGTGTTTCGGCCGTTACCTTCGAGTTCGAAAACGTTCCGGCACAAACCGCCGCCGCAGCCGCCGAATGCACGATCGTTCGGCCCAGCGGGCACGTTCTGCACATCGCCCAGCACCGCCTTCGCGAGAAAACATTTCTGTCGCAGGCCGGTCTGCCGGTCACCCCGTTTCGACGCGTGAGCAGTTTGCTCGAACTGACCGACGCGGCGCGCCAGATAGGTCTTCCGGCCATTCTCAAGACCGCCGATTTCGGCTACGACGGCAAAGGCCAGTACCGCATCAAGAGCGAGGCGGAGTTTCCCGAGGCGTGGCGCGCAGTCGGCGAGCGCGAAGCCATTCTCGAAGCCTTCGTGGAATTTGAACGCGAGATTTCCGTGGTTTCTGCGCGATCGGTTGGAGGCGATTTTGTACATTACGGGGCGGTCGAGAATCACCATGCGAACGGCATCCTGGACATTTCCGTCGCGCCCGCGCAGGTCTCGCCCGAGATCGCCCGCAATGCGGTAGAGCTTGCGCATGCGGTCCTCAACAAGCTGGAAGTAGTGGGCGTGCTTTGCGTCGAGTTTTTTGTCTCGAAAGACGGCCGCCTGCTGATCAACGAACTCGCGCCACGCCCGCACAACTCCGGCCACTTCACCTTCGACGCGAATCTCACGAGCCAATTCGAGCAGCAGCTTCGGGCGGTCTGCAATCTGCCGCTCGGTGCCGTCGATCAGCTCGCTCCAGCGGCCATGGCAAATCTGCTCGGCGATCTCTGGAGTAGCGGCGAGCCGGACTGGGCGGCAGCATTGGCCGTGCCGAATGTGAAGCTGCATCTTTACGGCAAGTCCGAACCGCGGCCCGGGCGGAAAATGGGGCATCTGACCGCGCTGACAGGTAGCGTGGAAGAAGCAAGGCAAGCCGTCACCAGAGCCCGGAATTTGCTTGAACGAAAGACATCCGGCAGCCAATCGCACAGCGCCGTTAATATTCCGTTGCAGCACAAGGCCCTAAATCATCCGATAATGCTTTCGATTGAGCGTAGCGAGCGTACGTGCCCTGTCGATCGTTGGTCCGCGGCAGAGGCTATTGGAGGGTTGGTCGGGGCGAGAGGATTCGAACCTCCGACCTCCTGGTCCCGAATTAGGAAAGTACCCGAATACAGGGAGCTACTAAGCCGTACTTAGTGGCTCCCTTCTCAATCACTTGCGGGCAGTTATCGAATACCGAGCGATACCGAATAACAGGCGAAAACATGGGAACGATTCCGGTTTCGCGTGTACATCGGCGTGTACATGGTTCACGGGCAGGCTAGGCCCGGGTTTTTGCGAGCGGACCAGTACTCCCAGAACCCTTTTGGTTGCGCCTGAAGGCGCTTCCAATAGTAGTATTGGATGCCGGCGCGGCGCTTGGTGCCCGCTACCGGAAAGCTTATGGCTGAACTCCACTCTTTCCCTCCTGATCGCAGACATTCAGCGCTCTATCTCATCGCACACCAAGGACCATTGCGCAACCCGCATCCCATCGAGTTGCAGCACATGCGGATCAGAAGGTATATGGATCTGCTCCAAGAATACAAGGGCGAGAGCCACGGCTACAGCGAGGATCAAGATATCTTCGTCGAATTCAACATGTACCCGCCAAAGCAGTACCCGGCGTTAATGCGCCTCGGGGAGGCGATCGCGGCGAACCACTACAAGGCGGTGTTCGTAGACATGCCACGCTCCACCGACTTCGCTGGACTCTCGGAGCGCGAGAGTTCTCTCCTGCAGATCTGGCAAACGCTCGAGGCCTTTCGGATCCGCCTAGTTGACGTCAGCGCCGATCCGGACGAATTGCTGTCAAAGCGGCTGATCGAGCACTTTGGCGAAGATGCTCGATATCTTGCGCATGGATTACACCGTGGTCACGATTACGTCGCTTATTTCCCAGCGTCTGCAGCAGATATTGCCGAGGCAGCCTTCGAAATGGAATCCAACTGGGAAGACTGGCGACGGAATGAGGCAGTGGTGGACGCGATCGAACACAGGACATCCTGCTTGGCACGAGACAATCCCTATGCAAGCGGACACGGCCCATGGATCTCAGATCCA
>DASVGP010000159.1:0-3389 GCA_036379475.1 Bryobacteraceae bacterium | reverse complement strand
GGAAAGCGTAACCCCTTGATCAGTCTGTGACCTTCAGAATTAAATGGCGGTGTTTCTTCGGCGCTATTTGGCGGTTTGAGGCACAGTGCGGCCAAGGGTGCGATAGACAGTCGGCCGTGAGATGGAGAACAGCTCGGCCAGATCGCTGATCGAGTAGTTACCGGTATCGTGCATCCGGTGCAGCTCGTTTTGTTGCCGATCGGATAGTTTGGGTTTTTTGCCGCGCAGCTTTCCTTTGGCCCGGGCGACCGCCATTCCCTCGCGGGTGCGCAGCCGGATCAGGTCCGCCTCGAACTCTGCGAAGGTGGCGAGGATATTGAAAAACAGCTTGCCCATCGGGTCAGACGGGTCATGGAGGCTGGGGCCGAGCTGAAGTTTCACCCCGCGTTCGGCAAGGTTGTCGCCGATGGCGCGTGCATCCGGGACAGAGCGTGCGAGCCGGTCGAGTTTTGGCACCACCAGCGTATCGCCGCTCCGCACCGCCGCGAGTGCTTGATCGAGGCCGGGCCGGGCCCGGTTCGTGCCGGTAAATCCCCGATCCATGTAGATGCGGTCCGGCGAGACACCGAGCCTGCGCAAGGTGTCCTGCTGGGCGGTGAGGTCTTGTTTGTCGGTCGAGCACCGGGCGTAGCCGATCAGAGTGTTCGTCATGACGCGCACTGTAACGTAAGAGGGACCTTCAGCGCAAAATAAACAGTACCAGTCAAATGAGACTCGTTTTATAGTGGTTTTGCTGGTTCGGCCGGGCGTGCTGCCGAGCGTCCGTTGAACGATCCTCTTGCGGACACCCCTTCACATGCGGCCGATACGAACGGGAGGCCGAAATAACGCGCGATCAGACCCCAGCTAGGGCGGCAACCCTGAATGACGAGCAGCGCCTGGTGGCGATGAAGCGATTTGACGTGCTGCGGCCCCATTTGGAAGAGGAAGTCTCGCTTCCGCTTGCGGCCCAGGACGCCGGCGTTGCGCTGCGCACGGCGCAGCGCTGGCTGGCCCGATATCGAGAATCCGGGCTTGCCGGCCTCGCTCGTACGGCTCGCGGCGACGCCGGAGCCCGTCGGGTAACCATCGAGCTGGTTTCTCTCATCGAAGGCATGGCGCTGAAAAAGCCGCGAAGTTCCACCGCTGCGATTCACCGCCGCATTAGCAAGATCGCGGCGGGACAAGGCTGGGGCGTTCCCTCGTACAGCACGGTTTACGCGATCCTTGCCGGCATTGATCCGGCCACGATGACACTGGCGCACGAAGGCGCAGCCGCCTTCCGCGACAGGTTCGAGATGGTCCACCGGCACCGGGCAAGCGTGCCCAACGCGGTCTGGCAGGCCGATCACACGATGCTTGACCTGCTCATCCTCGACCAGGCAGGCAGACCGGTTCGGCCGTGGCTGACAACCGTGATTGATGACCATTCCCGCGCGCTCGCCGGCGTCATGGCGTTTATCGGCGCGCCGTCGATCCTCAACACCAGCCTCGCCCTGCGTCAGGCAATCTGGCGCAAGGCCGATCCAGCCTGGCCAGTGTGTGGAATCCCTGAGAAGCTGTACGTGGATCACGGGAGCGATTTTACCAGCAACCATCTTGATCAGGTCGCGGCCGACCTGCGCTTCCGCATCATCTATTCCACTGTCGCCCGACCGCAGGGGCGCGGCAAGGTGGAGCGCCTCTTCGGCACGCTGAATTCGGAGTTGCTGCCGGAATTGCCAGGGCATCTGATCAACGGCAGCCCGGCAACGCCGCCCCGATTGTCCCTGTCCGATCTGGACCAGGCAGTCACCGACTACATTGTTGGTACGTACAATGTCCGCATCCACCGGGAAATCAAGCAAACGCCGCTGGACGCGTGGCGCGGCAAGGGGTTCTTGCCGCGCTTGCCGGAAAATCTCGAAGAACTCGATTTGCTGCTCGTCATGCACGCCAAGCCGCGCACTGTCCGGCGTGATGGCGTTCGTTTTCAAGGGCTCCGCTACAGCCATGCAACTCTGGCGGCCTATGTCGGCGAGGCGGTCACCATCCGCTATGACACGCGCGACCTCTCCGAGATCAGAATCTTCCATCGCAATCAGTTCCTCTGCCGCGCGGTCAGCGAGGAACACGCTGGCGAGATCGTAACTCTGAAGGACATCCAAGCTGCCCGGCGGGCGTACCGCCAGTCCTTGCGCACGACCATCAACGAGCGCGTCGCGAGGGTTTCGGATTTTCTGCCCGCCCCGGGCAAAACCCAATCCGAAGATCCGAAACCTCCCCGCGCCAAACCCAGGACCAAACTCCGGCTCTATCAGGAGGAAGATGGATGACCACCAGAGAATGCGGAGAACGAGCTGGGCAGTTCATCACGACCAAGGAGCATCGCCGTTTCATGGAGTTTGCTGAAGCCGTTCGCCGGCATCGCTATATCGGTCTTTGCTATGGACCGGCGGGTGTCGGCAAAACGCTGTCCGCGCGCCGGTATGCTCGCTGGGACTTGGTCGGCGGAGCCATAGAAAATTGGGATCGCCGGCCAAACCAAGAAAAAATCAATGCCGCCTTGGCACGCTCGCGCGCTGTCTTCTACACACCAACCGTGCTCGGTGCCTTACGTGACATGCGCCGGACGTTGGGTGAGTTTATGGTTCGGGTCGAAATATGCATCGAAGATCACCTTCACGGTGACGACGAAAATTGCCTGAGCGGCAAAAACGAGCGCCGGATCGAAATGCTGATTCTTGACGAAACCGAGCGCCTCTCGATGGCGGCACTCGAATTCGTTCGGGACATATTCGACCGCACCGGAATCGGGGTCATCTTGATCGGCATGGCCGGCATGGAAAAACGCCTGTCCCGCTACCCCCAGCTCTATAGCCGGATCGGCTTCGCCCACCACTATCGCCCGTTGCATAGCGATGAGCTCACCTTCGTCCTCACCCGCCATTGGTGTCAGCTCGGCCTGACCCTCGACGGCGCCGACTTTACCGATGCCCAGGCGATCGCCTCGATTGCCCGTATCACTGGCGGTAATTTCCGGCTCCTTCACCGATTGTTCGTGCAGATTGAGCGCATCCTCAAGATCAACGGGCTGTCGGTCATCACGGACGACGTGGTCGAGGCCGCGCGAAGCACGCTCGTAGTCGGGGTTTAGTGCCAAATAGCGCCGAAGAAACACCGCCATTTATCTCTGAAGGTCACACAGTCAGGAGCAAGCAACCTTTCCAAAAGTCTTGAATTTCGGAATCACTCTAAACTGAACCGTACCGGGATTTCTGGAGGCTCCAGAACTTGAGAGTATCCGTTGTGGTCAAGGGCACTTTTCGGTCCAGATGCGGTCTTGCTGGAGGAGGGTGTTGGCGAGCACTAGCAGCCTGCGCATTACGGCCGTGATTGCGAGCTTAGCGTGTTTGCCGCGCGCGATGAGA
>DASVGP010000158.1:0-34528 GCA_036379475.1 Bryobacteraceae bacterium | reverse complement strand
CGCCAAAATGCTGCCTCCCAATTTCGATCTTTCTTCTCTCGACCAGGCCTTTTCCGCCGCCGCAACCGCCGCCGCCCCCGGCGGAAACCCCGAAACGGAGCCGGAAGCGTAAGCGACCTTCACCTCCAATGACCACCCGCGCCGAATTCCGCCTGAAACGCGCTCAATGGCAAGTCTTCACCTGCCCAAAACGGTTTCGCGTCCTCGTCGCCGGCCGCCGCTTCGGAAAAACACACCTCGCGCTCTACGAACTGCTTCGCGCCGCCTGGGAAAAACCGGATACCCTCGCCTGGTACGTCGCCCCCTCCTACCGCCAAGCCAAGCGCATCGCCTGGTCGCGTCTGAAAGAATTGGTTCGTCATGATTCCGCCCATACCATCAGCGAAACCGATCTCAGCATTCATTTCCAGGGTGCCGGTTCCATCGCGCTTCGCGGCGCCGACCGCGTCGACGGGCTTCGCGGCAACGGCCTCGACTTCGTGGTCCTCGACGAGTTTGCCACTATGAAACCTGAGGTCTGGTCCCAAGTCCTTCGTCCCGCTCTCGCCGATCGCCGCGGTCGCGCCCTCTTTATCGGCACACCTCAGGGTCATAATCATTTGTACGAGCGCTTCGAAGCCGCTCAATCTCACCGCCAATGGGAAGCCTTTCACTTCACCACCCTGGATGGCGGCAATGTCACGCTCGAGGAGCTGGCCGCCGCTGCCTCCGAACTCGACGCCCGCCTCTACCGGCAGGAATTTGAAGCCAGCTTCGAATCCGCCGCCGTTGGCCGCGCCTATCACAGCTTCACGCGCGAGCAAAACCTGCGCCCCTGCGCCTTTTACCCCCACTTGCCGCTCATCTGGTCTCTCGATTTCAACGTGAACCCGATGTGCTCCGTCCTTGCGCAGCGAAACGGCGACACCGTGGAGGTTCTCGATGAGCTCGTCCTTGAAGACGCCCACACCTGGATGGCCTGCGAGCATTTCTGGAAACTCGTCCAGCCCTTCCGTCCTGCGGCAACCGCCCTCGCCATCGATGTGTACGGCGACGCCAGCGGTCACCAGCGCCGCACTTCCGGCACAGCCACCGATTGGAACCTCATCCGCGATTTTTTCTCTCTGCTTCGCGGCCAGGCTGTAGTGCGCATCAAAGCCGCTACCGTAAACCCGGGGGTTCGCGATCGTGTCAACGTCGTCAACAGCCGCTTGCAAAATGCCGCCGGCCAAACCCGCCTCTACATCGATCCCAAATGCAAAGAACTGATCGCCGATCTCGAGCGCGTCTGCTGGCGCGCCGATGCATTAGGCCAACCCACCACTGAGCTCGACAAATCCGATCGCATGCGCACCCACACCAGCGATGCCCTCGGCTACTATCTCGCCCAAGCCTTCGTGCCCTGGAACAAAATCGGCGAACGCCCCAACCGCCTGTTTTAAGTGGAATAGGCCTCGTGGCGCACGCTGAAGCCCACGCTTTGCCGATGCGCACACTCGCCTCTACCGCCGGAAATTCTGTACGTAAACGTCTTTCGGCAGCCCCATCCCCAGTGCCTGTTTGCGCAACTGCATGGCTGCGCCGCGATCCGGCTGCCCGTCCGTTACGACCAGGTAAGGGCCGCCCCCATTCGGCTGAAATGCCTGGACGTGCAACCCGGGGTGCTGTTGATTGATGCGCTGTGCGCTCGCCTGGGCATCTTGTTTCTGGTCGTAGGTATACAAAACCACGCGCCATACCGTTTTGCTCGCGGCCGGATCTTGGGCCTGTGGAGCGGAAACCGGCTCCAATTGCTTCTTCAGATGTTGCGGCTTCGCCTGGGGCGAGACGGTGCGCGTAGGCCAGGACGTTTTCGCCGCCGGCCTCGGGGTGGCCGGGGAATGCTGGCGCGGGCGGGCGACTGCGATGATGGTGACGATAATGAGGGCTGCAACAGCGCCGTAGATCCAGTTTCTGTTGGACAGGAAAGAAATCCTCGCCGGTCTTTGGGTGATACCTTGCGGCGGGGTGATACCTTGCGGCGGCCGTTCTGCTGGCTGACGTTGCGGTAGCGGCGGCAGGCCGCCGGCGGCGGAGAGTTCGGTGATTTCCGCAAGTCGGCAGCGAATCCGCGGGTCCGATTCGAGGCACCGTTGCACGATGCGGCCAAAGGGCAGCGGAAGACGCGCGCCTTCCTCGCGGCAGCTTGCGCTGCATTCCTTCCGGGTCAGCGCCTCGAACAAGGTGGCGCCCAAGCACCAGATGTCTGCTTCCGGCGTCGTATTTTGCATCCCGTTTTCGGGAGCGATATATTTCGGCTTAGCGGCGGCCACGGCCGGTTGCATCCCTGCCCGGCGCACGCATTCGGTCGAGAGCAGAATGGCGTCTTCAGTGGCAAGGACATGTTCCGGGGAAAGGCATCCATGCACCAGACCGTGCTCGTGCAAAGCCTTCAGGGCTCCGGATAGGCTTTCTAGCAACTTGCCCGCTTCCGCGGGACGCAGCACGCGCTCTTCCAAGGCGCCGGACAGCCGCTCCTCGGTTCGTTTCAGCAGAACATAGACCGCAACCAGGCCATCCCATTCCTTCCGCCCGGCGCCGAGAGGCGTGTTCAGGTTAGAATGGCGCAGTTCGCCGAGCGCCTCCCAGACGGCAACCTGTTTTTCCGCGGCTTCCGCGTTGCAGGCATAGAATTGCGCCACCACGTCGAGCGAGGCGTCTCCGAGCACGCGCACCCGGAAGGCGGCAAAGTCCGCATCGGCCGCGATCATGTCTTCGAGCTGATATCCGCCCTCGAGTACCGCACCCTTGAACCGCATCCAATCGGGAGCGGCGAAGCCCGGTTGGATGGAATCCTCAAACTGCACTTTTGGTCACTATAGCAGTTATAGTCGAGCAGGCCTTTGGGCCTGCCAAGCCGTGGCCCGCTCCTGCGGGAGCGAACAAATGCCCCTCGAAATCCGTATATGATTGACGGAATGAAACCTACGGTTCGTGCTTTGTGGCCGGCGGCGGCCATCCTCCTCCTGATCGCCGCCACTGGTTGCGTGCAGAACGGCGCATACAGTGGAGACACGAAGTACGAACCGGTTTCGGTGCCTCTTAGCGCAAGCAAGCGCGCCGACGTCCACTTGGATATGGGCGCCGGCGAGCTTGTCTTGCGCGGAGGCGCGCAGGACCTGATTCAAGGCACGCTCGCCTACACCGCTCCGGACCGCAGGCCTATCGTGGATACGTCGAACGAGGGCAGCAACACCAGCGTACACATCAAGGAGCCCTCAGGGGTGCACTTCGGCCCTCACATGCACTACCGCTGGAATCTCCAGGTGAACGACAATCCACGCCTGCATCTGGAGGTCAATTGCGGCGCCGGAAAGGCACGGCTGGAGCTGGGCAGCCTCGCTTTGGAGAACGTGAAGGTGAACATGGGCGCCGGCGAAGTCGACGTCGATTTGCGCGGCAAACCTTCGCAAGACTACGAAGTACACGTTTCGGGCGGCGTGGGCAAAGCGACGATCTGGCTGCCGAGTCATGTTGGCATTCGCGCCGACGCTCATGGCGTCCTCGGCAGCATCGACGTGGTCGGTCTCGAGAAGACCGGCAATCATTATGAGAACGGCCTTTACAACCATTCGGATATAAATATCCACGTGACCGTCGACGGCGCCATCGGCGAAATCCGCCTGATCGGATAACTTCTCCTCTTGACTATCTACAGAACCGGGAGTATTGTAGATAGTCGAGAGGAACGTCGATTTGGGTAAACCCACCGATCTCGTCCAGGGCACACTGGACCTGCTCATTCTGAAAACCATTTCGCTCGAACCTATGAACGGATGGGCCATCGCGAAGCGCATTGCGCAGGTCTCAAATGAAGTCTTGCAAGTGCAGCAGGGTTCGCTCTATCCCGCCCTGCACCGGCTCGAGCACCAGGGCTGGATCAAGGCCGAATGGAAGGATTCGGAGAACAACCGCCGGGCGAAATATTATGCCCTCACGGCGGCGGGACGCAAGCAGCTCAAGTCGGAACTGGAAAACTGGCGGCGGCTGTCGGGAGCTATCGGCCTGGTGATCGAATGCTGAAACCGAGCCGGAAGCGTAAGCGACCTTGACGGAACTGAATTAAGGAGGCACCATGCGCTGGCCCTCAAAATTCCGAATGTTCTTCCGTTCGCTGCAACACCGCCGCGCGGAAGCAGAACTCGACGAAGAGTTGCGGGACCACCTGGAGCAGGAGATCGCGAGCAACGTTCGCGGCGGCATGTCTCCGGAAGAGGCACAATTTGCGGCGCGGCGGTTAATGGGCTCCATCGCCCTGCAGAAAGAAGAATGCCGCGACGCCCGCACGACCCGATTCATCGAGACTTCGATTCGCGATCTTCGCTATGCGGTGCGCACGCTGCGGCGGACGCCGTTGTTTACGGCGGCCGCGATTGTCACGCTGGCGCTCGGCATCGGCGCGAATACGACCATCTTCACGGCAATTGAAAACATTCTCTTGCGGCAGCTTCCGGTGCGCGATCCCGGGCAGCTTGTTTCTTTGAACTGGGGCACGTCGAGCAATTTGTCCTATCCTCTCTATCTCGCTTTGCGCGAGCGGAACTCTACCTTTTCGAGCCTGATCGCGGACCGCTTCATTTCCGTGAACATGAGCCTACAGCCGCGAGAAAATTCTCTCGTCTGGGGATATGAGGCGACGGGCAACTATTTCAAAGCTCTCGGTATAAGGCCTCTGCTTGGGCGGTTTTTCGGCCCGAACGATGACAAACCCGGAGCTACTCCTGAGGTCGTGATTAGCGATCAGTTTTGGCACAGCCACTTCAATGCCGATCCGAATGTACTGGGGCGGAGCGTCAAACTGAACGGTTATCCGTTCACCATCATCGGAGTCGCTCCTCCTTCCTTCAGCGGTACGGAGTTGCTTATGACGGCCGACTATTGGGTGCCGATGAGTACGGAGCGTGAGATCAAGCCCGGCAGCAATTGGCTCCGTTCTATCCATGCCTGGACTATTTGGGTGCAGGGCCGCTTAAAGCCCGACGTATCCCTCGGGCAGGCAAAGGCGGATTTGGACCGGATTGCGTGGCAGCTAAATCGGATATATCCAAACACATTCGACAGCAAGGCCGGTTTCAGCTTGCCTCCGCCGGGACTGGTCGGCAACGCTCTGCGGCAGCCGATTACGAGCTTCGGCATGGTTCTGATGGGAATTTCTGGGGTGGTGCTTTTGCTCGCTTGCATCAATCTTGCGGGCATGCTGCTTGCCCGTGCCTCGGATCGCCGTCATGAAATGGGCATTCGTGTAGCGGTTGGGGCGGGCCGTTTCCAATTGCTGCGCCAACTCATGACGGAGAGTCTGCTCCTCGCGATCCCGGGCGGCTTACTAGGCTTCGCCATTGCCGAGAGCGCATGCGCTTTGTTCGACGCGTGGAGCCCAAGCTTCAACGTCCCTATTGGCGCAAAACTTCATCCCGATTTTGCTGTATTTGGTTTTGCGCTCGCTGTGGCGATGGTGACCACGCTGATCTTCGGCTTAACGCCGGCGCTGCGCGTCACACGCATAGACGTAATTCCGAGCCTCAAGAACGAGCCGGTTTCACATCGCTTGCGCAAATGGAGCATGCGCGATCTGCTGGTCGCCGCCCAAATTGCACTCTCTGTCTTTCTGGTAATCGCTTCTGTGCTCGTCGTGCGCAGCTTGCAACACGCGCTTTCGTTGAATCTTGGCTTCAATCCGAACCAAGCCGTCTCTCTGTCGTTCGACCTACAAGGTTTTGGCGACGAATACAGCAGGCAGTTCGACCGGCAACTTGCAGAAAGAGCCTCCGCACTACCGGGTGTGCAGTCCGCAGGGGTCATTAACGCCCTGCCGCTTAGCCTCGGTTTTGCGAACAGTGATGCCATCTCGCGCGCGGACCGCCCCATGCCGAAGCCGTTCGAGATGCCCGAGGCGTTCGTGTATAACATCTCGCCGGGTTATCTCCGGGCGGCGGGGACAAGGCTGCTACTTGGACGCAATATCGATCGTCACGACCGCAAGGACACGGCGCGGGTTGCTCTTATTAATGAAGCGCTGGCGCATTTGCTCTTCAAAAACAAGAATCCTCTTGGCGAACGAGTACGTTTGGGCCCGAACCCGGCCGATAAAGGTGTCGAGATCGTCGGCGTTGTCGAAACCGGGAAGTATCGATCCCTCAGCGAAGCCCCTCATCCCGCCGTCTTTCTGCCCATCGCACAAACCGGAACGGCCTGGACCACGCTCGTCGCTCGCACGCATCTTCCTCCGGGTCAGGCGATCGAAAGATTGACGAAAGTCGTGCTCGATCTGAATCCACAGCTCGCCGTGACCAACGCGGGCAGCCTGAAAAAGCAACTGGCGCTTCCGCTTTTTCCTGCCCGTGTCGCCGCGACCGTGCTAGGCATCTTCGGCGTGCTCGCGATGGTGCTAGCTGCCACGGGACTTTTTGCACTCATAGCTTACGCGGTTGCGCGGCGCACGCGCGAGATCGGCATCCGCATGGCGCTGGGTGCGCGGCCATCTCAGGTGCTTTCTTCCGTGCTTCGGCGCACGCTTGTGCTCTGCGCCATCGGCATCGGCCTTGGTGTTATCGCCGCGCTCGCCGCCGGACGGCTGCTCTCGGCTTTGCTCTACGGCGTCAGCCCCCACGATCCGCTCACCTACGCGATTTCGGTGCTGCTCATGATCGCGGTCGCGTTTCTTGCCTGCTGGCGCCCGGCTCTGCGGGCCATTCGCATCGATCCGGCGAGTACGTTACGGGAACAGTAATCCCATACTGCCAGAATAGGGGTGCATGCTGGCACTCGCCTTCCTGCTGGCCGCTTCGGCAGTCAATCTTTCCGGCCCGCCGCCGGTCGAGGCTGCGTGGTCGATGCTGCACCAGGGCGGTTTGAACAAAAGCGCCAGCCGCCGTGCCAAAGCAATCCTGGCGCTCGGCCTCATCCAACAGGATTCTCAGGCTGAAGCCATGGCCGAGCAGGCGCTGGGCGATCCCTCCGATACGGTGAAGATCGCCGCCGCCAATGCACTCGGCCATATCGGGATCGCCTCGGTAACCCCCAAACTGCGCAAGCTACTGAAGGACGATGACCTAGTGCTGGTCCTTGCGGCCGCCAATGCTCTCTATGAACTCAAAGACCCCGCAGCGTATAAAGTCTACCTGAATTTGCTCACCGGCGAGCGCAAGGGCCCTAGCTTGGTGAAATCTCAGCTACGCCAGTTGAAGAAGCGCCGCGTAATCGAACAGATGGCCTTTGAAACCGGCATCGGCTTCATTCCTTACGGCAGCATCGGCTACGAGGTTTGGCAGCACGTCATGAATAACCGCAACATGCCCATCCTGATCCTCTCTACGCAAAGGCTGGCCAGAGATCCCGATCCCAAGAGCGGAGATGCGCTTGCCGGAGCCTGTTTGAACAAGCATTGGCAGGTGCGCGCGGCAGCCGTCAGCGCCATCGCCACGCGCGGCGACCCCGCACTGCTCCGCGCGCTGGTACCGCTGCTTACCGACCCGAGCGACCTGGTGCGCTACGACACCGCCGCCGCGATTGTTCATCTTTCGGAAGTGAAGCGGAAACCGCGCTGAAAAATAGCGGCAGCAACAGAACCCCGACTGTCAAGGAGGGGTCGCGCAGCCCCATAAGCGTTTACTTAGGGCTCAAGTTGTTTCCGAGTGGCGCGTAATCCCGTTGTAAGCGGAACAGACCGTAATCGGAAGCAACACTTAGCCAAACTCTGTGTTACGCTTGCTGCGGGCCAACTGCGGCTCAGGACAACAAACGAAGGAGCAGGTATGAACGTAAGAACTCTTTTAACGTCCGCCGGCTGTGCTTTGGTACTGGGCTTCGGCGCAGTGATTGCGGCTCAAGCGGCAACAATCAATGTGACGTACGCATTCAGTGGAAGTGGCTCAGGAGACCCAATGAATCCACCAGTGATTGGTAACGGCACTGGTTCAGTGAATCCGCTGGGGAGCATGACTTGGGAGGGAATTAATTTCCCCAATCTGGCCACGGGGGACAACGATGGAACGTTCACGATGACGTTCGGCAATGGAGACACTCTCGTCGGAACTCTGCATGAGCACGACAATTTTTCCTCCCCTCCAATTGTGCCTTTCACGCAGATCCTGAACGTCACAGGTGGCACAGGCGCGTTCCTTTGGTACAACGGAACGCTCACCGGTAGCGGCGCTTTGAATCTCGCTGGTCCGTCGTTCTCCACATCAGGCGCCGGAACGCTCGACACGACTGCGGAACCCGAGTCGGTCGTCTTGTTAGGGATAGGGCTCGCGTGCTTGTTTGCGTACCGAAAGCGGGCACTCCTGTTGCGGTCGGATCGTCGGCAATCCGTCAATTGGACCGGACGCTTGGATCGTGCCCGCTAGCCTGTCAACAAAACAATATGAATAGGATCTATCGCTGCGGAGTCTTTTCGCGGATTAATCTGATAATTTCCGCTGGAATTGGTGAACGCCCCGTCTCCTTTTTCGAGTAGATCTGTTCGCCATCGAGTAGAACCCTCAAGGAGCCAGGGGCACCCGCACGCAGCCGAATCGGAATACCCAGTTCTCGTTCGATATCGTCCCTGAGGCTCACGGCCTCGGCTTTAATGTCAGCTCAAAAAAAGCAGCGTTTAATCTCGACCGTCATTCAATTGCGCTTCAACACAGCGACCGACTCTGTTAAGGAGACTAGCAGACCTTTGGGGGCCTGCACAAGGCCGGCCAAGATCTCGATCGGAGAGTCCTTACGGCTGGCGTCAATCTGGATTGACAGTTCCAGTGTCGTCGGCCATCCAGAAACAATTCAGCCTTAAGTAAAGGCTTATATCGCGCAGACCCCTCCCTCACGGTCGGGGTTCTGTTTGGCTGACTGTCAGTCCGCTAGCGTATTCACCGTCAGCGGCCGCTGCGCCTCATACGCCGCAATCGCCGCTTCCTGTTGCTGGATGTAGCCCAGTTCGTCGATGCCTTCGAGCATGCATTGTTTGGCAAATGCATCGATGGGAAACGAGGCTTTGGATCCATCGGGCATGGTCAGCGTCTGCGAGGCAAGATCGACCGTAACGGTTGCAGCCGGATTCTTTGAAACGGTGTCGAATAGCGCCGTATGCGCCTCGTGCGGCAAGACAATCGGCAGCAAGGAATTCTTCAATGCATTGCCGCGAAAAATATCCGCAAACGAGGTGCTGATCACGGCGCGGAAGCCGTATTGCGTCAGCGCCCAGGGCGCGTGCTCCCGCGAGCTGCCGCAGCCAAAGTTATCGCCCGCGAGCAGAATCTGCGCGGCGCGGCCTTCGGGCCGGTTCAAAATAAAATCCGGCTTCGGCTTGCCGTTTTCGTCGTAGCGCCAGTCCTGAAAAAGCTGATCGCCCAACCCGGCCTTCGAGGTCGTCTTCAAAAATCGCGCCGGAATGATCTGGTCGGTGTCGATATTGTCGATGGGCAGCGCCGCCAGGCGGCTGGTAAACGGTTTGAATTTTTCCATGACTTTCGCTCCTCAGAGGATCGTTCGCACATCGGTCACAACGCCGGCGATCGCGCTGGCCGCCGCAGTCAGAGGGCTGGCGAGAAAGGTTCGCCCGCCCTTGCCTTGCCGGCCTTCGAAGTTCCGGTTGCTGGTCGAGACGCTATACTGGCCCGGCTGCAATTGATCGCCGTTCATGGCGATGCACATCGAGCAGCCCGCTTCGCGCCATTCCGCGCCAGCTTCTTTGAAAATCCGGTCGAGACCCTCCGCCTGCGCCTGTTTCTTCACTTCCTGCGACCCCGGCACCACCATCACGCGTACTTTGGGATTCACCTTGCGACCTTTCAAAATCTCCGCCGCGGCGCGCAGATCGGTAATTCGCGAATTGGTGCAGCTTCCGATAAACACCACATTCACCGGATGCCCTAAGAGCGGCTTGCCCGAGGCCAGATCCATGTAGCGCAGCGCTTTGTGCAGCGTTTCGCGCTCCAAGGGATCGTTGAGCGATGCCGGATCGGGAACCGGCGCGGTAATCGGAATGCCCATGCCGGGATTGGTGCCGAAGGTGATCATCGGTTCGAGTGCGCCGGCGTCGATATCGATGCGTTTGTCGAATGGCGCGCCTGCATCGGTCGGCAGCGTGCGCCAGAATGCGACGGCGCGCTCCCAATCCGCGCCTTTCGGAGCATACGGCCTGCCCGCCAGATATTGATAGGTCGTATCGTCCGGCGCGATCAAACCTGCGCGCGCGCCTCCCTCAATGGACATGTTGCAGATCGTCATGCGCTCTTCCATCGAGAGCGAGCGAATGGTCGAACCGGCATATTCGAACACGCAGCCGGTTCCGCCGCCGATGCCGATGCGCGAAATCAGGTTCAGGATGATGTCTTTGGCCCCGACGCCCGGCTTCAACGTGCCCTCCACGCGTACTTCATACGTCTTCGAAGGCGATTGCAGCAGGCATTGCGTCGCAAGCACATGCTCGACCTGACTGGTGCCGATGCCGAAGGCCAAGGCGCCGAAGGCTCCATGAGTCGCCGTATGGCTGTCGCCGCAAACTACTGTCATGCCTGGCTGCGTCAAACCTTGTTCCGGCCCGATGATGTGCACGATGCCTTGCTTCGTGCTGTGCGGCCCGAAGCAGGGAATGCCGAAATCGCGGCAGTTCTTCTCGAACAGATTAATCTGCGCTTCGGCGGTCTTGTCGAGAATCGGCAGCGAGCGGTCCGTTGTCGGAATGCTGTGGTCGGTTGTGCCGACTGTCAGATCGGGCCTCCGGACCTTCAAGCCGCGGTCGCGCAGCCCCGAAAAGGCCTGCGGCGACGTGACTTCATGCACCAGATGCAGGTCGATATACAACAGCGGCGGCGCGCCTTCGCGCTGCGCAACGATGTGGTTGTCCCAGATTTTTTCGATGATGGTGCGCGGGTGGGCCGCGCCATTGGTTTCTCTCATAACTACCTTCTCTCCGCAGAAGCGGAGCTAAAGCTTCGAGCGGGCTGAAGCCCACCCTCCAAACCGGCGCAGACGGCGTCGCCTGCTTCGCTGGTGGTGGCGGGCTTGCCTTGGGGTTTCAGGTCGGCGGTTACGCGGCCACTCTCCAAAACCTGCTCGATCGCGCGATTGACCGCCCGCGCTTCTTCCGTCAATCCGAAAGTGTATTCGAGCATTGCTGCGACCGAGCTAATGGCGCCGAAAGGGTTGGCTTTATTCTGGCCGGCGATGTCGGGCGCCGATCCATGTACCGGCTCATACAGGCCCGCCTTGTCGCCGATCGAAGCCGAGGGCAGCATGCCGATCGATCCCGCCAGCACCGCGCCTTCGTCACTCAAAATATCGCCGAACATGTTTTCCGTCAGGACGACATCGAAGCGCTTCGGATTCAGTACCAACTGCATGGCGCAGTTGTCCACCAAAAGGTGGTCCAGCACGACATCCGGGTACTGCCCTGCCACTTCACTCACGACGCGGCGCCACAGCTGAGAATTTTCGAGCACGTTCGACTTATCCACGCTGGTCAGCTTTTTCCGCCGTTTGCGCGCAAGCTGAAACGCCCTGTGCGCCACACGCTCGATCTCGCGCCGCGTGTAGACCATCGAGTTCACCGCACGCTCTTCCGCGCCCGTGCCCGAAATTCCGCGAGGCGTTCCGTAATACAGGCCGCCGGTCAACTCGCGCACGATGATCATGTCGGTCCCGTCGGCCAACTCATTCTTGAGCGGCGAGGAATCGAGCAGCGCGCGATAAGAGCGCACCGGCCGCAAATTCGCATACACATTGAGGGCTTGGCGAATTCCCAACAGGCCGCGCTCGGGCCGCTTCTCCGGCGGCGCATTGTCGAACTCCGGCAGGCCCACCGCACCCATCAAGGTCGCATCGGATTCGAGCGCCAGCCGCTGCGTTTCCTCGGGAAGCGGCGAGCCGGTTTTATGGATCGCGATACCGCCCAGCAAACCGCTCGCGAGCGATACTTCATGCCCGAACAGCTCAGCGATCCGCCGCAAGACTTTTTCGGCCTCGCGGGTCACTTCTACACCAATCCCGTCGCCGGGAAGCAAGAGCACTTTCAAGGTCATATTCTGTTCTTAATGGGCGGTGATGGCCTGCGCGGTCTCGAGCGCCGGGTTCCGGTTGGTCACTTCCACGATCAGCTTGAGGATCTCCTCGTTGCGCACACCCTTCTTGTTGTCCGCCAGCATCGTGAAGCGGCGGTAAACCTCGTCCAACTCCTCACGGGTCAAATCGAAACCCAAGTCCCTGGCTCGCTGATTCAGCGCATGGCGCCCGCTGTGCTTGCCCAGCACCAGGCGCGTCTCAGGAACGCCCACACTCGCCGGGCTGATGATTTCATAGGTAGACGGATTTTTCAAATAACCGTCCTGATGAATGCCGGCTTCGTGCGCGAAAGCATTTTCACCCACAATTGCCTTGTTCGGCTGTGGCCCAAAACTGATAAACTGCGTCAGGGTCTGACTCGCGCCATAAAGCTTTTCTGTATGAATTTTGGTCTCGAACGGCAGGCGGTCCTGTCGCGTCTTGATCGCCATCACGATTTCCTCGAGCGCCGTGTTGCCGGCACGCTCGCCGATTCCGTTGATGGTGCACTCCACCTGCCTCGCCCCGGCCCGCACCGCCGCCAGCGAATTCGCCGTTGCCAGGCCCAGATCGTCGTGGCAATGCACGCTGACGATCGCGCGATCGCCCAGCAGACGAACCATTCGCCCGATCAGCTCCCCGTATTCGTCCGGGACCGAAAAGCCGACCGTATCGGGCAGATTGACCGTGCGCGCTCCCGCCTCGACCACCGCCTTGGAGATCTGCTCCAGGTAATCGATATCGGTTCGGGTTGCATCTTCAGCGGAAAATTCGACATCATCCGTATAGTTACGTGCCAGGGACACGGCTGCCACTGCGTCGTCCAGCACCTGCTGGCGGGTCTTTTTCAGTTTATGCTTCAGATGAATATCGCTGGTTGCGATAAAGGTATGAATACGGGGCCGCTTCGCATGCCGCAGCGCCTGCGCCGCCCGTTCCACATCCAGAGTACAAGCGCGGCCCAGCGCCGCCACCTGAACCCAGGGAAACTGCCGGCTCACCGCGTCTACCGCTTCGAAGTCGCCGTCGGAAGCGATCGGAAAGCCGGCCTCCAGAATGTCTACCCCAAGCTCCACGAGCCTGGCGGCCATCTGCAATTTTTCCGGGGTGGCCATACTGCAGCCGGGAGATTGTTCTCCATCGCGCAACGTTGTGTCAAAAATATAGATACGGTTCACGTGGGCGCTCCTGTTGCTCGGGATATTCTCCATCCTAAAGGCAAAGGATAGATTATGCAAATTTATAGTTTTTCGGTCTACTATTTATTATACTAATGGCATTGGCGCTTCAGGCCGGCGTTATGGAACTCTACCCGTTAAAAGTTTTTCTCACAGTTGCCACCGAGCGCAGCTTCTCGCGCGCGGGCGAAAAATTGCTGCGCACCCAGCCGGCGATCTCGATTGCCATCCAGCGGCTGGAGAGCGATTTGAAAGAGAAGCTGATCGACCGGTCGGGCCGCGAATTGCTGCTGACCGATGCCGGCCGCGTGGTCCTCGAATACGCGCGGCGGTTTCAAAACATGGAAGGCGAGCTGGAAAACGCTCTGCGGGAGCTCAAGGACAATTATGCGGGCCGGCTCTCGATCGGCGCCAACGAATCGACTTCGCTGTATCTCATTCATCTCATTGAACAATACCGGCGGCTGTTCCCCAAGTTGAAAGTGCAGGTGCGGCGCGCGGAATCGAGCAAGATCCCATCCCAGTTGCTGGACGGCGAACTGGAGTTGGGCGTCATTAGCTACGATCCCGGCGACGAGCACCTGGTCTCGCATGTCATCTATACGGACCGGCTGGCCCTTATCGTCTCGCCGAAGCACCGGTTCGCCCATCGCGACGAAATCTCCATCGCCGAGCTCGATATGGAGACGTTTATTGCTCACAACGTTCTTTCGCCGTATCGCGAAGCGGTCCTGCGTGAATTTCAGCGCCATCGCGTGCCGCTGAACATGGACGTCGAAATGCCGACCGTGGAGACCATCCGGCGGCTGGTGCAGGACAACGAGGGCGTCGCGTTCCTGCCGCGCATGTGCGTGGATCAGGAGATCTGCCAGGGTCTGCTGCACGAGATCCGCGTGAAGGAACTGGCTCTCGAACGCAAGATTCGTTTGGTCTATCCCGCGCGCCGCGCCCTCAGCCATGCCGCTAAAGCCTTTCTCGAGGTAGTGAAAAAGGCCAGCACCGAGCCGGAAGCTGTGCAGACATCGGCGTGAGCGCCACAGTCGCCGTCGTCGGAGCCGGAATCATCGGCATGTCTGCCGGTTGGCGTCTTGCGCAGCGCGGCTTTCGTGTCACTGTTTTCGAT
Organism: Bryobacteraceae bacterium; assembly: GCA_036379475.1. GTDB lineage: Bacteria > Acidobacteriota > Terriglobia > Bryobacterales > Bryobacteraceae > Bog-105. The sequence continues at coordinate 20,185 of DASVGP010000158.1, read as the reverse complement.
CACGCTTCCATCGGCGGCGAAGCAAGTTGGGCGGGGGCGGGAATGCTCGCTCCCGGGGGCGAAATCGAATCTGCTTCGTTGCTATGCGATCTGTGCCTGGAATCACGCCGCCTCTATCCGGCTTTCGTGCGCGAACTCGAGCGCGAGTCTTCTCTCGCCATCGATTATCAGGAATGCGGCGGCGTCGATCTCGCCTATTCCGCCGCAGCCTCCGAAGCGCTGCAGGCTCGCGCCGCGCGTCAGGAGACGCTCGGCATTCCCTCAAAATCCTTGACTCCCGCTCAGGTCGCTGCGTTCTGGCCGCGTCTGAATGCGGCCGGTCTCGCCGCCGCGCGCTTCTATCCCGGCGATGCCATCGTGAACCCGCGCGATATCGTGGCCGCGCTGACCGTCGCCAGCCGTAAGCTGGGCGTGGAGCTGCTCGAAAATTCCGCCGTCGAACAGGTGGAGATCTCTTCCGCTGCGGCATCAGTGAACGGCCGACCATTCGACCTTGCGGTTCTTGCAGCAGGCGCCTGGAGCAGCTCGATTCCTCTCGCCGGCGTACCTCCAGTTCCCGTCGCCGAGCCGGTCAAAGGCCATCTCATCGGTTATCGCCAGCCGGAGCAGACCTGCGGCACCATCGTCCGCCACGGTCACATCTATATGCTTCAACGGGCCAACGGTCTGCTCATTGCGGGCGCTTCGGTCGAGCATGTCGGTTTCGAGCGCGCCTTGAACCCGGAGATCGTTTCCTGGCTTGCGCGAGAGGCCGGATTTCTGTTTCCGCATTTGCGTGAAACCACGCTTTCCGAAGCATGGGCCGGTTTCCGCCCGGCAAGCGACGATCTCCACATCGGGCGCTGGCACTCTGACCACCTGTTTCTGGCCTATGGCCATTACCGCAACGGCATCCTACTGGCGCCGGCAACGGCGGAGCGGTTGGTTTCCGAAATCTCCGTGAATCTCAAAACCAGTTAGTAGCCGCGGAGATAGGATCATGGCTGAATTGTGCTAGCCTGCTGATGAAGTTGGAACCATTAGAGTGAGATGTTAACGGCTAAAGATCGATCTGAAATCAAACAGTTGATCGTCGAAGCGATTAGGGAAGAATGGGCGCAAAAATTTGCCAACTCCCTTCCGGCCGTGGATATCACAGCGCGTGCAACCGAGGCGTTTGGATCGGCGGATAAGGCCATTCGGTGGCTACAATCTCCTGTGCGGGCATTAGGCGGCAAGACTCCTCTATCGCTGCTCGATACCGAGGAAGGCGTCCTTCGGGTCAAAGATGTGCTCGGCCAGGTTGAGCATGGCGTTTGGTGATGCTTGTTTTCCGGCTGGGGAGCAGCCGTTACCCTGCAAATGATGGAAGGGGAGCAAGTCTTTACGGAGGTCGTTGGAATCATAAAGGAACTGCCGTGATCTACACCGCGGGAAGCATAGCCCTCTGCGCGCTCGAAGTGATGGCGAACGCCGATGAAATCGGTAGCGACTACGTGATCACAACCATTGAAATACCCGACGAAACCGAGATAACGAGGATTGGAGTTGACGACCTCCCGGTCGGATGGGACGCAGGCGAAGCCGTAAGTGCTACTCGGGATATCGGAACCCAATGGGCATGTAATTTATCGGCCCCCGTCCTTCAGGTGCCGTCCGCGGTAGTTCCTAGAGAATTCAATTTCATCTTGAATCCGGCTCATTCGAAATTTAGCGGTTTCCATTTTTCCCTTCCTGAGCCCTTCTATTTTGACGATCGATTGAGGCGTGGATGGCGAGTCAAGCGATAGCGGCTAAATCCATCAAAGTCGGTCTTCTTAAGCAGAGCGAACTCGCAGAGGCGGACCGCATTGTGCGGCTTGCGTTCGGCAAATTTTTGCATCTGCCGAATCCGTTGGAGTTCATGGGCGATCGCGCATTTCTCGTGCCGCGTTTCCGCTCGCCGCACAGCAAGCTGATCGCGGCGCGCGATAAAGGCCGGCTTATCGGATCGAACGCGGTCACGCACTGGGGATCGTTCGGAACTTTTGGCCCGCTGACTGTGCTGCCCGAATATTGGGATGGTGGCGTGGGGCAGCGGCTGCTGGAAGCCACCGTGAAGATTTTCGACCGCTGGGGCGTGCGGCACAGCGGCTTGTTCACCTTCGCCAACAGTCCCAAACACGTCGGCTTGTACCAGAAATTCGGCTATTGGCCTTGTTATCTGACGGCAATCCTGACGCGCGCTCCGGAAGCGAAAACAGGCGCGCCCGCGCTGCTATCGGTTCTCGCAAAAAGCCAGCGCGAAGAGGCGATCGAAGCCTGCAGAAGGCTCACCGGAAAAATCGAAAAGGGACTGGATCTCGGCGATGAAATCCGCGCTGTACTGAAGCAGCGCACCGGAGAAACCGTACTGACTTACAGAGGCAAAACTCTCGATGGATTCGCGGTGTGCATGAACGGGCGTGGATCGGAAGGCGGCGAGAAACTCTGCTATGTGAAGTTCGGTGCGGCACGGGACGGCGCGGCATTCGATCGTTTGCTGGAGGCTTGCGAAGCCTTTGCCCTCTCTCGCGGAGCAACCGTCGAGGCTGGTGTGAATCTCGCTCGCGAAGATGCATTCCGCCGCATGCGCGCCCGCGGATATAGAACGGCCATCCAAGGTGTCGCCATGCAGCGCCCGCATACGAGCGGATTTAATCGCCCCGATATTTACGTCATCGACGACTGGCGTTAACGACCTAGCTTGACTTCGTACGTAACGCTCACCGGAGCCGCCGTGTTACCCGCCTTATCCTGTGCGCCGGAGCAAGTGGCAGTGAACGAGCGGTATCCACCGACCGGAACGCCGGGATTGTACGTCACTGTCAGCTTTGCATTCACAGCTACGCCCGAAAGCGCATCCGTGGTCTGGCATGCAGGATGCGGAGGATTAAACATGTCATACTTGCCGCCGGTTTGAACACCCGTTACGGTAACCACGGGCGCCGTCAGATCGATATTGACGGACTGGCTGATGAGCGCACTGACGTTGCCGGCGTTGTCGAGCACGCGCGCGCCCGCGACATGCTTCCCCTCGCCGCTCACCACTTCGGTGGCCGTAGGTCCAGCAGTGCTGCTTGTCGATCCGTTATCGACCCAATAGCGAATTTGATCGAGACCGCTGCCGCCCGAATCGGCCGCTGTGATCTTCACCGAAACCTGAGCAACGTTGTTCCACCCCTGCCCATTCGCTGCCGGCTGGAGCGTGATGCTGCCTGTGGGAGGAGTCAAGTCTACCGTGGCCGGAATGGGCAGAAGCACCACGCCCGAGATCGGCTGCAGGGTAAGCGAGATTTTTCCGCCTGAGACCGAATACGTCGCGCCGCTCAGCGCATCCTGCAGCGTCGTTCCATCCAAATAATAAGCCGCGACCGGAATGGACGGGTTGTTGGCAACCGATCCATTGTTGAGAGCCACTATGACGGTCTTCTGCGGGCCAACTCGCGCGTAAGCATACGTATTTGGCGCAGTGGACGGTTCCTGGGTATCGCCAGTCAGCAACGTGACGAAGTTATTGGTCGTGAGCGCCGGATACTGTTTGCGGAGGTGGGCCAGCTCGGTATAGAACGCGATGACGCTCTGATCCGGCGGGCCATAGATGCTCGGATCGCCGGGCTGATCGGTCCAGGGATAGGGCGCGCGGGCATAGGGGTCACCGATGGGGCCGTTCGATCCGTTGTGGCGCGAAGGTGCATTGATCGCAGCTTCGTCGCCATAGAAAACCGTGGGCGCGCCGATATAGGTGAACTGAAACAGCGCTGCCAATTCCAGGCGCTGCTTTGCCTGCGTCAGGCCGTTGTCGCCCTCTTCGGTCAAAACGAAAAGCGCGCGGTTGGTGTCCTGCGAATCGATCAGATTCATCATCGCGGCCATGGCCTGAGGAGGATAATCGTCGCGCACGGCGCGAGTGGCGTGGTCGAATTCGCTCGGCGTGAGCGGAATGATGGAATCGCTGCCATTGTCGTTGTTATCGATAAAGCCGTATTTGCCGCGCGCAAATCCCAGCACGTTGCGCCGGAAACGATAGTTCATGGTGGAATCGAGCTGGTCTCCGGCGAGCCACTGACTCGCGTTGGGCCAAATCTCGCCGATCAGCGGGCCGTCCGGTTTATACGATTTCGCATACTGGCGCGTTCCCACCCACCAGGCGTGCGGGAAATTCGGATCGGGCGCTACGTCGAACCTCCAGCCGCTCGCGCCGGCGTTGTACCAGGTCGCCATCACGCTGTTGGGGTCGGCATAGAAAAAGTTCTGCACCGCCGCTTGCGAGTGATCGAAGGTGGGCAGGCTGTCGAATCCATCCCAGCCCGGGTAATCGGCGGAGGTGCAAGGCACGGTGTTGTCGTTGAAGTGAAACCACGAGCGATAAGGCGAACTCAGCGATTGGCAGGCGCCTGAATCGGGGAAACGGTTGTAGCGGTTGAAATACTCGCTGTCGGACGAGGCATGGTTGAAAACGCCATCGAGAATCACGCGTAGCCCGCGGTGATCCATGGCCTGGATCAAGGAAGTAAACGCGGCATTGCCTCCGAGTGCGGGATCGACCTTCATGTAATCGTCGGTATCGTAGCGATGGTTCGAACTGCCCTCGAAAATCGGAGTCAGATAGAAGGTGTCGAATCCGAGGCTTTGCAGATACCCGAGCTCGTCCTGAATGCCTTTAAGATCGCCGCCATAAAAGATGCTGCCGAAATTGTTGTAGCAGCCGTTGGTTTGGCTATAGGGATCGCACAGCAACGTGTTCCAGGTCTGCACTGCGATATCGCCCGAAGAGGGCTCGCCGTAGAAAGAGGGGCAGCCTGAGGTGCTGCCGCTGACACAGTAATCGTTCTTCGCGTTGCCGTTGCGGAAGCGATCGGGAAAGATCTCGTAAATGTCAGCCGTGTGCATCCAGGCCGGAGTTTGGAAATCCGGCTCATAAACGGTGATCTGGAACGAATCGAACGGCTCGGTGCTATATGCCACGCCCGCGCCGTCTTTGTTGACGTTGTCGTAATCGTCAATATAGTTATCGCTGTAATAGTCCGTTGTGCCGTCTTTCTCCGCGATTTTGAACTTGTAATAGTAGACGCTGGGCTTGGAAGGCATCGTGAGTGTCGCTTTCCAAATGTCGTATTCGGTTCCATTTACTGTGATGTTCTGATCGAACGTCATCTGAGTATCGGTGGGACCGCTTGTTGTTCCGCTTCCGGTATCGAAAGTATACGCACGGACCGTAACGCCGTTTGTGGCGAAATGCTCAGTCCGGAAGCGCAGCGTGACGTTTGTGTTGTCTGGAACCGCGCCTTCCGGGCTGCGGTAGAAGGCATCGAAAGTGTTGTGGTACAGGGCGCTGGGCTGCAGGTTGGAAAACGGCGGCGTGCTGGTGGCGTTTCCGGTGTTTGTCACGGAATAATACTGCTTGTAAGTGGCCGAACTTCCGATGAACCCTCCCGGATTATTGTCAGGAACCTCTCCGTAAACGTATCCGCTGCTCGACGTGAGATAACCGAAAAAATCAAACTGAGAAGGCAGGCCTCCGCCCGTAATGGCGGACCAGGGGATGGCCAATTCGCGCGTGTTGTCATTTCCGGCATTGGACGCGTAGGCGCCGTAGTTTGTCGTTGGCCCCGACCATGCGCCGCCATTCGACTTGCGGTACTCCCGGTAGCCGTCTTTGAAATACGTGACAAACTGCGCCGGGAAGGGAAGCGACGAGAAGTCGGTACCGTCGTAGTTCTCGCCCGACGTTGTTCCGCTGCCGGCCGTGCCGATGTAAATCACCGCGCCCTCGCTGAGGTTGGCGTTGGTGATGCCGACGTAGAGATTCGCGGTATCCCAGGTCATGAACCACGTCTGCGCGGTGCTTGTGCCAACCTGATTCGCGTTGCCGTATTCTCCCGGTGCAATCGCGCCGTCAACTGCAGGCGTCGTCCACTGCCCGAATGCCTGCGCCGTGCCACACAGCGCCACTGCCAGTACCCACTTGGCAAGATACACGCTTCACCCCCAACGGCATGGCAGTTTATCACGAACCCGAGGGCGGGCTTCAGCCCGCGCGGAGCTTTAGCTCCGCAACTCTGCTGCTCGGCTTGTTAGGATGAGGTCGGAGCAGCTCAATGCAGAACGTCTCAATCCAGAAAGCCAGCGAATTACGTCCGGACGTAAAGTCTGCCGTCGAGCAACTCTTGGGCCGGTCCATCGAAGCGGACGAAGAGGTAAGCGTCGTTTCTGTGCCACCCAAAGAAGTCATGCCTTCTTCGGACCGGGCGGCCGCTGCCCGCGGTCTCGAAGATTTTCTCAATCGGCGCGCGGAGAAGGTTCGGGATATCTCCGAGGCAGAGATAGACTCTGCGATTGATGAAGCCGTCGATCGTGCGCGCCATGGCCGTGAATGAGGGTCGTTCTAGACACGAACATTCTGGTTCGCGCGGCTGGGAGAGCTAGAGGGCCGGCGAGGGATGTTCTTCAGACCATCACAGCTTCGCCTCGACACACCCTGCTCACATCGCCGTTTCTGCTCCGCGAGTTAGAGCGGGTCCTTTCCTACGGGCGTGTGCAGGTGATGACGAGATTTACAGATGATGATATTGCCCAATACATGTCCTATCTTCAAACGCCGGGTATTACAGAAATTGTCTTTCCGGGTCCCGCTCCCCGTGTGGTACCTTCAGATCCCGATGATGACGCCGTAGTCCATACCGCAATTGCGGGACAAGCGAATGCTCTTTGCACTTTGAATCGGCACTTTTTTCATGCCGCTGTTCTGCAATACTGCCATCAGCGGGGCGTCATTGTAGTAAGCGATGTGGATCTCTTAAAACTTCTTCGTGCACAAGCATCATCGCTGTAAGGCGCTCAATCCTACGGCGCTGCAAGCCGGCTGGCGGCGTCGCGGTCGGCGTCGGGCCGGTTCATCACGAAAGCAGCGACCACTTGGCTGCCCTTGAACCACCAAGCTCCGAAGCTGGAGGATTGGACATCGCCGCGGTACTCAGTCCGGTCCGCACCCGCGGTAGCGCCCCAGAACTCGTAGGACAAATCAAAAATGTCCGAAAAGAAATAGGGGACGTTTTGAAACGGCTCTTTCTCTCCGCGCAGGCGCTTGGCTAAGTACTGCCCCTGTTTCACCGCGTTGTCCCAGTGCTCCAGGCGGCGGCGTTTCCCGGAAAGCACGTCCTGATAGTTCGCGACATCGCCCGCTGCGTAAACATCGGGCGCGCTGGTCTCCAGAAATTCGTTCGCCAGGATGCCGTTATCCGTTTTGATCCCAGCAGCCTCCGCGAGATCGGTCACCGGCGTCACTCCGATGCCGGCGACGACCAGATCGGCGTCCAATTTTGCCGCTTTAGAAAGCGACAGAGTGCTTTTGCCGATCTCGGTAACGTTCGCTTCGCGTACCAAGCGCACGCCGCGGTCTTGATAGTACTTTTCAAAAAAGCGCGACATTTCGGGGGTGAAAAAACTTTTCCAAACCCGATCCTCACGGAACACCATTGTGGTGTCGCGTCCGAGCTGCGCGCTCTGCGACGCGACTTCCATCCCGATGAAGCCCGAGCCGAGGACCGCTACTTTTTTGGCACTTTTAAGTGCCTCGCGCAGGCGTGCGGAATCGCTCAGCGAGCGCAGATAGAGCACGCGATCGGCGCCAGAAATGTTGAGGGTGCGCACGCGTGCGCCGGTAGCCAGAATCAATTTGTTGAATGGAAACTCCTGCCCGCCCTGGCCGAGCAATCGCTTGCCCGAAAGATCGATGCGGGAGATTGGCGTGTTGAGCCGGATCTCGATGCCATGCTCACGATAAAACGCTTCGTTGTTGATGAGCACGCTCTGTTCGTTGTCTTTTCCGGCAAGGAAACTTTTGGACAGCGGCGGGCGCTCGTACGGCAGCGCTCCATCGGCCGAAACGATGCATAGCGCCCCCGGATTCAGGCCGCCGTCCACAGCTTCTTTGGCGGCGTATCCGGCCACCATGCCGCCGCCCAGGATGATTGTGTCGTATTGGTTCACGTCCCGAGAATACACCCGCTGGAGAGCCGCGGCGCCGGTGTTAGCATGAGGACGTAGTGAAGTTAGCAGAAGCGGTCCGCCTGGCGCGCTCGGTCAGGGTCTCTCATGCGCAAAGCTTCGTGCGCCATGTGGTGCCGGAGGTCGTCCGCCCCGCGCGCGTCATTTGGAATCGGGCCATCGGAGCGCTGTTCGTCGCGCTGGTCATTCCCGCTCTTTTTAAGGCCGCGCAGATTTATCCCGATCTGGCTACCGATTCGAAGGCCCCGTTCAACTTCATGGTCTGCCTTGTATTTGCCGCTCTCATGGCCTTCTTCGCCTTCACCTCTTTCCGGACGGCGCGCCGGATCTGTAATCCAACGCGAAACCGGAAGCGCCCCGGGCGATCCCCTGAACGGCGATGACGGTATGACCTCAAAACTCGCCGAACATCGTTCCCTAGCCGAACGCCTGCAACCTAGAATTGCGCTTGAGGAGCATGCGGCGCGCACTGGCATACCCTGCCGCCGCCATCCTCTGCTGAACCGCACCGAGCGGCTGTTTCTCAAACCGCTTTTGAAGCTGGGACTAAAGGCCTCTGGGCTGTATCCACGAGGCGCTGCCAACGCGCTGCAACCCGTTGTGCGTTCGCTGCAGCTGGAATGCCCCGGTCTGCCGGCAGCCTTCCATGGATACCGCATTTTACAGATCTCCGATCTACACATTGACGGCGTGGATGGGCTGGCCGAAATCGTTGCCGAAAAAGCAGCGGGAATCAGCGCCCATCTGTGTGTCTTGACCGGCGATTACCGCTTTCATAACGAAGGCTCCTGCGAACGTATATATCCGCGCCTGAAGCGGATCGTCTCCAGCATCCGCGCCGAGCAGGGCATTTATGCCATTCTTGGGAATCATGACGCTTCCGAGATCGCCTTCCGCCTGGAAGAAATGGGCGTAAGTATGCTCGTCAACGAAGCGGTGCCTGTTAGCAAAAAAAATGAAACTATTTGGCTTGCGGGCGTCGACGATCCATACGACTACCGCTGCGACGATCTCGCCGCGGCGCTCGACCCCATCCCGCCCGGCGGTTTTAAGGTGCTGCTCGCGCACACCCCCGCTCTTTATCACGCTGCCGCCGCTGCCGGGGTGGATCTCTATCTCTGCGGGCATACGCACGCGGGCCAGATTTGCTTTCCGCTGGTCGGAGCTTTGTTTCATCACGTGAATGCGCCGCGTGCGCATACCGGCGGCTACTGGCACTATGGCCGCATGCACGGGTATACCAGCGCCGGCGTGGGCTCCTCCGGCCTGCCCGTGCGTTTCAACTGTCCGCCGGAAATCACGCTGTTTGAACTACTGGTACCAGCAGTACCTGAAATCTAAGCTCTCAAAATTCCATCCATTAGCTGATAAGTACATGGAATCTCCATGGCTCGTATATCAGCTCTTACCCTCTTACTACTTACTGGTTTGGCGGTGCACTCTTACGCTCTGAGTTCGCATTGGCTACGCGTCTCCACGCCGCACTTCGAGATGTATACGACCGACAGCGAACAACAGGCTCTCGCCGAGTTGCAGATGTTCGAGCAGGTTCGTTACTTTTTCCTGCAAACGGCGGGAGCGAAAAGCGTGGGAAGCAATCCGGTCCGCATTATCGCCTTTCATTCGCGGGAAGAGTATCAGCCGTACAGCCCGAACGCGAGCGCCTTTGCTTATTACGAACAGGCCCGGATGGGCGACTACATCGTGCTCGAAGATATCGCTCCCGAGCATCGGGCGGCGGCACTGCACGAATACGCTCACCTGGTTCTGAGCCATGAGGGCCTCAAACTGCCGGTTTGGCTAAACGAAGGTCTCGCCGATCTGTATTCGACGCTTAGCTTCGATGGCGGCCGCGTGACGGTGGGCGCGCCTCTGCCCGGGCGGATGTATGCGCTGCGCACCGAGCCCTGGCTGCCTCTGCATACGTTGTTCGCGGCCGGCCAGAGTTCGCCCGAGTACAATGACCGGCAATTGGCGTCCATCTTCTATGCGGAAAGCTGGGCGCTGGTTCACATGCTTCGATTCGGCGATGGTTATGCACCGCATTTCGGCGCCTTCCTCGCCGCGATCGCTTCGGGCGCGGCCGTGCCCGGGGCGCTCGAAACTGCTTTCGGAAAAACTCCCGCGCAACTGTATCTGGATCTTCAGGCATGCGTGCGGAAAGCCGGAATGAACGAGGCGGTTTACCGTGTTGGCTTACCAACTGCTAGTGTCGAAGCGCGGTCGGCCGAACCCTCTGCCCCGGAAGTAAAACTTCTGCTGGCCCGGATGCTCGCCTCCAATCCTTGGAAGCAAGCCGAAGGAGAGCAAAGATTGAAGAGGCTGGCGGCCGAATATCCGTCCAACCCGGAGATCGAGGAATCGCTCGGATACCTTGCGTGGCAGGAGAGAAATCCGGCGCAAGCGCGTACCCATTTCGCAGCCGCGGTCGCTCGCGGCTCCCAGGATGCGCAGATGATCGCCTATCTTGCGGCCATGGATCAATCTGCCGGAGTTTCGGCTTCGCAGGTGCTCGCGCTGCTCCAACAGGCGCTCGCCTTGAACCCGAACGACTATGAAACACGCCTGCACGTCGCTCTCATGGCGGTGAGCCAGGAGCGGTTCCAGCTCGCCGATACCGCCTTCGCCGGATTGAAGCAGGTGAAGCCGGCAGATACCTACTCGGTCATGATGGCGCTCGCCTATATGCAATACAAGCGCAAGGATCTGGCCGGCGCTAAGAGCTATGCCGAACAAGCCGCTCAGGATGCAAGCCAGCCGAGCCAGCGTGTTGCGGCGCAAAAGATAGCCGCTTGCGCCAGTGCCCTCCAGCCGCAGCCGGTAGTCGCCGAAAACGTTCAGGTAGACTCCACTACCGTTTCCATGCAACCGTAATTCCGTCGCCAACCGGCACCAGCGCCGCTACCACGCGCTGGTCTTCCCGAATTTTCCGATTCAGCGCCTGAATCGCCAAAGTGTCCGGGTCGCGCGAATCCTCGTCCAGCACGCGTCCGTGCCAGAGCATATTGTCGAGCGCGACAATCCCGCCCCGTCTTACCAGTTGCAGCGCACTTTCGTAATAGGCATCATAGGCGGACTTATCGGCGTCGATAAACGCAAAATCGAAGGTTTCCCGAGCCTTTTCGCTTTCCACTAACTTGCGCACCGTTTCGAGCGCGGGACCTAAGCGCAATTCGATTTTTCCTTCCACGCCCGCTTCCTTCCAGTAGCGCCGGGCAATGGCGGTGTATTCTTCGCTGCGATCGCAGGCGATCACACGGCCATCGGCCGGCAGCGCCAGTGCCGTCAGCGTGGAGCTATAGCCTGTGAACACGCCGATCTCCAGTGTCTTCTTCGCCCCGATCGCCTTCAGGATCACGCCCAGGAACTGCCCCTGTTCCGGCGTGATCTGCATCTGGGCGTTGGGCAAGCGCGCCGTCTCCTCTCTCAACCGCTGCAGCACGCCGGGTTCGTTGACGCCCACGCTGCGGACATAATTGATCAGAGCTTCGCTCATTACAGGCGCTTTTTCATCCACTTATTTACTCTACTGTGGCGCTCGCTTCGCTAGCATGAAAATCGTGCGCTTCCTTCGGCTGCTCTCGCTCGGCGTGATTGCCTGCTCCGTCTTCTGCGCCTCGCATCGCAACCGGCAGCAACTCAGGCAACAGATCGAAACCACGCTGCACATTTCCGTCCCGCTGCCCGCGCCCCATGGCAAGTCCTACGTGCCATTCACGCCCGCGCCGGGCGTGGCGGCCGACCGCGTCTCTTACGCAACTGCTTATGGCATGCGCGTGCCGGCCATTGTTTATCATCAGGCGGGCGCGACCATCGAACGTCACCCGGCCCTCATCGTTGTCAACAGACCTAGCGATGATAAATCCTCATGGTACGACTCTTGGGCGGGAATCCTGTACGCCGGCGCCGGCGCGGTGGTCCTCACCTACGACCCCATTGGCGAATACGAACGCAACAAAGACCGCCTTTCCGGCGCCGTCCAATATTCCTGGTCCGGCGCTATGGGACGCCGTCTGGCCGGCCTGATGGTGAGTGACATTTTACAAGCGGCGAACTATCTCTCGCATCGCAGCGATGTCGATCCGAAGCGCATCGCGGTGCTTGGCTCCAGTGGTTCGTTTGCCGCTTTGCTCGCGTGCGCCGTGGATACGCAGGTTCGTGCCTGTATGCTGGGCGGCGGCTCTGAACTTTTCGCCACTTTGGACAAACAGGCCGCCGCCCAGCTTAGCAGTTCGAAAAACGTGCTCAACTATAGCGGCCGCCAGCCCTATTTCCTGAGCAAGCCCGCGGCGCTCTGGCTCGAAAAGAAACTGAAGTTCCGCAATTGGACGGGCAAGAAGATTCAGGCCATGCCGGAAACGCAGAAGGCCGGCACGACGGTGCTCGGCGCAAACATTCCCTCCGTTCCGCGCGACGAACTCTATGCGGTCCCCAAGGTTGTCTGGCAATTTCAGAAGAACAATTACACTTACGAAAGCTGGCTCGCCCGCGCCAAAGCCGCGATTGCGCACGGGCAAGGCGCGACTGCCAATGCACACTAGCTTTGTATAACTCGATCTGCGCTTACGCTTGCAGGCGAAGCCATTTGCGGTTTCCTCCGCCGTCGGCGCAACCGGTAAAGCTGAACAAGCGCGAAGCACAGTACCGCTAGCGCAACCCACGCGAACCAGTCCCCCAACACCAGATACACCGTCCCGCTGTGCACCACCGGAACATCCGCGATCAACGTCGCGAACGGAGCCGAGTCGCTCCTCGTTTGCGCCAGAATGCGCCCGCGGCTGTCGCTTACGGTAAGATAGCCGCCCTTTGCAGAACGCGCCACACTAAAGCCGCTCTCGACGCCCCGCATGACCGCGATGTGCCCATGCCACCAGCGGTCCATCCCAAAATCCCACGCCGGCACCAGCATCAGCCCCACGCCCGCTTCGCCGTATTTCCGGGCAGGCTGCGTGAAATCCATGTCCTTGCAGATGACCACGCCGCACGGCCTCGAAGCCTTCTGCAGGATCGTAAGCGATGTTCCCGGCGTAAACATGGATTCGAAAGCAGGCAGCATGTGTTCCTTATCGTAGGTCCGCACAGCGGCATCGGGTGCATATACGCGCGCCTGGTTGTACTTGGCCCAGGCGGATACGCGGATCAATCCCACGACGAAGGTGCTTCCGGTCTTATCCGCCACCGACTGAAAAATGGCGTCGGCTTGCCGGATATCGGCATCCGTGGCGACGCCCAGTTTCTCCGGCATCACGATGAATTGAGCGCCTTGAGCAGCGAGTCTCCCACCTACAGCGGCATACTCGCGAAACAGCCGCTCGGTAGCCGGGCCGTCGGGCGGAGGGAATACGTTTTCCCCATCGGATGCGATCAGCCCCACTTTTACTTGTTGGTTCGGCGTGGGCTGCGCCAGCCGCACCGCGCCGAAGATCAACACCAGTGCAATCGCGCCCAGGCTTGCAGCAACGATGCGCCAGGCTTGTTTTGGTGCCGTATGACGTAAATACAGCCCGATGACGAGTGCGGCGGGAAAGAGCAAGAGCAGAAAGCTCATGCCCCATGGCCCGGTGATCGAAGCAAGCTGTAGAAAGGGCAGAAAATTGAGCTGCGCATATGCGAGACTGCCCGCGGTTCCATCGGGCGTGGCAATGTTGTGTACGTACTCGCAGGAGACCCAAAGCGCCGGAAACGCCAGCAGCGCGGTCCAAAAAGCGCCGCGCAGCAGCAGCGCGCGAAACAGCAATACCGCCAGCACAAACAAAAACGCTGCAATCGCATAGATCATGGGCGCAACCCAGAGCGGAGCGAGCAGCGCCGAACGGAAGTAGTGCCACATGGCGATGCTGCCGAGCCACAAGGATAGCCAGGATACGGCAGCCGCCGCTCGCCACGAACTGCGCGCCGCGAAGAGCAGCACGGGAAGTGGAGCGAACCATAGCAGCGGCCAAAGCGGATGAAGATTATTGCCGAACCAGAATAAGACCGCTGACGATCCGATCGCTAAGATCGCCGCCAAGCTGCGCCGCCCGCTAACCACAAATGACATAGCTATATCTCAGCCCGCCAGCAGCTCCATCCACTCTTCCGCTTGCCGGCGGATCGATTTCTTGCTTGAATCTCCCCGCCATAGGCCGGAAATAATTGCCACCGAATTGGCGCCCGCTCCCAGTAGGTCTCGCGCGTTTTCCATCCGAATGCCGCCTATCGCCACCAGCGGTTTTTGCGTAAGGGGCCGCAATTCGCGCAGGCAGTCGATCCCCACTACGGGATCTGGACGCAATTTCGAATCCGTCGCGAAAATCGGCCCCAGAGACAGATACTCCACCGGCTCTTCCGCTGCTCGCGTCAATTGCAGGCGGTTGTGCGTGGAAAATCCCATGACTTCGTCGCTGATGATTCGCCGCGCGGCGGCCGGTGGCAGATCTTCTTGCCCGAGGTGCAGAGCCGCCCCCAGCAGTCGCGCAAAATCGGCGCGGTCGTTGATCACAAACAACACGCCGGAGTCGTGGCAAATATCCCGGATCTGTTCCGCTTCATCGAAATGCGTTTGCGTCCACGGACCCTTGTGCCGGTATTGCAGAATGGAAGCTCCTCCTTCGACAAGGGCCTCGGCGGCTAGCGGCGCCGGGCATTCGCGTGCGGCCAGCACGGCCGTATCGAGTATGGGATAAAAACGAGGGAGCCGGAAGGGAATGACAGGCATCGGAAGCGACTATTGTACTTTCCTATCAGTTCGACGCACACTTCCGCACCACTGATGTGCCTGCCCGTCTGATGTGCCTGCCCGTCCCTCCTTCACGGTCGGGGTTCTGTTGCTGCCCACATCTATGTTGCGCACCGATGCGAAATCAATCACCACTGTGGTCAGTCTGACTTAAAGAGGAGAGATTGTTATGGCAGATGAGCAAAGAACAGATAAACCCATTAACAAACGCGAAGTGAGCGACCACGGTGGAGAGCTTCGGGATGTCGATATCGCGGCGCCCGGCGGTTCCGGCGGCGGTTCCGGCGGGATCGGATTTCCCACCCATCCACAAGGCGAAAATGCGGCTGATCCGGTGGAGCAGACGCTATCGAACGGAACCATTGGTGTGGATGTCTCCGGTGTCCGGGCCGGCGCGGGGAATACGCGCATGACCATCACCCCGAGCCTCTCCGATCCTAAAAAGCTGAAGGCGGAAGAAGAAGCCAATAAACGCGCACGTGCAAGGGAAGCGGAAGAAAAGAGCCGGGCGAAAGGCTCAGGTTCCTAAGGTTGGGCGCAAGGCGTCGGAGAATGCGATCTGTTCGGTAATCTGAATTCCGAAGCCTTCGAGCCCGACCACTTTGCGCGGATGATTGGTCAGCAGCCGAATCGTAGATAAGCCGAGATCGGAGAGGATCTGCGCTCCCACGCCGGCTTCGTGTTGTAGCGGCTGCTGCCCGTCCGGTGTCAGCAAAGCGGAGGGCGTGCGCTGGTGCGCGAGGATCTCTTTGCGGCCATCGGAGCGCATTTCTTCGGCGCCGTAACCGCTTTGGTGCAAGTAGATCAGCACGCCACAAGGCGCTGCGGCAATCGTCTGAAGCGCGGTCGCGACCAGTGCGTGGCAGTCGCAATCGGTAGAGTGAAAAACGTCGCCATAAACACAGTGCGAATGTACGCGGACCAGAACATCTTTCTTCCCGGAAACATCTCCATGCACTAGCGCGAGATGCGATTCGTTATCTATGCGGCCAATGTAACGGATGATCTGGAATTCGCCCCAAGGCGTTCGGATCTGGCCGCTTGCCTCACGCTCAATGAACTTTTCCGTCTGTAGCCGGTGGCGAATCAGGTCCGCAACCGAAACCATCTTCAAGCCATAGCGGTGGCAGAATTCGAGCAACTCCGGCACGCGCGCCATGGTGCCATCCGCATTCATGATTTCGCAGATGACGCCACCCGGCGCAAGGCCCGCCATGCGCGCCAGATCGACAGCCGCCTCGGTTTGTCCGGAACGCACCAACACGCCGCCCTCTCGGGCGCGCAGAGGGAAAATATGTCCCGGCCTGGCCAAATCCTGCGGCTGGCTCTTCGGATCGATCGCCACTTTGATCGTCTGCGCGCGATCGTAGGCTGAGATCCCTGTTGTCACTCCTTCGGTGGCGTCGATGGCTTCGCAAAAGGCCGTGCCGAACCGCGCGGTGTTGACCGCTGACATCGGTTTCAAGCCCAGCTGCGTGCAGAGCGCGGCGTCGAGCGCCAGGCAGATCAGCCCGCGTCCGTGGGTGGCCATGAAGTTGATCGCCTCGGGCGTAATCTTTTCCGCCGCGATGGTGAGGTCGCCCTCGTTTTCGCGGTTCTCGTCGTCCACGACGACGAGCATCTTGCCCTGCCGGAAATCTTCGATCGCTTCGGGGATGGAAGCAAACGTCATGGGTGTCGTGGACAGACGATCATTCTGTGTTGTCTGTCACCAGCGCGGCAGACCACAAAAAACGATGGTCTGCCCCACTACCAGTTCATGCCGTGACGGCGATCCCGTACTTGGCGTGCCAAGGTTTGGCGGACTTGATGGCTTCGTTCACCGCGTTGATGTTTTTCACGCCTTCGGTCGAGAGCCAGTCTTCCAGCGCTTTCACGCCTTGCTTTGCATACACCGGCACGCCATCTTTCCAGGTCGCGCGGCCGCACAATACGCCCGAATAATCGGTACCCGCTTCGGCGGCCATATTCAGCGATTCGATGAACTGCGGATTGCTGACGCCGGCGCTGAGATAAATGAACGGTTTCTGTGCGATCTCTGCGGCGCGGCGGTAATGGCCGATTGCCTCTTTGCGCGTATAGGCCGCCTGGCCCTTGAATTCCTTGCTGCCTTCGACAAAATGCGCGTTTACCGGCACCTCGACTTTGAGGATGTCCACTTTATATTGCGGCTTCCCCCACTCTTCCATCGAGCGAATCACCACTTCCGGCTTCTTCTTCGCATATTCGAAGCCTTTCTCGTCGCCGCCCTGCGGATCGTAACCGACAAACTCCAGGAAAAATGGAATCTCGTAAACTTCGCATTCGGCGCCGATACGCTCGATGAAGGCATGCTTGATGTCGTTGATCTCGGGCTTATCGAACGGCGTGTAATAGATCAGTATTTTCACCGCGTCCGCGCCCATGTCCTTGATCCGTTTCACGGAAAGGTGCGGCAGCAGATCGGGCAGACGGCCCGGCTGAGTATTGTCGTAGCCGCTATGCTCGTAGGCAAGCAGCAGGCCGGCGTTCTTCGCGCGCGCTTTGGTTGCCGGAATGCCATACTCGGGATCGAGCAGAATGGCGCTCGCGTGCGGCGTCAGGACTTTCGAGACCGCCACTTTGAACTCAGCCATCATGTCATCGTTGATCTGATCCGGCGAAACGCCTTTCGCGCCTGCAATGGCTTTGCGCAGACTGCCGCGCTGGTCCATGGCCGCGGCGGCGATCACTCCGCTCTTATTCGAAAGTGCGTTCAAATGCTTTAATTTGCCTTCAGAAAGCTGCATAAGTACTCAGTATATCGAAGCAGCCGAATGGCCAAACCGCTCCATACGCCGCCAGTAGCTTTGTGCGCGCACAACATCTCGAAGGATCTGTGCTTTCAATTCAGCGGCTGTGGGAAAGCGCTCTTCGAGGCGGAGAAAGCGGCGAAATTTGACACGGATCTCCTGCGGCGATTCGCCTGTGAGCGGAGAGAGAAGAAAGGTTTCGATGGTAAGTTCACTCTCGCCGAACGTTGGGTTCGTTCCGCAACTTGTTACTGAGGGCCAGCAGCGGCCGGTTCGCGCTTCGGTGGTTTCGGTGATGTAAATGCCGCGCGGCACGATCTGGCCGGAAACCGGTTGAAGGTTGAGCGTGGGTACCGTTTGTTTGGCGCCGATGCCGCGTCCGCGCACGACCGGGCCCTCCACAAAGAAACATCTATTCAGCAGACGCCCAGCGCGCGTCACGTCCCCAGCCGCCAGATAGCGGCGGATGGCTGAACTTGAAACTATTTCACCGCGCACCGTAATCGGTTCCAGAAATTTCCGTTCGAAGCCAAATTGCAGACCGAGCTCGCGCAGCGTATCGGTATTTCCGCTCTGGCGGTAGCCGAAGCGGAAGTTTTCGCCGACGAAAACCGCCTTGGTTTCCAATGCATTCACCAGAATCTGCGAAATGAACTCACGGGGCGTCATGTGCGCGACTTCGGTTGTGAACGGCAGCACGAGAATCCGTTCCGCGCCATATTTCTGGAGCAACCCGATGCGTTCGTCGAGGGTACAGATCGCTTGCGGAAGTCGCTCCGGCGCGACGATGGCCGCCGGGTGCGGATCGAAGGTCAGAACCGCCGGGTACAATTGGCACGATTTTGCGAAACGAACCGATGCGTCGAGCAGCGCCTGGTGCCCCCGATGCACGCCGTCGAAATTGCCAATGGCGACGGCGCAAGGCCCGAACCGCCCGCGGGCTTGTTCGAGCGAGCGAAATACGGTAGCGCTCATGCGGCGTCCGCCCGCCCGATGGGAATCTCGAGGCCGTCATAGGCGATGTGTACGTGGGGCGGCAGCCGCGCTTCCACTGCGGCGTGGAGCAAGTCGTGCGAAATGTGAGTAAAAAAAGCTCTCTTCGGCTTCAGCGCCTCGACGTTCTTGAGCGATTGTTCGACCGTCGAATGCGTGGGATGCGGGTTGTTGCGCAGCGCATCGAGAAAGAGCACGTCGAGGCCGGTCAGCTTCTCCCGGCTCTCCGGCGGAATTTCACTGTGGTCGGTCAAATACGCGCAATCGCCAAACTTGAAGCCGTGGACCGTTCCCTTGCCGTGCAGAGCGCGGATCGGCTCGATCTCCAATCCGGCGATTTGGATCGGCCGATCGTCGAAAGGCCGGCGGATCAGGCGCGGACGGCTCGATTCGGAAGGTGCCGCATCGAACACATATTGAAAGGTCTGCTCGATCACGCGCAAGGTCCCGACGGTGCCGTAGATCGGAATCTCCTGCTTCTGCATGAAATTGAACGGCCGGACGTCATCCAATCCCAAAATGTGGTCGGCGTGGGAATGAGTATAAAGGATAGCGTCGATGCGATCGATGCCAAAACGCAGCGCCTGAAGACGAAAGTCCGGCGAAGTGTCGATGAGAACTCGCTTATCGCAAAGGCGCAGCAGCACCGAAGGCCGCAGACGCTGATCACGCGGGTCACCAGAGGTGCAAACCTTGCAATGGCAGCCGATCATAGGCACGCCCACGCTGGTGCCCGAGCCGAGCACCAGGATGGACGCATGCTCGAATTGGCCGAGCATCTATTCGGTCTTGCTTCCTTTGCCGCCGTCGGAGACGATGATCCGCGGTTCCTTTTCGGATGGGGCCGGCTCCTGGAAGCCTGACGGTTGGGGTTGGTTTCGTGACTTTTGCTCGTCCGAGATCTGGACGTAGCGGAAGCGCAGTTCGGTGAGGCCGTTTTCAATCAGCCGCTGCTCTTCCACCGTGAGATTGCCGCGCGTCTTTTCCTGCAGCATGGCGAGCATGTCAATGGAGTGCCGGGCGAGCGGCAAGTTCGGTTCGGGCTGGTCCTCTTCTTTCTCGCTAAAACTGAGCAAACCGAGCTGGATCTGCGTCTGCATCAGGATCGATTCGACCAGAAAGGCGAAGCTGGCCGGGGGGATCGGGAAATCGGGCATGGATTCGGTGCTATCTGCCATACAACCTCACGATAGTACGGAGCGACGTGACGGTCACACTTTTTGAAATTTATTTTGCTTTTAGATCCAGCGCCTTAACCCGCCCCTTTCTCTCCTCCCGCACCCCCGTCGCCCCGCACACTCAATACAGAAATTGGGGACTGGCTTCGAATTTCCGCATGATGATGCTCTGAAAACAAGCAACGCCTCCCTGCGGAAATTCGTTGCCTGTCCCCAATTTCGGGCGGGGCAGACGATCTTTTTGGTCGTCTGCCCTCTCGGGGGACTGGCTTCTCTGTCCCAAGCGGTTTTTGCGCGTGGACAGAGCAGCCAGTCCCCCAGGCCCGTACCAACTGGATACAACACCATGGCAACTCCGAAACAAATCGCGGCCAACCGCCGCAACTCTCAAAAATCCACTGGCCCCAAATCCGTCGAGACCAAGGCCAAAGTCGCCCAGAACGGCGTCAAGCACGGCCTCTGCTCCAAATTCCGCGTCCTTGAAGAAGTCGAGAAGCAGGAAAACTTCGACGCTTTCC